>CAYSEW010000009.1:0-104636 GCA_964430245.1 uncultured Flavobacteriales bacterium
TAAAATCTTGTGACCATATGGTCGTGCGGGTTCAAGTCCCGCCCCGGGTACTAAAAAAGTCCGTTCTCTTTTGAGATCGGACTTTTTTTATTTGTGGGTGCTGACAGAACATGCAAGTTCGAAGAACAAGGGTTCACCTCGAAGCGAAGCGAAGAAGAACGACCAACGGGAGCAACTCCCGCCCCAACCCCCATCTTCACCGATTTCTTATTACATTAGTAACATATTAACTTAAATCATATTATCTGTGGAGTTTAAAAGATTCAAAAGGAAAGGACTCATCTTCAATAACAATAGTAAGGGAATTGGCTTAGAAGTAAAGTTGGGAAGCAAACTAAAAGTGTTTAGGATAGAAAGGGTAAGTAAAGAGGAAGATAATACTTTTGATTTTTCAATTTTTGATGGACTGAATGTTGTTGAAGGAGCTACAAAAAAGGAAATAGTTGCATTTTTAGAAAAAAACAATTCAGAGTATTCATTTTTTGATGGAGAGCTTAAACTATGGGAAAAAATTAAATCCCCTATTTCTGGAAGAAGATCTTAAAAGTATTCATTTTCTTTTTTAATAGTTCCTCAAATCATTCCCAAACCCATCCTCCCGATTTCTTATATTAGTAATATGAAAATAGAATAAGTAAAAAATGAATGTTTTTATAGGTCCTTTACTCTTAATTATTTTAGTGACTATTGAGTTTATAGTTATTAAATTTATTAGAAATGAAGATATTCCCTGGGATGAGGTTACTATGAATTTAAATTCAGGACATCTTTTGATGTGGATTTTTAGAGGTGGCGAACTTTTTGCATATTACTATATTTTCACACACTTTAGTTTTAATCTTTTAGTAAATTGGAATATATACCTTGTAGTAATTTTTGCATTTTTCAGTTGGGATTTTTGTTTTTATTGGCTGCATAGACTGCACCATAAAATTAAATTATTTTGGTATGTTCATGAGGTTCATCACCAGGCAGAACATTTTAATATTTCTTTAGGGATTCGAAATTCTTGGTTTTCTTCTATAACTTCTTTGCCTTTTTTTGTGCCACTTGCATTATTAGGTGTTTCCGCAGAAATTTTTTTATTCGTTTCATCTATCCACTATTTTGTTCAGTTCTATAATCACACTTGTTTGGTAAAAGATTCTGGATTTTTAGAGATATTTATGATTACTCCTGCTTTACACAAAGTTCATCATGCCGTAAACCCAGAATATATAGATAAGAATTGTGGAGGCACTTTTAATATTTGGGATAGAATGTTTGGTACGTTTCAACCTCAAATTATAAATGTTCCTTTAAAACTAGGGCTGTTAAAAAAGTATAACTCTAGTAATCCTTTTTTAATAAATACACTTCCTTTTTATAAAATAAAGAAGGTGAAAGAAAAAGTTAATAATAGTTTTAAGTTGTATGTATCTTCTTTTATAATATTTGTGCTTTTAATTGTTTTCATATACTTAGAGTCATCTATTTCATTAAAATTAAAGAGCTGTTTGTTTACTTCTATTTTTGTTTCAACTATTGCGATAGGAGGCATGTTTGGGAGAAAATTTTGGGCCAAAACCCTATGGGTTTTTATAACTTTATTTTATAATTGGATAATTGTTTATTGGTTTAGTATTGAAAGTTTGCCTTTAGTAATTGCTTTCTCTGTATTAACAATAGACACCTTATTTACCCTAAAGCTAAATTTAAAATAGTTTTAATAATTCGCTATTTGTAATTGTATTTAAAATACTCAGCTAATCAGAAACTTACTATCACCTCTCATCTTCACTGATTTATTATATTAGTTGTATGAAAAAAAATATTTTGCTTTTGTTACTTATTCCAATCATTGGAATGGGACAGATTATAACCAATTCAACCACTATTTCGATTACAAAATCTTGGGCCCAAGAACCCAATGGATATACCTATCCAATAGATATAAGTGTTCCTAGTGGCCCTGTTCCTCAAGGCGGCTTTCCTGCATGTATTTTGCTACACGGTAATGGAGGGCAAGGTGCTGGAATGTTAATGCAATATGAAAATGTTTTAGATTGCCATGTACTGGTTGCACCATCTGGCTACATGAATAGCTGGAATATCTGTGGGGAAAACAGTGATGCTCCTGATGTTGAAATGGTAACCGAGCTTATTCTGAACTTACAATCTTATACCAACATCAATCCAACTCAAATTAGGATTTTAGGATCATCCAATGGTTCGGGACTAGCTAATAGAGTTTTTATAGAGAATTCAAATACTGGAGTTGATATAATATGTGGTGTGGTTTCTCAGCTGAATGAAGAACAATACCATAATGGTAATTTTTATTATCCCAGTGGCGCTACTACATCATCTAATTCTTATTGTGGATACAACACCATCTCCAATCCAATTTCTGGCAGAAAATATTTAAGTGTATGTAATACAAATGATCCGGTTATTCCTTACAGTGGAGGAGCTTCGGTTGGAGTTAATTTTTTAAATGCAGAATTATCAGCCTATATAATTGCTCAAAGTCAAGGATATACAGGCAATCAAATAACTGGAAATGGAACGGCTATTGGTACGGCTGGATCTGCAGTAAATGAGTATTCTTATTTGTCTGATCAGGTTGTTTTATTAAAAGGGAATGCTGCTCATGCTATCAATACCACTCAAAGAGATTACATAAGTGATTATTTTGAGGTCGATTGTAGTATGACAGATATACAAGAAAACTTTCACAATTTAAGTGTTGTGCCAAATCCAACTCAAAACATTGTTACAATTAAGGCGGTCAATTATAATGGACCTTTTAAAATTATGATATACGATTTGCAAGGCAGGTGGTTGGAAACAAAAAATGAAGCTACAATAGACATTCAAGAATACCCTAATGGAGTTTACTTATTTAAGGTGTTCTATGGAAAAAAAATGGAGGAGCTAAGGGTGGTTAAATACTAATCCGTATTCACTGATTTCTTATATTAGTAATATGAAAAGATTGTTGCTGCTATTTACATTACTACCTATTTTAAGTATTTCACAGCAGCAAACCTATGTTCCTGATGATAATTTTGAACAGGCATTGATTTATTTGGGTTATGATACTGTATTAGATAATTATGTAACTACAGCAAATATTAATGGGGTTACTTTTTTGGAACTTTCCATGATTGTTATTGCCCAATCTATCACTAACTTAAAAGGCATAGAAGATTTTACTGCTTTAGAGAATTTGGATTGTCGAGGTACTCAAATTAACAGTTTAGATCTAAGTAACAATACTGCTTTAATTGAATTGGCTTGTGGTAGTTTTCCTGGAGCAATTGGTGGTACTCAACTCACTTCATTAGATTTAAGTAATAATACTGCTTTAACAATGTTGCGTTGTGATAATAATCAACTCACATGTTTAAATCTGAAAAATGGCAATAACATTAATATGACAGTTTTTCAAGCAACAAACAATCCAAATCTAACTTGTATTGAAGTAGATGACCCTTCTTGGTCAACTGCTAATTGGACAGGGATTGACCCTCAAACCTCATTCAGTACAAACTGTAATTATCCATTAGGTTGTTTTTCTATTCCAATTTCTATCCAAGAACATACTTCTAACATCAACCTTCATCCCAACCCCTCAAACAACCTCATTACATTAGATATAGAAGGCTATGATGGTTCTTTTAATGTTGAGATGTATGATTTATCCGGAAGACTCTTAAAAACCACTAATAACACTATTATTTCAATTCAAGATTACCCTAACGGAGTCTATGTATTTAGGGTTAGCTATGGAGATAGAGTTAAAAAACTGAAAGTGGTTAAGGACTAATTCCTGTTTTCCCTGATTTCTTGTATTTACAATACAAAATTGCGGTATCAAAGATTTTTCTTGGTCATTTTGTAATAAACCAAAATAATTATGCTTTAGTAGAGAATTTCCTTCCGCAGGTCCTGTTAAACATATTTCCGTGAAAGTTAATTAAGGTGTCTTTTTCACGTTTATCCGTGCTTTAATTTTTCTTAAATAATAAGATATTTAATAGTATAGATAAGCAAGTAAGTCCCTCAAAATGACTACCCTTTATTTGATATGACTACCCACTTATCCTTAATGTAATAGTTAAAAAGAATAAAACTTTTGAAATTAGAAATTTTCATTTGTATCTAATTGTTATGCAGTCTAAAGAAAAAATTATTAATCATTTTATAAGGAATAGTTTTTTATTGATTTTTATTACATCAATCAATATTTCCTTTTATAGTCAAAATACCAATACCTGGAATGGTAGCATAAATAATTCTTGGTTAAACACAGCTAACTGGGATCTTGGGCTAGTTCCTTCAGTATTAGACAATGTGGTGATTCCTAATGTTGCAAATCAGCCTCTAGTTTCAAGTAATGTTAATATCGGATCTTTAACTATAAATTCAGGAGGTGAGATTACGATTGTCTCAAATGTTTTTACTGTTTCTGGAAATACGGATATAGACGGCATCCTTAATATAGATCTAGGGACCTATGATGCTAATGGCTCATTCGATGCTAATGACGGAACTATTAATTTTACTGCGAATGGAATTCTAGCATTAAGCAATATATCAGTTATTAGTTTAGGGAATATGAATTCAAACGTGGGAACAGTTAAGTATGATGGGAATGTTGCTCAAAATGTCATAAGTGATGCTTATTATAATCTTACAATTGATAATTCAAGTACAAAAACTGTTACTGGTAATTTGGTGGTAAAGGGAGCTTTGACCATTGAGGATGATTTAAATTGCATATTAGATTTAAATACAAGTAAATTAAAGCTAAAAGGTGATTTGATTGTTGGGAATCAGGGCTTTTTAGATGCTTCTGATGCTGCTTGTAGGGTAGTTTTTTTTGGTTCAGGTTCAAGAACTGCTGAGATAACTGATTTTTCAGGAACTACTCCTACAACTGAAGAAGAAACTGTCATTTTTGAAGGACCTACAATTTGGACGGATTCCCCTTTTAATGCTGCTCAGCCATTTGGTTATGTTCGTTGTATGTATACTGAAGATGAAATAGGAATTGAAGAAATGACCATTAATAGTCTATATATTTTTGTAGATAATCCTAGTAGTTTTGTTTTTACTGGTTCTATTTATATTGGATCTATATCAAATACTAAGACTGAATTCAGCAATACAGATGATGATAATTATCCTGACCTAAATTCATACGAACAGGTGCTAAGTAATCAATCCATAGTTTTTAATACAGCTGGATGGGTAGAAATAGATATTGATGATTATGAGCACTCGGGTACTGGAGGAATAGAAATTATATTTGAAAATCATACTAATGGAACTGGGACAGGTCCTGGAATTGCTCTTTACGATCTTAGTGATGGATTAACAGAAAATAGGATGATTTGGTCCTATCAAGGAAATGATAATTTTGGGGGGGGAACAAGAGGAAGGTATCTTTTAAATATGAGATTTAAAAAAACAACTCAAACTCCAATTGATCTGGAAGCTTCATTTAATGATCTAAGGTTAAATGGCGGAGGAGATTTAACGCTGTCTTCTCCCACTAAAATTAAAGGAGTGTTGACATTAAATAATGGAAACATTATTGCTAGCACTATAAATACACTCACACTAGAAAATACTTCTTCTACAGCGATTTCTGGAGGAAGTGCATCTTCACATATTATAGGTCCTTTTGACAGGATAACCAATTCTAGTGTTGAATATGTTTTTCCTGTAGGTGATGGTAATAGCTATAGACCAGTTTATGTTACACCTAATTCTAATGTGTCTACTACCTATTCAATAGAGTTTATTAATACTGCTCATACCTATAATGGCAATTCATCAGAACAATTATGCGACACAGGCTTAGATCATGTTGCTCCTGAAAGTTGGTGGAATATTTCTAGAATTGCTGGTTCTGCTGATTGCTTTATTGGTTTGAATTGGGATGCAACAAGTGGTGTTGATGTTCCATTAGATATTCGTTTAGCTCATTGGGATGGTGCTAAATGGGAAAATTTAGGACAAACATTAACAGGAAATGATGGGTCTTTGGGAGGAGAGTCTGCATCTGCAGGAAGGGTAAGTAGTGATGCTTTGGTAACAACTTTCAGCCCCTTTAATTTAGGATCTTCAAGCTCAGGGAATCCACTGCCTATTGATTTGCTTTCTTTTGATGTGGATTGTAATCAGAATGAAACCTTGATTAGCTTTTCTATTTTATCTCAAATTAACAATGATCATTTTATGATAGAAAGAAGTGTTGATGCAGTTAATTGGGAATCAATAGGTCATATTGAAGGAGCTAGCACCACTAATCAACAGTTTGATTATTTATTTGTTGATGTTCAACCATATTCAGGATTAAGCTACTACAGATTGACTCAAGTGGATTTCGATGGGCAACAAAAAACATACTATCCAGCTAGTTCAAATTGTAACAATGAAATAGAAAGCCTTCCAGTACATATTTACCCTAATCCCGCTTCTGATCAACTAATGATTGAAGTAGATCTAGATAACTACCAAGGGGATAATTCTAGATTTACCATTATAGATATTACTGGTAAAAAAGTGTTAACAGATTATATTGAAATGAATAGAGGATTTAATCAATATATTATTGATATTAATCAATTGCCTACAGGAGTATATTTTCTATTATTTAATAACACAAAAGAAGCTATTGTAACTACTAGAATAATAAAAAGTAATTAAAAACTATTTGGTATAGCAAAAATTAAAACAGAATAAAATTAATAATACAGTCCCTGTTCAAATTTAATGATTGGGCTTTCCCTTTCTGCGTTAATTGCTAATACGGTTTATATATTTAAAAAGGATGAAAAACGAACCCAAATATCATGGAAATGAATTAAAATTGTTTAAAGAATGCTTTATAAAAGCTAAAATAAACAATGTAATTGCATTTGAGTTTAAAGGAAATTTTTACATGACTAATGTTGCTAAAGAAATTATTTTAAACTCTGAAAGACAGAAACAGCTCCCGTAATTTTTTTTAAAAAGAGCCTAACTAAGTAGGCTCTTTTTGATAGGGTTTACTTGTCGCTATTAATTAACACAGGAGTCTTGCCGTCTGTAATAATTAATTTTGCATTAGGAGATGAAGAAAGCTCTTTCAATACTTCTAAGCTTCTCCATTCTATATTTCCATCAGTGATACCTTCTTTTATGATCTTCTGAGCATCTCTAATTCCTTCAGCTTCTATTCGTTTCCTTTCCGCTTCTTTTCTTTCTCTTTGAAGGACAAATTCCATTTGCTGGGCTTGTTGCTCTGCTCGGAGTTTGGCTTCTATTGCTGAATATAAACCACTTGGAAGTGTAATGCTTTTAAGGAGAATCGATTCTATAACAAATCCTCTGCCTTCAAGCAGAACTGACATTTGTGCTTTGATCTCTTTTTCAATTTCTGCACGTTTGCCAGAATGCATGTCTTTTGCAAAAAACCTTGCACAGACATCTGCAGAAGCAGATCTGAAAGTACTTAATATCAATACTTTCTCATAATTGCCGCCCACTTCATTAACAATGTTAACTGCTTTTTCTTTTTTTACATGGTATAAAATAGAAATTTCTGCAGCTACATTCAAGCCTTCTTTAGAAGGCAGATTTAGCTTGATCTCTTTATTTACTGTTCTAGTGGGTATTCTTAATAATCTAGTTGTAAAAGGATTTAAAAGCACAACTCCCTGATCTTTAGGATTGCCTTTTAATTTTCCAAGTTTTTGTTTTACACCTACTTCTCCGGGTCTTACAATAGCGCAAGACGTAGAGATCATTATTATAGATAATAATCCTATTAATAAGTTATTTTTTCTCATGATTTTTAAATTAGTTAATTAAAATTTGTTTTGCTGTAAAGTGATTTTAATTAGACTGATTCTGGAGGAGGGTTTGGGGTGTCTAGGTAAATAATTTGGGAGTATTTGCTTTTGTAAGTGTTGTTGTCAAGGTTGCAGTTATTGAATTGTCTATTGTCTTGTTTGTCGTCAATAAAGTCATCAAACTCTAGTTCATAGTTAGATTCTTTTTCTTCTTTGTTGTTTTTTGTGTCGAAGTCGGTGTAATTAAAGTGATCAATGTCAGTTCTATTAATCGGGAGTTGAATTAATATTACTGATAATAGAATAATAAATGGAAAAATAAAGACCACTGAGGGTAGATAGTTATTTGGACCTATTTGCATTAATTAAGTGTTCAGTCTTTTATTAACGTAAAAACAGTAAATATGTTACCTGCAAAAATTATACCCTAAATCTTATTTTTATTTTTTTATAGATTTTTTGATTTCTTATATTCGTTCAATGAAAAGGCTATTCCTGTTTTTATTAATTATTTCTATTTCTTTTAAACTTCAATCACAAGAGAAAAAAGTTGATGTTGGTAATTCATCAGTCTTTTTACCTAAAATAAAAGGATATAAAGAATGTGCAAAAAGTAAATTCAGTAAATCATATACAGATGTCCTCCTGCCAGAAGAGACAGGTGTTTTGGGATTTTATATAACTGAGATGGCTTATGCCTATCCATCGCTCAGTTTTTTTCATGAAGGTATAAATGACTGTGTGCTTTTTATGGTGAGTGATTTTTTGGAGAATGAAGATGTTGAAGCGGGTGTATTTAAAGAGATTATTTCATACATGGATTCAGTGAATGGATTACCTGATCTTAAAACGCTTGAGCAATTAAAAAATGAAGCTTTTTTTAACAATCCTTTTCTTCCAGAGGCGCTAACTTTAGTTGAAGCTTATTCAATTGATTCTAAAGCCAGAACTTATGTTTTTATTGAACCTCTTTCAGATAACGAAATTAGATGTATTTATTCAAATTTCATGTTGATTAATAGACGAGCAGTAGAATTTTTATATTGCTTAACATTGGATAATGAATCTTATATAGAGTTATCTCAAAACAAAAACAATTATTTTCTTAAATCCATGTTTGTGGCTAATAATATTCATTTAAGTAAAGAACTTAAGGATGTAAAACCTATAGAAAGAAAAAATAAATCAAAGGATAGTTTTTTTACTAAAGATGGTTATGACCTGGGCAGTAGAAAGAAATTTATTCATAAAGCTAAAGGGGAGATAGATGACCTTGAAGTTTCAGGCATTAAAATAAATGCATCAAAAGTTTGGGAATGTATCACTTACAAGAAAATTCCCACTTTAAACAGTGACGAATTGTTTAGGATTGTTAAAAAAGATATAGCAAAGCTTTTTCCTACAGATGAAAAGGGAATTGATGAATTAATGAGCTGTGTTGGTGATGGATTTTCAATAGGGGAATCTTATGTTGACCTTTGTAAAGAGCGCTATTTAAATGCTGATTTTTCTGAAGAAGAATCTAGAAGGTATTGTGAATGTGAATATGAGAAATTGAAAGAAAAGGTCATTAATTATAAGGCATTTAAAAAATATTACTCAGAAATTGGTGATGAACATAAAGACTCCTACAATGAAGTGATTCTTCCATGCAGAAATTTAGTAGAGAAGAACAAAAGTAATAATAGCTACGTTCCTGAAGATATTGAAGGGTTTAGCGATGAATCAATTATCAAACTTACACCAAGCGGGACTACTTTTAAAATTAAATTAGTCATTGATGGAGTTTCTCGTTATTTCATTTTTGATTCAGGAGCAAGTGAGTTGATCATTAATTCTGATCTTGAAAAAGAACTATTGGATAAAAAGCTGATCACGAATTCAGATTATATAGCATCAAAAAGCTTTTCAATTGCAGATGGATCTATTGTAAACGCAAAAGGTGTGGTCTTAGATAATATTGTAATTGGAGGTTTTAAGGTCAATAATGTTACTGTTTATATTACTGATGAAGGTGGAATGTTATGCGGGATGGGATTGATGAATAAATTCAAGAATTGGGAGTTTGATAAGGAACAGAGTATGCTAACAATTTATAAATGATTTTTAGCTCAACTCTTTTTTTATGTTATTTTTTGCCAATTTTTCTATTGGCATATTATTTAACGCCAACAAAGTATAAAAACCTAATTGCGCTGCTATTTAGTTTTGGGTTTTATGCATGGGGAGCACCTATTTTTATTTTCTTTTTATTGGGCTCTTGCATTATTGATTTTAAGCTAATCAATTATTTTGAAGCTCCTAGAAGAAAATATTACTTAGTTATATCACTTATTTTAAATATAGGCTTATTGGCCTATTTTAAGTATGCTAATTTTTTCATAGAGAATTTAGATTGGTTGATTGGAGGGGGGCTTTATTGGAAAGAGGTTATGCTTCCCATAGGTATTTCATTCTTTACTTTTCAAAAGATCAGTTATTCAATGGATGTTTATTGGAAAAAAGATAAGCATCTAACCTCTTTTACGGATTACTTGTTATACATTACGTTATTCCCTCAGCTTATTGCAGGACCTATCGTCCGTTTTAGAGATGTTGCATCACAAATCCGAAATAGGGTAAATAATGAAAATTATGAAATGCGATTAAATGGAGCGTTTCGCTTTTGTGTTGGATTGTCGAAGAAAGTTTTAATTGCAAATGTAATGGCGGATCAAGTGAATGATCTTCATGAATTATACCAAATTGCCCCATGGGCAATTCATAGTAGCGAAGCATGGGTCTTTGCAATTGCTTACACCTTTCAGATATATTTCGATTTCTCTGGATATTCAGATATGGCAATAGGATTAGGTAAAATGATCGGCTTTAATTTCCCAGAAAATTTCAATTTTCCATATTTATCAAGGTCAATTACTGAATTTTGGCAGCGTTGGCATATGACCTTAGGAGCGTGGATGAAAGATTATCTTTATATACCATTAGGGGGTAATAGAAATGGTAGAATCAGAACCTTAATAAACCTTTCATTGGTATTTTTAATATCAGGTTTATGGCATGGTGCTGCTTGGAATTTTATTTTTTGGGGGGTATTCCATGGTTTTTTATTAATTATTGAAAGATTATTTCTAGGCAAGCTTTTAAAGATGTTACCTATAATCAATATTCTTTATACCTTTTTGTTAGTGCTGATAGGATGGGTGTTTTTCTCATCAGAAACCATGGAACAGGCATTATTTTTTATTGACAAAATGTTTGCTTTTGACTATGCGGTTGAAGTTGTATATGAAAAGAAATTTTTATTCTATTTAATTGTAGCTGTTGGGTTTTCATTTTTTGCAATTAATAAAAAGACAGTAGATAGGTTGAATAATTTTCAAAATAATTATGCTTCTTCTAATCGATTCGTATTATCAACAGGATTTATAGTGTGTTTGTTTCTATTCATATTGAGTTTAGGGGAAATAATGGGAGCTGGATATAATCCTTTCATCTATTATAGATTTTAATGAAAAAAGTATTTTATATAGTTTTCTTAATTGTATTGTTTATTCCTTTATTAGGCCAATTAATTAATTGGCCTGTTATTATTAAACTCCATGGCTATACAGGAAAAGAAGAAAAAGCCCCTATTTTAGGAATTGAATCTATATTAAATAGAGAGTGGCAGGATAGTATTGAAGATTATATTAATAGTTCTACTAGAGTAAGGCCATCTTTTGTTCGTTTTAAAAACTTTTTTGATTATGAATTATTTGATCTATTACATGTAAAATCAGTATTTCGAGGAAAAGACAATTATCTTTTTTATGGAACAAAATGGTATTTAGAAGGTGGAGATAATGTAGGGATTGAAAAAATCAATGAAAATGTTGCTAGGTTAAAAGATGTGCAAGAGAATTTAATGAAAGAAGGTAAAGAATTGTTGTTTGTCATTGCTCCAGAAAAAATATTTGTATACTCAGAATTTTTACCCAATCATATGACCTTAAAAAAGGGAGGCCGTTTCATGTATAATAACTATAAGATTTTATTTAAAGAGAATAATATTAATCATATAGATTTTAATGATTGGTTTTTACAACAGAAAGGGATTAACAAATATGAAATGTTCGCTAGAGGAGGTAAACATTGGACTCATTATTACGCTATTCAAGCATTAGATTCAATTGGCGATAAATTAAGAAAAAACGGATTGAGCATACCAGATTTTATCTCACTTGAGCCAAAACAATTAGAATATCCTAGGGCAGAGGATATAGATACCTGGGAAGCAGCTAACTTGCCGTTTTTATTAGAAAAAGGAAAATTTGCAAAGCCAGTATATGAACTTAGTAATGAGGAAAAACCGAAAATCATTTTTTGTTCAGATAGCTATATAAATACACTGGCATGGAGTTCAATATTGAGAGAGATATATAATAATAAATCTCAATATTGGTATTATAACAAGGAAATGTATGATTTCAATTTAAATATGAAAGGAGCTCCTAGTCAGGATGAATTTAATAAGATAGAAAAAGATATTGAAGTATATGTAATTATTACTTCAGTAGGAAATATTGCAATGTTTGATTATGGATTTCTAAATTATTTTGAGTAATCTATTTAGTTGCACATTAAATGTTCATATTTTAGATTAGTGATATGAAAAAAATAAAGGTTTACTCAATGTATTTAATGTCTATAGGATTAATTTACATTGGAACAAAGCATTTTGTCGATCCCGATTTTTTCTTGAAAATCATGCCTCCCTATTTATCTTGGCACTTAGAGTTGGTATATATAAGTGGATTTTTTGAAATTTTTCTTGGAGGATTGTTGCTTGTAAAAAAATATAGATACTATGCAGGATGGGGGTTGATCTTTTTATTTATTGCAGTTTATCCTGCAAATATATATCTAGCATTTAATGAAGCTCCACAAACGGCATTAGACATTTCGCCATTTGTTGCATCCTGGGTTAGACTTCCTTTGCAGTTTGTCATAATTGCAATGGCTTATTGGTATACAAAGTCAAATACAGAGTAGGGGATAAAATAATTCAAATAATTGTTCAGTTAATAGAATGTCATTAGTTTCACCAAAATTTTCTATTGATGAGGATTGCTGTAAACACAAGGTTACTTTTAAAGAACAAGCTAGAGGGAATAGGTTGGTTTACTTATGAAAATTTAAAACGTATTACAAAGTCTCATCCTGAGCATCAATTTTTCTTTTTTTTTGATAGACCATTTAGTGATGAGTTTATTTTTGAGGAAAATATTCAGCCAGTAATTATCTCTCCTCAAGCAAGGCACCCAATATTATTTAATATCTGGTTCGATTATATGGTTAATAGAGCGTTAAAGAAATACAATATTGATGTTTTCTTTTCTCCAGATGGCATGTTAAGTTTGAGAACTGAAGTCCCGCAAATAACCGTAATTCATGACCTTAATTTTGAGCATCACCCTGAAGACCTTCCCACTCACATAACAAAATATTATCGAAAAAGATTTCCATTATTTGCTCAAAAAGCTAATCATATTCTTACAGTTTCAGAAAATTCAAAAAAGGATATCATTGCTACTTATGGAATAAATGAACAAAAAATTAGTGTGGCTTATAATAGTGCTGGTAAATATTACAAACCTTTAAATGAATCGGAAAGAAAAGATGGCTTGCAAAAGATTAATAACGGAAGGCCTTATTTTGTCTATGTAGGGGCCTTACATAAAAGGAAAAATATTGAAAGGATGCTTTTAGCCTTCAAACAGCTCAAAGAAAAACACAATCAGCCACTTGATTTTATTATAATTGGAGATCCTTTATGGAGCAAGGATAGAGCACTTGATGACATTTCTAAAGATGTTCATTTTTTGGGCAGGAGTTCAGGAGAAGAGCTGGCGTATATTGTTGCGTGCAGTGAAGCAATGATTTATGTATCCTATTTTGAAGGTTTTGGAATTCCTGTTTTAGAGGGAATGAAAAGCGGTGTTCCAGTCGTTACAAGTAACATCTCTAGTATGCCTGAAGTGGGTGGTAATGCAGCAATTTATGTTGATCCGTTTTCCGTTAGTTCTATTAAAGAGGGTATGATAAAAGTATTAGATAAGGAGCAATTTAAGGGTTACTGTGAAAAAGGAATAGAACAAGCAAAAAAATTTAGTTGGGATAATAGTGCAGAGATTATTTGGAGATCAATAGAGAAGGTTTCAACTAAAGTTTAGTTTAGATAGAAATTCTGTTCTACTTGTTTTTCCTGATTAAGAAGAATCTGCATGAACCTCACTTTCCTTAAAAGGAATTCATTTCTTCTTTCATTGCCATATTTTAGGAATTTCACCTTCTCATCATCTGTAAGATTCATTACATTGATAATACTTTTAAAGGAAAGTAATTCATTTAATTCATTGGAGATATCTTTATCTAGTAAGGTTTGTAAGTAAGTACTTACCTCTTTTTTTAATTCTTCATTAGGATTGAACATGTTTTCCTTAATAGGAGTGATTGTCCCAGCTGGATAGAGCTTGTCTTCTTTTTTAGCTTCAAACTGATTGATCTTAAAGCTTTGATCGCATTCAACCAAGATGTCTAACTCTCCATTTTCATAATACTTTAGCACTTGCAATATTCTAACCATAGAGCCGTACTCACTTAAAGTTGTTTTACCTTGATAGGGGATTCCGAAATAAATATCTTGTTCAAGACATTCGTTAATCAATTGTAAGTAACGGGGTTCATAAATGTGCAAAGTAGTTTGGTCTCCAGGAAGTAAAAATATCCTTAGGGGGAATAGGCCAATTGTATTTTCCTTGTTCTTCATTCAGAAGTGTTATCGAATGTAAAAATTCGATTATTTCATTAAAATTTTACATACTATGTCATTATTCTATTCACAATGCTTTTTGAATTACTTTTTATTTTTGATAAAAAAAAAAGGTATTTACTCAAGAAAAATTAGGAATTAAAAAAATTAATAACACTAAAAAGTATTGAATAAAAACTACCTTTTTTATGAACATTCTTTTTTTTAACAATTATGAATTAAGATAATCTTTATAAGATTTCTTGTATTTTTGTAAAAAATTAAAAAAAAATGGAACAAGCTTTAAAAACCAGAATTTTAATTATTTCAGCAATTATTCTTTTGTTGTCTTTGCTAAATATTTGGTTCTCACAAATTCCTAATTTTTCTCCAATTGCTGCAATGGCATTATTTGGCGGAGCTTATTTAAATGAGAAGAAAATAGCGCTTTTAATTCCATTGGCAGCACTCTTTTTATCAGACCTTTTTATTGGCGTTCATAGCTTCATGTGGGCTGTCTATCTTTCATTTGGCATTATTGTTTTTATAGGATCAAAAATAAAAAAGCCATCTTTATTAAATGTCGTTGGAGCTTCATTAACTAGTTCTTTGTTATTTTTCTTAGTTACCAATTTTGCAGTTTGGTTTCAAGGAGGATATTACCCTATGAATGTTGGCGGTTTATTTAGTTGTTATGAAATGGCAATTCCGTTTTTTCAAAATACGTTGTTAGGTGACCTTGTTTTTATTTCAAGTATTTTCTCCTTGTATCATTTCGCTAAAATTCAATTTCCAGTTTTAGATAAAAATTATATTTCTAAATAATTTATTATTGTCTAAATTTTTTAATTTTGAATCGATTTTTGGTTCTTATTTAAAGATTAATAGGGAATTAGGTGAAAATCCTGAACTGTTCCCGCAGCTGTAAGCTATTTTAAGGACAATGTCTAATGTCACTGTTTTAACGGGAAGACTCATTGTTCATAGTAAGTCAGAAGACCTGCCAATTATCATAATTAATTGCTTTCGGGTAAAAAGCAAAAGAACTTTAATTCAAATGCAATGTATTTGCATGAATTTCTTCTGTTTTCCTAAAGTAGTTTGATAACTAATGGTTAAATGATAAAGAATAAAATTCTTTTTTATTGGATTTTCATTATTATGTCAATGATCTTTTCAGTGGTTGATTTCAATGCACAATCAGACACATTAAAAGAGTACATAGTCCTTGAAAAGTTGCTTACAAAAGGAGCCGAAACTTTTTCAGTTATTGAAATTGATTCAATAGACATGATAAAATACCGTGGTCAAACAGTAGATGACCTGTTGTCTAGAAATGGTGCTGTTTTTATAAAGCAATATGGTTCTGGGAATTTAGCAACATTGTCAATTAGAGGTTCCAGTGCTAACCAAACTCAAATTTATTGGAATGAGATTCCTATTAATGCAGCAACTTTAGGATTAACTGACCTTTCGTTACTGCCAATAGACTTTTATGATAAGATTATATTGCAAAAAGGAGGGTCAAGCCTTTCTAGTGGCTCAGGAGGTATAGGCGGAGCATTAAGTTTGTTTTCAAACCAGACAAATAGTGATAAATTTAAATTAAGTGCTGAGCAGACATTAGGTTCTTTTGGTATTAAACGAACAAAATTCAAAATAAATTATGGTAATGATAAAATGTCATTCATGTCTGGATATTTGCATCGTTTTGCAATTAATGATTTTGATTATGTAGACATTACAACTCTTCAAAATGAAGAGAGAAAGAGGGAAAATGCATCTATTAATCAACACGGATTTATTCAAGAGGGGAAAATTAAAATTAAAGAAAATAGTGCCATAGATTTTAAGGTTAATTTTTTTAGTAGTTGGAGGCAAATACCATCTATTATTGGATTGCCTAATAATGGGGAGTTTCAAAATGACCAACATTTCAGGTCTTTAATAGGTTATAAATGGTTTAATGATAAATGGTCTCATCAATTCAAGTTAGCATTTGTTAATGAGTACATGTCTTATCAAGATACCGCTTATGATATTTCATCAGCATTTAAGACCAATTCGTTCCATGCAAATTACAAGGTAAATAGATATATTTCTTCAATTAATGCTAAGGTTCAGCTCTACCTAATGAATAGACAGGACATTGCCCATTCTGATTATTATTTGAGAGTGTCCTCTCAAATCAGGTCCTCTGCCTATCTTAGATGGGAGCAAAAAATTAAAAAAACAATTTATCATTTAGCAATTAGACATGAGCTCATAGACCTTAACCCTAATCCTGTAATGCCTTCTTTAGGTGTTAAAAGAGCCTTTTTAATTCATAATAAAGAAGTTAACTCCGATTTTAATATTTCTAAAACTTCAAGATACCCAACATTGAATGACCAGTTCTGGATTCCTGGAGGAAATATTGAGCTTATGCCAGAAATAGGTCATGAGATTGAATGGAACAATAGTATAGATATTATTAAAGGAATCAATTTCTCTATTTCAACTTTTTATGGAAAAACAAAAGATTGGATAATATGGCTTCCAAATAGTAATTCTGTTTGGTCACCTGAAAACATTAAGGAAATTAAAAGATATGGATTGGAATCCCGAATTGTAATGGAGAAAGATGTGGGAGTAGTTAATTTTAAAGGTTCATTTCAATATAATTTCTTAAATGCAGTTACACAAAATTCATATATTGAAAATGACGCTTCAATAGGTAATCAACTAATGTATATACCTAAAAATCAAGGGCAATTCTGTCTTGATGTTAGCTTTAGAAATTTCATGATCTATTATCGTCAGAGTCTAATGGGTAGAGTATACATTAGTAGTGACAATTACAGTTATTTACCTAATTATAGCCCTGCAGATTTTGGCTTAGAATGGACTAGTCCTTTCATTGAAGGAAAACAGATTATTACAGGAATAAAGGTGATGAATATTTTCAATGAAGATTATCATGTTATTTCTTACAGGCCTATGCCTGGAATACACGTATTATTCAATTTAAAAATAAACTTAAAACAACAGTAAAATGAAAAAGATTACATTATTTATTTTGATATTAACTTTAATTGGATGTAGAAAAGAAGAAATTGGACCTCAACCAGTAATTCCTGTTGAGCCTTTGCTTTATTATAATGTATTAGTGGGATGTGAAGGAAACTTTGGATCATCAAATGGTTCAGTAACTGTTTATGATAGGGCAAACAATCAAGTTTCTAATAATTATTTTGAACAGGTCAATAATTTTGTTTTAGGTGATGTAGTGCAATACATGGAAGAAATTGATGGGGAAATTTATATTGTAGTCAATAATTCTGGAAAAATAGAAATCGTGGATTCAGCTGATTTTTCTTCAAATGCCACTATTTCGGGATTAACTAGTCCTAGAGAAATTAAGAAGGTGAGTAGTGATTTTGCTTACGTCACAGATCTTTTTTCAAATAGTATCCAGGTTTTGGATCTGCAAAATAAAACCATTTCATCATCTATAGCTGTTACTGGTTGGACGGAGTCTATTAGCGTAAGAGACACTATAGCTTATGTTGCATGTCCTGGGTCTAACCTTATATATAAGCTAAATGTAAATAATCATGAGTTAATTGATTCATTGGTTGTAGGAGACTCACCAATGAATATGGTATTTGATAAAAATGATCAGCTTTGGGTGCTTTGTGCTGGATCATGGGGAGCAAACAATGGGACGCTAGAGAGAATAGAAATAGCTAACTTTAGTTTACAAGAAACAATTTCATTGAACTCTTCTCCGTCAAAGTTATGTGTAGATGCAAATGGAGATCATTTATTTTGGATTGATGGGGGTGTTAAAAAAATGAATGTTGATCAATCAGGAATAATTTCAGAGGAGGTGCCTTCAAATGGAAAGTACTTTTATGGTTTAGCTGTACATGGTCAATCTGGTGAGATCTATGTTACTGATGCTGTAGATTTTGTGCAATCAGGGTGGCTTTTTAGATATAATAATACTGGAGTTTTATTAGATTCAGTAAATACAGGAATCAACCCTCAAGCCTTGTTTTTTAAATAGGATTTTGTAAATGCACATAATAGTGTGCATAGATACTATTGTATTAAAGTAGGTCAATGGAATCTTACAATTATTTTTGATTGAAATAATTTGAATTTTGGTCAGAATATTAACGATAATATTATTAGTAGCATCTTCTGGTTTGCTGTTGTTCTTTTCTCATCAGCAGCTCAAGATTTCATTAATCCAACAGCAAGATCCTATTGCTGCAGTGCCATTGGATGCGGGCTTGATCATTGAGAGTAAGAAGATTAAAAACACATGGGTTACCTTATCAGAAACAAATTTAATTTGGAGTAAGCTACTCGAATTTCATGATTTCTATGAATTAGACATAAAGATCAAGCAATTAGATTCTTTTTTTGTTCAAGATAAAAGAGTAGAAGAAGTTTTTCATAATAATAAAGTGATAGTTAGTTTCCATCCCGGAAGTGAATCAACGGAAATATTTGCTGTTACAAATACTACAAAAGAGGTATATCATTCAATTATAAAGTTGTTATCAAATAAAGGGTTTGGTAATAAAAAGTCAAGCCGATCAACTGTTAAATATGTTGATAAAGCTGGCAATGATTTTTTAATAGCTTATAAAGAGCCGTTTTTAATGTATTCAACATCAAGAATACTTATTGATCAGTCATCATCTCAAGTAGAAAAAGGAATGGGGTTATTATCAAACAAAGGATATGCAAAAGTTAATTTAACGAAAAGTACATCATCAGATTTTCATGTTTTTCTTCAATCTAATCAATTTATAAGAATTGCTGCTAATTATTTAAATAAAGACGTTATTCAAGAATGGCAGGAGGGTGCTTTTTTTAAAGGGTGGTTGGAGCTAGACCTTAGTATTAAGCCAAATAGTCTCCTTTTTTCAGGATTAACTTTGTTGGAGAGCTCAGGTTTATTTGATCAGTCAATTAATAGGCAAAAAGCAATCTCTAAAAAGAATTATAAGATGATACCTTCTAAGGTTAACTCTTTAAAGAGATATGCTATTAGTGACATATCTGACTTTGTCAATGATCATGCTTTAATAGAACCTTCTACTATAGATGCTAAATGTCAATGTAGTTCTGTATCATTAATAGATGAATTGGTTGGAGATGAGTTGATTCTTGCTGAGTTAGAAGATAGAGGGGTGAGACAAAAAGCAATGATTTTTAATAAACCCGATTACAAAAGTTCAAGAGTGAATTTACAATTGCTGGGGTATGGAGATAGCTTAATCAAGGTTGTTGGTGAAAATAAAATGTATCAGCTGAAAAGTAATTTATTTACTAATTTATTAGGTGTAAAATTAGGTAAGGATGTATTGTATTATCAGGAAGTAGGGGATTATGTTGTTTTGTCCACAATTGAGGGATTAAGGTCTTTAGTTAAGGAATGGAATAAAAATAAAAACAATTCTGAACTTGCTAATTTCAGTTATTATTCCGCTAATTATTTAACCAATTTTTCTAGTGTAGATTATTTCTGGAAAAACAATGAGTTTTTTAATAGCTTCAAAGGATATTTTAAAAATGATTACTTAGGATACGTAGATCAATTATCCGATGTTTTGTCTGATATAGATGGCATTTCTTTTCAGGCATCATCGTCAACGCCATTGTATAACTTTCATTCATATGCTATAAGTACAGGTAATTCAACTGTAGAAGAATCTAGTCAACTCTGGATAGTAGATATTGACAGTATTACAAGAGCCCCCTTTTTAATGAAAAACCATCGTTCAAAAACATTAGAACTGTTAGCTCAGGACGACAACAATATTCTTCATTTAATTAGTGCAACAGGGAAGGTTAAATGGAGTAAGCAGATAGAAGGTGAAATTATTGGAAATGTTGCTCAAATGGATTTTTATAAAAATGGTAAATGGCAAATGTTGTTTAATACTCAATCAAAAATTCATTTATTAGACATCAATGGAGAGGAGGTATCAGGTTTTCCTTTTACACTTAATTCTCCTGCTACTAATTCAGTAAATGTTCTCGATTATGAAAATAATGGTAAATACAGATTTTTAGTTTGTGCTGAAGACAAAAAGATTTACAATTTTAATAAAGTAGGGGAACCTCTCCCAGATTGGAAACACCCAATATCAAAAGATATTGTAAACTCAGTTGTAACTCATTTTGTGGTAAATAATAAGGATTATTTATTTACTTATGATAGGGGAGGAAACATTTATTTGTATGATAGAAGAGGTAGTATTAGATATGACAGTAAGGCAACTTGTAGGCCTAATAAGCCTAAAAATATAAGATTTAAAAAAGAATTTGACATTGATCATTCATTGGTTACCTATGTAGATTCTTTAAACAATGTTGTACAAGCTAGGTTTAATGGTCAGATAGATACCTTAAATATTAAAGTGCCTTTTGAAGAACAACAGTGTTTTGTGAATTTATTTGAATGGGGGAAAGATCAATTAATCTATTATTCAATGTCAAGTGATGATAAGATGGCTATATATGGCCCCGATAATGAGTTGCAATTTATTGAGTATTTTGATTTTTCTATAGGTAATAATATCCAAATATTAGGGGCCAACAATAAATATATTATGGTAAGTAATGAAAAAGAACAGGAAATCTATTTATATGATAGTGATTATAACCCAACCAATGTATTTTCTGTTCCGGGCACATCTAAAACAGTTGTTGG
Organism: uncultured Flavobacteriales bacterium; assembly: GCA_964430245.1. Taxonomy (GTDB): domain Bacteria; phylum Bacteroidota; class Bacteroidia; order Flavobacteriales_D; family Parvicellaceae; genus CAYSEW01. The sequence goes on from CAYSEW010000009.1 coordinate 21,335, forward strand.
AGATATGAATTTCGATGGGCTAGATGAAGTAATTACCATTACAAAGCAGGGTGAAATCATTGCTTATAGTATTAACGCTAATTTTAATTGATTTTTTATCTATTTTATTTAGAATCTTTCTAAGTAAGGCATTACCTTTGTTCTAATGAATAATTTGGATAATATAAGAAATGATTTTCCGATTTTAAGTAAAAAAGTTAACGGGAAACCTTTAGTCTATTTTGATAATGGCGCCACTACTCAAAAGCCTAATTCAGTTATTCAGATAATTTCTGATTATTATAAAGATTATAATTCAAATGTACATCGTGGAGTTCATCAATTAAGTCAATTAGCAACTGAAAAATATGAAAATGCTAGGATAGTCCTAAAGCAATTTATTAATGCTTCTTATAAAGAAGAGGTCATATTTACAAAAGGCACAACTGAAGCAATAAATATTGTTGCTTCATCTTATGGGAGAAAAACATTAAGTAAAGGTGATGAGGTTATCATTTCTGCAATGGAGCACCATAGTAATATTGTGCCTTGGCAAATGATCTGTGAAGAAAAGGGAGCTAAATTAATAATTGCACCTATTAATAATGATGGAGATTTGATCATGGATCAGCTTTTTGATCTAATCAATTATAACACAAAAATTATTTCATTAACTCATGTTTCTAATACCTTAGGAACCATTAATCCAATTCAGGAAATTATAGATACAGCCCATAGCTATAATGCGGTTGTTTTAATTGATGCCGCCCAATCAATTCAGCACCTTCCAATAGATGTTCAGCAGCTTAATTGTGATTTTTTGGCATTTAGTGGCCATAAGATGTACGGACCTACTGGAGTTGGAGTTTTGTTTGGGAAGAAACGAATTTTAGAAGAAATGGACCCTATTCAGGGTGGTGGTGATATGATTAAGGAAGTTACATTTAATAAAACAACCTATAATGATCTTCCGTATAAGTTTGAAGCAGGAACTCCTAATATTGTAGGTGTTATTGGGCTAGTAGAGGCGATAAAGTATATCCAAAAAATAGGATTTGAGTTTATACAAAAACAGGAATCAGCATTATTGATAAAAGCCACTCATTCTTTAAGGGAAATAGAAGGGCTAAGGATTATTGGAAACGCCAATCAAAAATCAAGTGTTATTTCTTTTGTTATTGATGGTGTGCATCCATTTGATATAGGGACTTTACTTGATCAGCTTGGGATTGCTATACGTACAGGTCATCATTGCACTCAACCTCTAATGGATTATTTTAAAATTCCAGGCACAGCAAGAGCTTCATTTTCTTTTTATAATTCTGAAGATGAAGTTGGGTTAATGGTAGAAGGGTTGAAAAAAGCAGTTAAAATGTTAGCTTAGTTATCACTTAATTTAATTCCTTTTAATTTATAAAACAGTATTACATCTATGATCATATGTGCAGCTATAGCTGTACATAGGCCAAGCCAATTGCTTAAATAACCAATAAGTGCAATAGAAAGAGTTAAGTAAATACCATAAATTGAAATACGCCAGTTCGTAGGGTTTAGGTATCCGTGTATAGCAACAAATATTAATGATGTTATCCATACACCTATTAAAGGCTGAATAACGCCTCTAAATAATATTTCTTCTCCCACCCCTGCGCAAAAGCTGATAAAAAAGATCAATTGAAGGTCAATTTCAGATGAAGTAATCATGTTTTTGTATTTGTCTAAAACAGGCTTCATGAATTTCATTTTTATTATCTCCCACCCTAAATATCCAATTATTAACCCAGTAATCCCCCCAACTAAAACTTCTATTAAGAGATTGCTTTTAGAAATAAATATTGATATAAAAGGATTATTTGTAAAAAACAAATGAATGACAAGTCCAATGGCAGGGAATCCTAATAAGGTGAAAATAGATAGTTTAATTAATGAATTCCTGTTCAATTTTTAAAATAAAAAAACCCCGCAAAGCGAGGTTAAGTAGTGAAATATTTATGCTTAATTTAATCTGAATTTACGTCTCTGTCTTGATCTTCATCATCCTCAGAGTCAGTAATATCTCTTTCTGAATTATTGTCGTTTGTATTTTGAGGGTTAGTTGTGGGGTCATCATTTGTGGTTCCACATACTACGCCAGGCTCACATCCTTCCACAAGAGTAGGAGGAGCAATTTTGCTACAACTCTCCGTTACTATAGCTAGGAGAAAAACAAGTGATAATATGTAAATAAGTCTCTTCATAAGACAGGTATCATAACAAACTTACTAAAAAGTAGGTCAAAATCCAACTAATTATACTTAAAAATGGTCATTTTGTTACATTTTATGATCTAATATGATCTCTACTTTTGTTCCTATGGCTTCGTTTATTTCATTATTTATTTGGTAGGGACCAATTATTTTAAAATTTTTCTTAGTTACTTTTCTTAAAACATCAATTCTATTAGTAGTAATGTTAATTCCTTTTGATTGATGATCATGTGAACTTTTGTTGTTTAGGCTATTGTCAACCCCTATACCATTATCTTCAATAATGAATTTTACTTCATTTTCATCAGAAGTTAGAATTGATATATTTATTTCTCCCTTTTTTTTCATTGGGAGAACTCCATGCCAGACACTATTTTCAACAAATGGCTGCATAAACATAGCGGGAACAAGTATTGAGTCTGTTTGAATGCCAGGTTGTATTTGTATTTTATATTCAAATTTTGACTGAAACCTCATATGCTCTAAGGACAAATAGAGCTCTAGTCTTTCTAGCTCATCACTTAAAGGGATTAGGCTATTTCCTGAAGATGAGCTGTCTAAATTTTTTCTTATCAGCTTTGCGAAACTAGATAGGTATTTGTTAGCAGATAATTTATCTTGTGTATTAATGAAATATTGAATAGAATTTAAAGCATTAAAAATAAAATGTCTATTCATACTTGCATTCAATGACTGTTGTTCAAGTGCCAATAAATTAGATTTATACATCAGGCTTTCTGTTAACCTATTTCTTCTAACAACATTAGATCGCCACTTCCAAATAAAGAAAATAATTAAACAGAAAAAACCAGCGCTTATTAGGAAGAACCACCATGTTAGATAATAAGGTTTTTTAATAGTAAAATTAAATATAGCAGGAGCACTCCAATTTATATTATCTACAGAAGAAATTACTTTAAATGTAAAATCTCCATATGGAAGGTTTGCGTAAGTAAATGAATTTTGATTATATATTGGAGACCATTCTTTGTCAAAATTCTCTAGCATAAAACGATATTTTATTGATTTATACCTAGAAAGACTAGATGCTTCAAAATAAAAAGTTAGGTAATTATTCTTATGAGTTAAGGTTAATTCTTCTGGAAGGTTAGTAAAAGGATTTATTTTATCAGAAAAAGTAGACCAGTTTGTTTTTTTAAGAAATAGCTGGATATCATTAATTCTTACTTGAGGTGTTGTTATATTATAGGAATGAGCTAATTTTCTTCTATTAAATTTGGTTAACCCATTTCCAGTTCCCATCCAAACTGACCCTTCATTGTCTAAAAAAACAGCATTTAGATTAGTTTCAACACTTTTTAGGCCATCTGCTATAGTGTGATGTAATAGGTTTAATGGTTCATTTATAATAAGACTATTGATATCTAATTCAAAAATGCCATAATTGGTGCCAATCCATAAGGTGTGGTCGTCTTCATTAAGTAAAAAGTTAATGTAATTAGCGCTAAAAGAGGTATGGAGGTCTAGCTTATAGATAGTAGATTTATTATAAGCATAAAGACCATTACCTGTCCCGATGAACAGCAAGGAATCTTTCCAGTTTTCTAAACAATAAATAGGCTCGTCTTTGAATAGGTTGTCAAAGGTGATGCTTTTTGCATTTAACTCTTTGTCAAAAACAAAGATCCCATTTCGAGATCCTGCATAAGTGAAGTCATCAAATTCTTTAATGCACCTAATGTTTCTTCCATAAAATTCTGATTGGTCGTTAAAGCTAAATTGAAATTCTTTATCTAGAACGGCAATCCCCTTTGAACAGCCAATCCATAGTCTTTTTAGTTCATCTTCATACAAAGAAGTGATTTTGTTAGAGGGTAACCATTTAAGGTCTTTATAGGATTCCATTTCTCCATTTTTAAAATGGATTAATCCGCTTGAAGTTCCAAACCATAAAGAGCTATCACTTGTGCAGATGCTGGTCCATACAGTATTGTTTTTTAAGTTGGAATTTAAAGTATGATAATTAATGATCTCATCATTTGAATAGTTGTAAAAGCAGAGCCCTCTATCATAAGTTGAGAACCAATAATTTTTATTATAATCTTGAAGAATAGACATTACATAATTACTTGGTAATCCCGCTTCCTTTGTGTAATTCACAAATTCTTCTCCAGCAAATCGAAATATTCCAGACCCATCAGTTCCAATCCAAATATTATTTTCAAGATCTTCACTAATTACTTTTACATTTTCTGAATTTAGGCCATTTTTTTTCTGATAATTTTTTATTTTATTTTCTGATATGCATGAGATGCCAATTTTTGAAGAGAGCCAAATATTGTTTTTACTATCTATAAATATATCTCTTATAATTGGGCTGATCAATCCCTTCGTTTCATTGTAATTTTGAAAAGTATTGCCTGAATGATTGTATTTATAAACACCATTGTCATATGTAGATATCCAGAAGAAACCCTTCTTGTCCTCACTTATGTCGCTAATGCTTAGACCTGAGATAGGCATTTTTATTTCTCTCCATTTTTCACCATTATAATACCCTATAAACCCTTTACCGACCGCCCATATTCTATCCTTTGAATCACAAAACAATGCAGTTGTAAATAGGTTGTCTTTTGGCTGATGATGTTTAATTGGAGTGATCGAAAAAACATCAACCGATGAAACTTTAAATTCAATGATTCCCTGATTTTGCAGTCCAACCCATAAGTTTCCTTGTTTATCAAATGCAAAATTGTTTATAGTGGCTCCTTCAGAATATTTTAAAAGATTAATAGTAGTCAGTTGATTGTCTCTAATTCTAGTAATTCCATGCTTGGTCGCAATCCATATAAACTTATTATGCTCAATAATCTGTACAGCAGCATTATCTGTTAGACCATTTTCTTTAGAGTAATTAGTGAACTCATTCCCGTTAAATTTGCTCACTCCTCCAGCAGTAGCAATCCATAAATTGCCTTTGTTGTCAGGGCAAATAGAATAAACCTGAGTTTGAGATAGACCATCTTCTACAGAATATTGAACAAAACTATATTGTTGACCTATCGATGGGTAAAGCTGAATTAAGAAGAATACGAATATTATTTTTCTTAGTATTCTCATAAATTATAGGAATAAATTTTTAGCAAATTAAAAAGTATTTATTCGCTCCATGAAATTTGTCATCTTTCTTCTTGAAATGGGCACATATTTACCATTGGTCATTATGGCGACATTCCCTTCAGATCTAGAAAATTCTTTTAAATGATTTTCAATATTTATAATATGAGATTTATGTGTTCTGAAGAAAATATTTTGATCTAAATTTTCTTCATATATTTTAATGTTTTTGCTGCTTAAATGACGGCTTCCATCTTTTAAATAGATCATGGTGTAATTGTCACTTGCTTCCAAATGAATAATGTCTTCATTTCTTATTATTAGGTACCCATTTTTAGTAGGTATGCTTATTCGATCATTTGACTTTTCATTATTCATTTCATTCATTAAAGTCGTCAGCTCTTCATTAATTGTTTTTGAATTGTTGCCATTTTGATATTGAATAGATTTTTTGACTGCATTTTTTAACTCATCAATTGAAATGGGTTTTTCTAAATAATCTATTGCATTTGCTTTAAATGCTTTTAAAGCATACTCATTATAAGCAGTAGTGAATACTACAGAAAAGCCAGTTTCATCAAATGACCTTAAGAATTCAAAGCCATCTTCATTGGGCATTGCAATGTCTAAAAAAATAATATCGGGTGGAGTGGACTTAATTACATCTCTTGCAGATTCAGCAGATTCAGCGAATCCAATTATATCCAATTCTGGGCAATGATCATGGATCAATAGTTTTAAATTTTCTCTTGCGTTAAATTCATCATCTATTATTAAGGCTTTTAATTTCATGGCTAATTCAATAATTAAAGGTGTATATAAACATAACGCTATATTTATTCAAAGGTTGAGCCTCTTTATTGAAGTGTTGAATTTGTTTATTGAATGGTAGCTCTTGCTTATTGATTTGACTTTAATAATGAAGTGAAGTCTGAAATTTTACTTCTACTTACTGGTATTTCTTCCCCGTTTTTCAATTTCACTACTGAACCATTTTCGTTGATATAATCTGTAATGTAATTTAAATTGATAATATGAGATTTATGTATTCTGTAAAATAGATCAATATCTAACAGCTCTTCATAAACCTTTAATGTTCTTGTGTCTAGGAAATGATCTCCATTGATAAAATATAACATGGTACAGTTCCCTTCTGCTTTTAATCTTAATATGTTTTTTTGGTAAACAATCTTAATCCCTTTTTGATGTGAAATGGCAATTTTTTCTTTTTTTACCCCCATTTCCTTTGTTAGATTTTGTAATCTTTGAAGGTACCCTTCAAAATCAATGTTAGGGGTATTCATGTTAAGAGATGATTTTGTGACGGCCTCTTTTAGCTCATCTATGTCTACAGGCTTCAGGAGGTAATCTATTGCATTTGCTTTAAACGCTTTTATGGCATAGTCCTTAAATGCAGTAATGAAAATCACTTTAAAGGATTTCTTTGGAATCATATCTAGTAATTCAAATCCCTCAGCGCCAGAAGGCATTCTGATGTCTAAAAAAACCAGATCTGGGCTATTCTCTGTTATTACTTTAAAAGCAGAGGCTAAATCATCTCCTTCACCTACAACCTCTATTATGGGACAATGCTCATTCACTAAAAGCTTGAGATTCTCCCTAGCAAATAACTCATCATCGATAATAACAGCACGTATTTTTTTCATGTTTTTTGTGAAAATAAAAATTTAAAAGCGAGTTTAAAAAAATCTACAGCTTAATAAAGCAGTGTCATCAAGGATTTCTTTATTCCCTTTATACCTTTCTAGCTCTAAAAAGATAACTTGGTCTAGTGCTTTCATAGATAGATGAAAATTTTCATGTATTATTTTTATTAAACGTTCAGTTTCAAACTGTTCTTCATTTTCGTTTTCAAGTTCTACTAAACCATCCGTGTAGCATATAAGGGTGTCATTAGGTCGTATATCAAGTTCTTCCATTTCTATTTCAGGAATTTCATCAAACATACCTAAACCAATACATCCCTTATTTAGATTAATAGCTTTATCTCCATTAGTCAATATTGGATAATTATGACCTGCATTAATATATTTTAATTTTCTTGTAGTGCAATTGTAATAAGCAATGAAAAATGTAATGAACTTTTCACCTTGTGCAGCATTGTTTACATTGTCATTTAATTCATGAATAAGGTCAATTAATGTAAGGTCGTGATGGTTGTATTTAATATTAGCCTTAAGGTTTGCTTGAAAATTACTCATTAAAAGTGCTGCAGAAACTCCCTTTCCTGAAACATCTGCAATACACATTATATATTCTTCATTGTTGATCTTTATAAAGTCATAATAATCCCCGCCAACTAATTGATGAGTTTCATACCTAGCGGCAACATCCACTCTGTTATTGGAAGGTAAAATAGCTGGAAATAATAACCTTTGCATTTCTGATGCTACTTCAAGTTCTTTATTGGTTCTTTCTTGGTCAATACTTTCATTGGCAAATCTTTTATTCTCAATAGCAACAATGATGATGTTTGTTAGAGTTTGAATAAATGGCATATGCTTAATGGTGGGGCTGATCATTATGGCCTCTTCATTAAGGTCTCCAATAAGTAAATAGGAAAGAGGAGTGTTTTTGTGTAAAATAGGGATAACGATGTCAAATGAATTTAAATATTGGATAGAGGAAGATTCTATCACAGTTATCTCTTTTATGTGAGTTAGGTCCTTATCTACATTAATTTTTTTTGATTGGCCTCTAGCTCCATATTTTAATAAACACTTCCACTTTTTTTGGTCATAATTAAATAATATTAGCTTCGAAATCCCAAGTTGCTCTCTTAATATATATTCATATATTTTTAATAGCTTATCTGTAGAAAAGTTGTTATTAATGCCTTTTGTTATTTCAAGAAGAGAATTAAGCTTGAATTCTTTGAGCTCTAATTTTTCTGTTAGTTTATTTACTTTTCTTTCTGGCATTAGGGTAGGTTCTCTATAATTTGAGGTAGCTTTTTAATAGCAGCAAGCTCTCTGAATTTCATTCTTGCTTCACTAGCAGGGCTTCCGAAATAGGTTTTTTCGGGGTCTAGGTTTTTAGCGATTCCGGATTGCCCTAGAACTACAGCACCTTTCCCTATCACAATATCACTTGGCACACCTACTTGTCCCCATAAGGTGACATTGTCTTCAATGGTTACACATCCAGCTATTCCTACTTGAGCAGCAAAAAGGCAATTTTTTCCAATAGTTGTGTCGTGTCCAACATGTACCTGGTTGTCTAGTTTGGAGCCAGCACCAATGATGGTATCTCCAGTAACTCCTCGATCGATACTTGAAAGGGCGCCAATTTCTACATAGTCTTTTATGATTACTGTTCCACAAGTATGCATTGGATTGTATTTGCTTTCTAGTTTTTTATAGTAAAAAGCATTGGCTCCAATAACAGTGTTAGCGTGGATAACAACATGATCGCCAAGAATGGCATTGTCATATATTGTTACATTAGCATGAATAATACAATGCTCTCCTATGGAGACATTGTTGCCGATAACAGCAGTTGAATGAATAAAAGTATGATTACCTATATTAACTTGTTCTCCTCTTGTTTCGGGATTTAATTTTAATGGTTGGAAATAATTAGTTAAATAATTAAAGTCTTTAAAAGGTTGATCAGATATAATAATGGCTTTGCCTTTTGGGATACTCACATTTTCATCATTGATAATAATAACAGAAGCAGCAGAGTTTAATGCTTTTTCATAATATTTTTCATGATCAACGAAAACCACATCACCAGGCTCAACTTTATGAATTTCATTAAGGCCTGTAACTTCAATATCTTTATTGCCATTAACAGTGCAATTTATGAGTTCGGCAAGTGCTTCAACAGATAATTTTTTGACTATTTTCAATCTAATTTCTTTAATGCTAAAGTTAGAACATAATTACATTAAAGGTACTTGAAAATGAAATTTTTCTATTTGTCTTGAATAAGATTGTGATAATAAGCAAAGATTTTATAAATTTGCAGCCCTTATTAGGAAAAAGTAATTTAAAATTAAGTTTATGTACGCAATTGTTGAAATAGCAGGGCAGCAAATAAAAGTAGAGAAAGATCAACGTTATTTTGTTAATCGTCTAAAAGGTAAAGAAGGAGAAAAAGTTGTCTTTGACAATGTTCTTCTTTTAGAGGATAAAGGTAAAATATCTGTTGGCGCCCCAGCTGTTAAAGGTGCTCATGTAACTGCTAAAATTGAGCATCATCTTAAAGATGATAAAGTTATTGTATTTAAGAAAAAAAGAAGAAAAGGTTATCAGGTAAAAAATGGTCATCGTCAGCATCTGTCAGAAATTTCAATTCAAGGGATTTCTACTAAGGCACCTGCTAAAAAGGCGGAGCCTAAATCAGCTGATGAAAAACCAAAGGCTTCAACTAAAGCTGCTAGCCCTAAAAAAGCAACAGCAAAAAAAGAAACAACAAAGAAAGTAGTTGCTAAAAAGACTGAGAAAAAAGTAGAAAAAGCACCTGCTAAAAAGGCACCTGCTAAAAAAGCAGCACCTAAAAAAGATAAATAATTTTTAAAAACATTTAGTTATGGCACATAAAAAAGGAGCAGGAAGTTCGAAAAATGGTCGTGATTCAGAATCGAAAAGATTAGGAGTGAAAATCTATGGTGGACAATTGGCTATTGCAGGTAATATTATAGTTCGTCAGAGAGGAACTGTACATTATCCAGGTGAAAATGTAGGTATGGGTAAAGATCATACATTATTTGCATTGACCAATGGAGTGGTAGAGTTTAGGAAAAAAAGAAATAACAGATCATTTGTTTCAGTAACGCCATTTGAGGATAAGTAAAAGAACTTTATATAAGTTATTAAAAAAGCGTCTTTTGGACGCTTTTTTTGTATGTCAAAGTCAATATTCATTCATTTTTAAATAGCTTTGGATATTAATTTTTTAATATTTAGCAGATAGGATATGCTACAGGTAAATAGGATAAGAGAAAATAGTCTTCAATTAATTGAACAGCTTAAAGTAAGGAATGTTGATTATTCAGATTTAATAAATGAAGTTATTGAACTAGATGAAGTGAGAAGGAGCTCACAGCATCATCTTGACCAAGATCTATCTGAACTAAATCAAATCTCAAAAAAAATAGGAGAATTATTTAAAGCAGGTAACAAAGATGAGGCAAATGAGTTAAAATTAAAAACAGGGAAGCTTAAAGAATCAACTAAATTATTAAAAGAAAAGCTGAACGATTCTGAGAAAAAGTTACTTGAATTATTGTATCAGATACCTAATATCCCTAATCCTTCTGTAAAAGCAGGTTCATCTGAAAAGGAAAATGAGATCTTAGAAGAGTTTGGTGAAATTCCTACTTTGAGTAATGAGGCATTGCCGCATTGGGACCTTGCAAAAAAGTATCAATTAATAGATTTTGAATTAGGAGTAAAGATTACGGGAGCAGGGTTTCCTGTATATAAAGGTAAAGGGGCTCAACTTCAAAGGGCATTGATCAATTATTTTTTAAATAAGGCCATTGATAGTGGTTATGAAGAAGTAATTCCACCATTACTTGTAAATGCAGATTCTGGTCATGGAACAGGTCAATTACCAGACAAGGAAGGTCAGATGTATTATATCCAGGAAGATCAACTTTTTTTAATTCCTACTGCAGAGGTTCCCATTACTAATATTTTTAGAGATGTTATAGTAACTCAAGATGAGTTTCCAATTAAGCATGTAGGATACACCCCATGTTTTAGAAGAGAGGCTGGTTCATATGGGAAGGACGTAAGAGGATTAAATAGATTACACCAATTTGATAAAGTAGAAATAGTACAAATTTCTCATCCAGAAAAAAGTTATGAAATCTTAGATGAAATGGTAAGCTATGTAAAGTCTTTATTAGAAGACCTTGGGCTTCCATATAGAGTGGTAAGATTATGTGGAGGAGATTTAGGGTTTACTGCAGCTTTAACCTATGATTTTGAGGTGTTTTCTGCTGCCCAGGATAAATGGTTAGAGGTAAGCTCTGTCTCCAATTTTGAGACTTATCAATCTAATAGATTAAAATTAAGGTATAGGGACAATAATAATAAGAGTCAGTTAGTTCATACTTTAAATGGAAGTGCTTTGGCTTTGCCAAGGATAATGGCAGCAATATTAGAAAATTATCAAGTTAATGATGGAATTCAAATTCCTGAAGTGTTGATTCCATTTACTGGATTTAAACAGATCAATAAAACGGAATAATATTTGTGTTTAGTAATTAAAAATCAAATGATCAGACCTTTCTTTTTTTTAATAATATCATTTGTGACATATAGCTGCTCCCTTGAATTTGGATCTTCTAATAATAGTAATGATATGAAGGAGGTTGAAGACCTTCAAAGGAAGCTAAATGCGCTCGAATTTTCTTTTAAAAGTATTGATACTATTGCAGTTGAAACTGCTTTAATTAGATATAGAGAAAATTTAACAATGATTAAAAAATATTATAACGACACGGTCGATAAAGAATTTGTGCAATTAATTAATAAATACAAAGGGATTAAAAAAGCGGGAAAAAATATTTCTAAAAAGGATCGTAAGGATATATCCACTAATATTAAGATTACTAAAAATCAGCTTCATAATTTATCATTAGATCTTGATTCTGATATTTTACCGAAAGACTCTATTTCTTATTTTATTAAAATGGAAAGTGATAAAATAAATAAATTAAATAAAGATATAAGTAACTATATTTTAATCTGTGATGAGGTGATTCAATTAGACACTAGTCTATCTTCTAAAGTCAGGGATCTTGTTAATAATTAACAGCCATGAAAGCAGCATTTAAGTATATAGTTTTTATTGCCTTCAGTATGACATTTTTGTTTAGTACTGCACAACTCAATGAACTAGATTTTAGAATGGCAATGAACTATTATAATAATGGTGATTTTGAGAAAGCAGCTATGTACTTTGATAAGCTATATTCAAAATCTAATCTAAATGAGATTTATGAGCCATATAGAAGAACTCTTATTGAATTGGACAGATTTAAGGAGGCAGAAAAAATTTGCAAATTACAGGTTAAAAATCATCCTGAAAAATACAATTACTTAGTAGACTATGGTAAATTAATGGAATTATGGGAAAAAGAAGAAAAAGCCAATACTATCTATAATGAAGCTATAGGGAAAATTGATGAAAACTCGGAACATATTCAGATCAGTAATTTAGCCAATGCATTTGAGAAGGGGGGAATGTTTGATCAAGCATTAAAAGTATATCAGCTGGGTAATAAATACTCATCTACACAAAAAAGTATATATAATCAAAAGATTGCTTATATCTATGGTAGGCAAGGTAAAACAGAATTGGTTATAGGTACGTTACTTGAGCTTCTTGAAATAAGTGATTCTTATTATTCTGTAGTACAAAGAGGGATAAATAACTCTATTGATCTAGCAGGTGATATAAAGGGTAGAGAGGTGCTTAAAAAAACACTAATAAAAAAAAGTCAGCAAAATCCTGGAAAAATCATTTACAATGAAATGTTGGCTTGGTATTTTTCTACTATTGATGATTTTGAAGGGTCTTTTATTCAGGTAAAAGCAATTGATAAAAAGCAGAGGGCTGGAGGTAAAAGATTGTTGGAGTTAGGGGAGTCTTGTTATATTAATGAGGCATATGATGTTGCTATAAAGTGTTATAATGAAATCATTAAAAATTATCCATCAACTAATATGGCGGGTAAGGCAAAAGCGAAAACATTAAAAGTCTTAAAAAGTAAATTATTAGCTGGGGGAAATGTAACAAATGATCAATTGTTGGTATTAAAAGATAATTATTTAAAAACTATTGATGACATCAAATCCTATTTTCCTGATTTTGAAAGGGACTCAAGGTATATCTCAGTAATTAGGGATTTGTCGGAATTAGAAGCTTATTATTTACATGAATACGCTATAGCAGAAGAAAGATTAAGAAAGCTGATTTCTTCTGGGTTTATTTCTAAACGAATAAAGGGAGAAATTAAATTAGAGTTAGCAGAGATACTTGTTTTAAAAGGGATGGTATATGATGCATCTTTGCTATATCTACAATTAGAGAAGGAATTTAAACATGACCCAGTTGGACATGATGCTAAATACAAGAATGCAAAGATTTATTACTACATAGGAGAGTTTGAATGGTGTCAGGCTCAATTAGACGTATTAAAAGCATCTACCTCTAAACTTATAGCAAATGATGCAATGGACCTTTCTTTATTGATTACAGACAATTATAACCTTGACACTACTGAAGTTACAATGAAATTATTTGCAAAGGCCGACCTGTATATTATTCAGCATAAATATAAAGAGGCTGAGGCAATTTTTGATTCTATAAATCATCAAAATGGTTATCACACACTAAACGATGATATCTTGTTTAGAAGAGCGAGTATTTTCATCAAACAGCAGTTATACGAAAAAGCAGTTGAGGAATTAAAAAAAATATTAGCAGATTATTCTGATGACATCCTTGCGGATAATGCACTGTTTATTTTAGGGGAATTATATGAAAAGCAATTTAATAACCTTGAAAAAGCTAAAGAGTGTTATAAAAAAATATTATTTGAGCATAGTGGAAGTTTATACGTAGTAGAGGCAAGAAAAAGGTATCGGAGGTTGTCAGGAAAAAACAATGAAGAAATAAAATCAGACTCTTTATGATATTATACAATGTAACAATTAATATTGATCATGATGTTCATGATGAATGGCTGCAATGGATGAAATCAAAACACATTCCAGATGTGCTAAATACAGGACTCTTTATTGAGAATAGAATTTGTAGAATATTAGCCGAAGAAGAGGGGGGGAAGTCATATAGTATTCAGTATTTATTAAAGAATATGGCTGATTATAATACTTATCAGGATGAATATGCTGCAAACCTTCAGCTTGAACATACCCAAAAGTTTGAGGGTAAATTTGTTGCTTTCAGAACTATTTTAGAGGTTGTTCATGAACACAGATATTGAGAATCTTTTTACATTGCCATCTCCTGTTGAGCCACTAGATCTCAGTTATTTTGGGGTTAAAAAACATGAAATTTGGATAAAAAGAGACGATCTTATTCATGACATCATTTCTGGAAATAAATGGAGGAAATTAAAATATAATATTCAACATTATTTCAACAATCAATTCAAAGGAATAGTAAGTTTTGGAGGAGCCTATTCTAATCATATTGCAGCATTAGGGCAGCTTTCTAAAGAGCTCAATATTCCAACTATTATTTTTATAAGAGGAGAGAGGCCCCGTTTATTAAATCCAACTTTAATAAAATGTAGAGAAGATGGCGTAGACCTTAGGTTTGTCTCAAGAGAACAATACAGAGAAAACAAAACCATATTATCGGATATAAATAAAGAATTCCCTGATCATTTAGTTATTCCAGAAGGGGCATCTAATGATAATGGTATTAAAGGATGTTTTGAGTTAGTAAAGGAAATTGATATAGGATTTGATGAGATATATTGTGATGTAGGAACAGGGGCAACTTGTGTTGGGATTTCAAGTGCGTTAAATAATAATCAGCATGCAATAGGAATAGTTGTTTTAAAAGGAGCTAAAAATATCAATAATGAAATAGGTAATTTATTAAAGTTAAAAACTAATAGTTTCACCCTAAAACATGATTATCATTTTGGAGGATATGCTAAAAAAAATAATGACTTAATTAAGTTTATGCAAACGTTCTATGATAAAACAGGAATTAAAACTGACCCTATTTATTCAGGAAAAATGTTCTACGGTTTAATAAGAGAGTTGCAAAAAGATAATTCAAAGAAAAGTAAAAGAATTGTTGCTTTACATTCAGGAGGACTTCAGGGAATTTCAGGATATGAAAAAAGATATGGGCTTAAAATATTTTAAAAAAAAAGAGCCATTCAAATGGCTCTTTTTTTAAAGTGAACTTTAGTTATTTCTGTAAGATCATTTTTTTAGTAATCTTGAATTCATTATTAAAAATCGTATAATAATAAATCCCATTTCTTAAACCATCTGAATTGATATTCAGTTCATGAGTTCCCATTCCCATTGAACCAAGATCAATGTGTTTTACGATTTTTCCCGTAATGTCAAAGATCTCAAAAGTTATTTCCTTTTGTTCGTCAAGTTCAAAAATGATTTTAGTATTGTCATTAAATGGATTGGGTCTGTTTTGACTTAAGTATGCTTTTGTATCGTCTCTTTCCTCGACACTTATAAATGGATCGAAATTCAACCTTACCATTGGGGTTGATGTAGTATAATACCATGTTAGATCAATACCATCGTAATAAAAAGAGGTCTGAGGTTCAGAATCTCCTGAAGTTGCAATTACAATATCGTTGGTTGAACCTCCATCACCATAAGCACCTGCAACAGCAAGGTATCCTTTGCCTCCTGTCAATGTTAGAGGTGAGAATAATGGAAGTGTAATAGTTGATTGGTTGGTAACATCACCACTTGTTGTAATATAATCGGCAGTATTTCCTTCCCAAATAAAATCGCCACTAGCAGCATCAATTGAATAGATAGCAGCATAAACAACAGCTCCTGGTTCTGTACTACTACTAATTGTTAGGTCAATTGCTTTCAATGTTTGGTTGGCTATTATGTCAAAATAATTACCTACTTCAAATGGTTCACCAGCATTGTAAGATCCACCATCAACACTGCCTTTGTCTCTACCATATGTATACTCAGTAATTTCAATAATTTCATTGGCTGTATTGTCATTTATATTGTCATCAATTGAATCGGAATAAACTGACCAAGTTGTGTTTAAAGCACCTAATGTTGCATTAGGTGTATGTTGTGTAGTTGTGAATAATGAATCTGTAGATCCAATAGTTAGTGTTGTTGGATTACTTGAAATAGATAATCCACCACCAAAATCAACTGATAAAGTAGTGTTAGGTTGATCAGTTGCTCCATTGTTCATTACATTGGCAGAAAAGTCTATAGGTGTTATTTGATCCAATGGAATTTGATAGTAAGGAATCCCTAAAGAACCAAAATAATGACTAATAACGGTAAGGTCATTGTTTGGATTGGTTACTATCTCTACATCATCGATCATCCATCCATACGCAATCCATACATTAGGATTAGTAGCTGAGTTAGGATAAGCAGTTGTCCATTGAAATCTGATCCATACACTAGATGAAAGTCCACCTCCAATGTAAGGGGCAAGATTAATCAACTTTGTATCAGGATTAGCATAGGCAGATCCACCTGCTGAGCTCAATACATCTTTATCAGAATTATCTCCAATAGGATCGAAAGTAACTCCATTTGTGCTGATCAGTATTTGTTGAAGGTCATTGAATCTTGCACCATATTGTTGAAATTGTAATGAAACTTGATCTGTCCCAGCTAATGTATTGATGTCGATTGGGCTAGCAGTTGTAACAGAGTAGGTTACATCAAGTGCTTGAGTACCAGTTCCGGATGTTGGGTCTCCATTATTCAATTCAGCAAAATTCCCGCCTGATGTTGAGCTGATAGCTGATGAAAAGAACCAACTTTCTTCAGTTGAATTGATGTCCCAACCATAACCTGCACCAGACATGGTGTCATTATCGATTGTCCAGGTAGCTGGATTGGAAAAGTCATCACTCCATACAACAATACCTCCTGATTTTTCAGTAGATAAAGTATTGGAAATATCTTTATCTGTTGTTATAAATCCTTTATTAATGGATTCAGATAAATTAATTAAATTGTTTTGACCTGTGCTGCTTACTGCAACTAATAAGGTTAAAACACCTAGGTATATTTTTTTCATGGTTAAAGAAATTAATTACTAACTATTTTCAATCAAAGTAAATCAAAAAATACATGGTAGTTGCCTCAAAAACACAATTATTTCATATAAATAATGTAGGAAAGGCTGGAATTATTAACTAATGGTCTGTCAATATTAATGTTTGATGATCATTTTCTTCGTAATATTTTCACTTCCAATACTTAAGGAGTAAAAGTAAATACCCGAATTAAATTCAGCTCCCTCAAATACTATTTGATGGGGACCAGGATTTAAATTACCTAGATCATTTGAAAAAACGATTTTTCCTGAGATGTCTGTAACTTCAAATAGTACACTACCTGATTGCTTCAATTCAATATTTATTAGAGTACTTTCAGTAAATGGATTAGGTTGATTTTGTTCCATTGATGCAAATAAGTTAGGTTGTTCATTAATGTTCCAGCCACAACCACCTGTAAGTAGCATTCTTACCATTGGTGTTTTGGTAGTATAATACCATGTAAGGTCCGAACCATCATATTTAAATGAGGTTTGTGGTGCAGAGACTCCAGCTGTTCTTACTACAAGATCATTCGTGGCTCCTGCGTCACCATATGAACCAACAACTACAAGGTAACCTTTGCCTCCTGTTAGAGTTACAGGAGTAAATAAGCATAAGGTAACAAGAGATTCATTGGAAACATCACTAGAGGTTAGAATGTAATCGTCTGTATTTCCTTCCCAGATAAAATCTCCACTTGCTGCATCTATAGAGTAAACAGCCGCATAAACAACTGAACCAGCATTGGAAGCATCATCGACTTTAAATTCTATTCCTTCTAATGTTTCGTTGTTGATAATGTCATAGTAATTTCCAATTTCATAAGGCTCTCCGCTATTATATCGATTTCCATCGGGGTTGTCGTTATCTCTAGCATAAGTGTAATCAGTGACCTCAATACTTTCGTTAGCATAATTATCAGAAGGGGTGTCGTCAATAGAATCTGATGAAGCTATCCATTTTAGATCATAAAGTCCAAGAGTTGATGGGGGGGCATAAGCATTAGATAAATACAAAGAATCGCTATTACCAGAAGTAATTGTTACTGGATTGCTTGCGCCTACTACAGTGCCATTTACATCAATGCTTAGCTTACTGTTGGTCTGGTCATTGGCTCCATTATTAATAACAGATGAAGAGAAATAAATGTCTGTTATTTGGCTAGTAGGAATTTTATAATAGGGTAATCCCAATGTTTCAAAGTAATGAGATTTTAGGGTAAGATCATTGGCTTCTGCTTCCATGATCTTCATGTCATCGATCATCCAACAGTAAACTCTAGCACTCCATCCGACTTTTATATAGACTGTAGGTTGATTTCCAGCTACAGCTGAGATGTTGATCTTAACAGTATCCGAATTATCTGAATAAGTGTTATTTACATTGTCTCCTTGCACAGTATAGGTTGTCCATGTTACATTATTATTACTTACCATAACATACAAGTCGATACTATTGTTAAATCTAAAATATTGCTGAAATTCTAATACTACAGCTGGATGGCCAGTAAGATCTATTGGGCTAGTGGTAAAGTATGATTCAAGATATTGATAATTGCTACCAGATGGTTGTCCGTAATTAACATGATTCGCAGAATCCGGGTCACATATTAAAAAGCCATTGGCCGCTGTAGTAGAATTAATGGCAGTTCCAGCACTTGCTCCATTGTTCGAATTGAAATATCCCCAAGACCCATCATTTGACCATACCCAAGGGCAAATACCCGATAAATCTTGAATAGACCATCCTGCCGGAAATCCATTTGCAAAATCTTCACTCCAAATGGTTATTCCACTTTTCTCATCAATAGATTGATTTGAATTTACTTTATCTATGGTTGTGCATTCATCTTCTAATTCAGCAGGGTAATTGAAAGATGATTGCGCATTTGACGTAAATAGAAATGTTAAAAGGGTAAAAGTTAAGTATATATTTTTCATAAAAGTTATTTTAATTAGCCATTTCACTCATGAATTTTATTTTCATCAGTCTTATTTCATCTTCGGAGTAATCTCCGTCAAATTCTTCAACTGCAGCATCTATTTCATCAGTTTCTGCATCTTCCATAAAATAGTCGTAGATCTCTTCCTGAGAGTCTTCATCTAGTATATCATTTAAGTAATAGTCAATATTGATTTTTGTGCCAGACCCTACAATATACTCTAAATCAAGTATTAATGTATTAAGGTCTTTACTTTGGCTTTTTGCTATTTCTTCTAAAGGTACTTTTTTGTCAATATTTTTAATCAAGGTTACTTTACTACCGCTTTTATTTACAATAGATTTTACAACAAAATCCTGGTGTCTTTCAATATTGTGTTCTTCAACATATTGTGAAATTAGCTCTATAAAGGGTTGTCCATATCTCATGGCTTTGCCAGATCCAACACCGGAAATATTTTGAAGATCTTCCATGCTTGTTGGGTACTGAATGGTCATTTCTTCTAGCGAGGGGTCTTGGAAAACAACAAAAGGGGGGATCTTTTTTTTCTGAGAAATAGACTTTCTTAAATCTTTTAGCATTTTAAATAAGTTCTCATCTAAAGCTCCGCCTCCACCTTTTTGATCAACAATTATATCATCATCATCAGCATCACTAAAATCATGCTCTTTAATCAGCATAAATGATTGAGGTGAATTGATGAAGTTTCCCCCTTTATCAGATAGAAATAAAGTTCCATAAGATTCAATCTCTTTAATTGCTAGACCCGCTACAATGAGCTGTCTGAAAACTGCATTCCAAAAATGTTCAGTTTGTGAATCTCCTTTTCCAAAATAATCATTGAGATCATGTTTGTAGGTTTTTACTTTAGATGTTTTCTTGCCTACAAGAATATCAACAAAGTAATTGAATTTATGTTTCCCGTCAATGGCTTTAATGGTTTCTAGGGCAAGTTTTACTTCATCTTTGCCTTCAAACTTTTCTTTAGGATTTGTTGAGTTGTCACACATTTTTGCACCTTCACCATTGACATCATCGAATTCTTCCCCAAAATAATGCAGTAAGAACTTTCTTCTATTTACACTTGTTTCTGAATAAGCTACAACCTCCTGAAGAAGCTGATTGCCTACTTCTTGTTCTGCAATGGGTTTTCCATGTAAGAATTTTTCAAGTTTTTCAATGTCTTTATAGCTGTAATAGGCCAAACAATGTCCTTCACCGCCATCTCTTCCTGCTCTTCCAGTTTCTTGATAGTAGCTTTCTAATGACTTTGGAATATCATGATGAATAACAAATCTTACATCAGGTTTATCAATACCCATTCCAAAAGCAATGGTAGCGACAATAACTTCAGAGTCCTCCATTAGAAACATGTCCTGGTGTTTAGCTCTTGTGGAAGCATCCAAGCCTGCATGATAAGGAAGTGCTCTTATACCATTTACTTGAAGAACCATGGCTAATTCTTCCACTTTTTTCCTACTTAAACAATAAACTATTCCTGATTTGCCTTTTCGTTGTTTGATAAATCTAACAATATCTTTTTGAACATCTTTTTTAGGCTTTACTTCATAAAAAAGATTGCTTCTGTTGAAAGACGCCTTGTATAGTTTAGCATCTTGCATGCCTAAATTCTTTTGTATGTCAGACTGTACCTTTGGAGTTGCGGTAGCAGTAAGGGCAATAATAGGCACATTGTTAATGGCTTCAATAATAGGCTTTAGCCTTCTGTATTCTGGACGAAAATCATGCCCCCACTCAGAAATACAATGAGCTTCGTCAATGGCAAAAAATGAAATATCAATAGTAGTTAAAAAATCAATATTGTCTTGCTTAGTAAGTGATTCGGGAGCTACATAAAGCAGTTTTGTAGTTCCGTCTACAACTGCTTTTTTAACTTTTGCGATTTCAGTTTTATTTAGAGAAGAATTCAGAAAATGTGCAACATCATCATTATCGCTAACTTGCCTGATAGCGTCTACCTGATTTTTCATTAATGCAATCAATGGAGATACAACGATAGCAGTTCCGTTATTCATTAAAGCTGGTAGCTGATAGCATAATGATTTCCCGCCTCCTGTTGGCATGATCACAAAAGTGTGATTACCATTCAGAAGATTTTCAATAACTGCTTTTTGTTCTCCTTTAAAGCTGTTAAAGCCAAAATATTTTTGAAGGGCTGCTAAAGGCTCCATTTTAGCAATTTGCATGTGTGGTAAATACTATTAATTATAACATACTAAGATAGTATTTTTCATTCATGAAATTAAAATGACACCTCTTTTTATTTCTGAGAAATAGTTAAGATTTTTTTTTAAATATTATTTAGCTGATTTATAGTTAGATAGGATAGCAGTCCCATTCCAGTTTTTAAGGCATTTTCATCAATGTTAAATCTGGATGTATGCAACCCATGAATAATTCCCATTTTTTCATTTCTTGTACCTAATCTGTAAAAACAGGAAGACCTTTCTAGGGAAAAATAAGAGAAATCTTCTGCCGTCATTCTTATTGGTAATTCAACTACATTTTCTGGCCCTAAGAATTGCTTCGCCATTTCTAAGGAATTTTCAGTAATAACAGGGTCGTTTTTTAAAAAAGGATATCCTTTTTTAATTTCAAAATCTATTTCAATTTTGAATTGTGCTTCAATTTGGCTTTTAATGTCTATCATTGATTGATGTGAACTGAACCTAAAATCTTCATCCATAGTTCTAAATGTTCCTTTTAAACTCACATTATCAGGAATCACATTTGTTGATCCTTCTCCATTGATATATCCAATAGCAAATACACAAGGGATTGTTTTTTCACTTTCGAAAAAGTCATTTAATTTAATGATTAAATTAGAAGCAGCAATAATCGGACTATTGTATTTTTCTGGTAAGGCTGCATGACCTCCTTTTCCTTTTATCTGAACATGTATTTCATCTGCGGAAGCCATATACATTCCAGACTTAAAACCAACCTTTCCTGATTCAAGATCAGGGAAAACATGTTGGGCAAATATGGTATTCACTTTTGGATTTTCCAAAACACCTTCCTTGATCATTTGCACTGCTCCACCAGGAATCATTTCTTCTGCAGGTTGAAAAATGAATTTTATAGTTCCTTCCCATTTTTCTTTAAGCTGATCTAATATTTTTATAGCACCTAGCATAGATGAAGTGTGTGCATCATGACCACACGCATGCATGACTCCTTTATTTACGGAGGCATAATCTATTTCATTTTCTTCTTGTATTGGCAAAGCATCAAAATCAGCCCTAATAGCGATGCAGTTTTTATTAGGATTTACTCCCTTTATTGAAGCTAAAATCCCTGTCTGTACATATCCATCTGTATATTCAATACCCCATTTGTCTAATATGGACTTTAAATACTTAGAAGTATTGTGTTCTTGAAAAGAAAGTTCAGGATGCTTGTGTAAATGTCTTCTTATGTCAACGATTTCATTGAAGTTGTCATTAGCTAGTTTTTTAATAAGATCTATCATTGTGAATTAAAATATTTTAGTCCACTTATAATCATTTTTATAGACGCATATAACATCACTCCACCAAAAATTAATTTAACTAAATAGATAGGAGTTCTTAGTGTTAATTTTGAGCCGATTAATCCCCCCACTATAAAAGAGCTAGCCATAATAGCAGCATAAAGAATAAAAGTTTTAGAAAGATGACCTCCTTGATAATAGGTGTAAAATGCTAAAACTCCTATTGGAGGCAGCATTAGTGTTAGTGAAATTCCTTGTGCTTGATATTGAGTTAATCCTAAAAAATAAATTAAACATGGAACAATAATCAGACCTCCACCGATTCCTATGAAGCCACTAGCTATTCCAGCAAATAACCCTATTAATATTAATATGAATATGGTTTGAAAGTCCATTTAAAAATCCAAAGATAAAGATAGATGTTTTACAGAAGGCATTATCACACCATCATTTACACCCCATGCCCAGTCAAAACGCACATAATACCCTAATATCCTAGTTCTAAGACCAAAGCCATAACCATATATTATAGGTTCTTTTTGGTTTTGAAGAGTAATGGTGTAATTATGTCCATCAATTATTGTAGTATTAAATGAGTTTTGTGAAGAATAGGGGTTCACCCCTGTCCAAGCAGTACCAATATCATTAAAGCCTATTACCATAAAATTTTCTAAAAAATCTGATTTTAGTGGTTTAGGTGAAAAATAACTAAACAAGGGTACCCTTAGCTCATTATTTATTACAGCAAATGAATTACCATTTCTAGCATTTTGATAAAATCCTCTAACTGGAGTAGCAATGGTTTGAAATTGATAATTTTGTGCTGGATCAGGAACTATTGAAGGGTCAAATTGAGCCCACATCCAATTATCAACACCACCCATGTAATAGATCAATTTTTGATTTCCAAATGAAGTACTTGCAGCTAATCGTGATGCAAATACTATATTTCTATGAATTTTTTGATAATGTCTAAAGTCTAAGCCTAACACAAAAAAGTCAGTTTCTTTTTGGTCTAATTCATGATAAGCTTCTCCCCAAAGTTTGAATTTTGTTCCGTTTTGAATATTGAGTCCAATATTTCGAGTGGCGTCAAATACATACTCAAGTAATAGACCACCTAAATAATGATTTTCGTTTTCTCTCAATAAAGTATTGGGTTCTGTACTCAGTGTTACTAAATGGTCATATCTAAGGTGATTAGTTAATCTAATGCTACTTACTTCACTAAATGGCAAGCTTACATTGTATTTTAGATCATAAGTAACAGTTTTGTTGATTTCATTGTTGTTGATTTGCTGATAAGCTTGTCTAGAAATAAGATACCTTTTGTCTATTCTGTTTTTAAGATTTTCATATACTAATAAATAACCAGTGTTATTTATCTGAACAGGTCCTTTAAAGCCACCTAAAATCCTATGGTCTTCAAAAACATCTTTAGTATTAATTAATGTAAAGCCATCAAACCCTGCATTTTGGAAACCTGATCCAGTAAACCTTTGATAAGATTGATTATTAAATGTAGGGTTCATTTGCATGACAACCTGATCAATGCTAAAATTCACCTTATAGATCTCTTTTAGAGGGAGTTCAAATTTTTTAGCAGGTTCTTTTTTTGAAGTGCTGTCTTTTTGAATAACTTCATTTGATGAAATAGCTATGTTTTTATTCTCTGGTTTTTCATCATCAAACATGTAATTATCAATGTCTATGATTCCTGAATCAAGAGGGGGAGTGTTTTTTTGAGTTTCAAGCTTTTTAATAACAGATTTATCTGATGAATTTTTAATAAGGAAATTCATGTAATTAGTTGGTCTTGGATTGCTTTCAAAGATGAGGTCTTCATTGATGTTCCCTTTATAGAATTTATACTTCCCATTTTTTTTCATCAGCATCGAGAAGTGGTCAGAATTAGAAGAATGAGAAAGTTGAAGAGCATCTCTAGAATAATTGGATAGTAAGTCAGTTTGACTAAAATATCTATAATGTACAACTGTGTCTATGTGGCTGATCGTACTGTCGTAATAGGCTATGTACCTATTGTAAATTCCTATTTCGTTAGAAAGGTAAGTGTAGTGATCTTTGTCATAAGAAGTAGGGTATTTTTCGTCTGCCAAAGGAGAATCAGTGATTTGCTTTAATTTTTTTCTAGAATTTAAATCAAGCACAAAAATATCCAAATCATTATTTATTGGATTGACTTTAGTTTCATGTTTTATGGTATTGTTAAATCTATTGGAAGAAAATATGATGCTGTTGGTTCCTTTGATAAAGCTAGGGAAAAGGTCGTCATATAGGTCATTGGTTAGTTGCTTGTGACTATTACCAACTACATTGTAAAGGTATAGGTCTGTTTGTCCAGTATTCACTCCCGAAAAAACTATTTTTTTCCCACTTCCATCGTATTCAAGGCTGAGTACTTTTTCAATATTTAATAGTTTGCGCTTTGTTTTTTTACGATCTTCCATGTCGTATAAATTTAATTGTAGCTGGCCCTTTTTATCTTCTATGAAAGCTAGGACTTTTCCTGTAGGATGCCATGCTAAATTAGGATTTGAATAATCAGGAATTCTATTTAATTTGAAATTCCCTTTGGCGATTCTCCTGGTTTTATCATTTATAATATCATAGATAAATACTTTGTATTGCCCTAATTGATTAGTAACATAGGCTGCATGATTACCGTCAGGACTGATTTTAAATTGTTGATAGACTCTATCTTTTTTACTTTTTATTTTAAGTTCTGAGAATTGTGGAGGTACTCTTCCTTCATCATCTGCTATATATCTTTCTTTATAATAGCTAATAAAATCATCTGTTATTTTAGAGAGTGTTGTGCCTAAAACATAGATAAAACCGCTTTCGGCATTTTTACTGACTCGAGTCATGTATAGTATGTTGGGAATCATCCTGCTCCCATAAACTTCATCTATATAGTTCCAAATAGCATGACCTGCTAATCTAGCTTCATCGCCTTCAAGGTGGTTGAATTTTTCAAAATTACCACTCATGATTTGATCTTTTACTGAATTGTCAATTGAAGGAGACCAAGAATTTCCTAAATAATCAATTAACCCCTCTTTGAACCAATTAGGGATACTTAATAATGATGAGTTTTTAAGAGATTGCTTCCAGTTATCTCCATATAATATGCGATTCACTAATAATTCAGCAAGACCAGCACGAATCTGAGCATTAAATTTTTCATGATCACCTTCGTAATAGAGAAAAACTTTATTGCCTTCTATTCTGGCAGTTCCTCCAATATTTGAAATAGGATTGTTGGTTAATCCAATATTGCTTTGTCGAAAATCACTTTGTGTATTAAAAACTATAAAATGAATTTTTTCTTCTGTTTGATAATCAAGGAACCGTTCTAATTCTTTTAAATGTTCATGCGCAGTCTTTGCCACATAAACAGCATGTTTTTTTCCAGTTTGAACAAAGTAGATCTTAAATCTTTGAAAGTCATAAGATTGCCAGAAAAAGTTATTGTATTGAACCCTGTTCTGTCCAAATTGAATGTCAGATCCTGTATAATATTGAGATTTTATTATTACACTATATAGGAGTAAAACAGATAGAAATATGATTTTTTTAATTCCCAAAGCATCAATATAACGTAAAGATATGCAAATTCGTATCATTATATACTTTTGTATAAACTCATAAATTCTTGAATATAATGGTTACAGTGAAAAAATTCGTTTTTAATCCTTTTATGGAAAACTCATATGTTTTATACGATGAGTCTAAAGAGTGTGTTATTATTGATCCAGGTTGTTACTATGAGGAGGAAGAGAAAATGATTGATGAATTCATTCATGAGAAAGGATTGAAGCCGGTTAAATTATTACATACCCATAGTCATTTAGATCATGTTTTTGGCTCGGGATATATTGCGGAAAAATATAAATTAAAGCTTTGGATTCATTCAAGTGACGAGCAAACACTTAAAGCATTTAATTTATCTGCAAACATGTATGGGGTTCCTGTTAGAATAAACCCTCCAGAAAAGTATCATTTTTTTGATATGGAAAAAGGGATAGGGTTCGGAGATAGCCATTTAGAGATTAGATTTGTGCCTGGCCATGCTCCAGGTCATGTGGTTTTTATTTCAAAAGATTCCAATTTTGTCATTAATGGGGATTGTTTGTTTGATGGAAGTATTGGAAGAACAGATCTTCCAGGTGGAGATCATGCAACTTTAATTAGATGTATCAATGAACAACTATTTACTTTAAATGATGATTATGTTGTGTATTGTGGTCATGGAGATGAAACCACAATAGGTAAAGAAAAAAGAACCAATCCTTTTTTAGTATAAAAAAAGGCGGGATTACCCCGCCTTTAAAAAGATTAAAAAGTAATGATTTATTGAATCACAATACTATGAATCATTCGACCTTTATTGGTATTCATATGTAAAACATATAATCCAGTATTTAAGTTACTTAAAGAGATCATTTCACTAGCACCAGTACTTAAATTAAAGATACTGTTGTACACTTCTTTACCTTGTATGTTGTAAACATGTATTTCAACATTATCAGCATCCCCATCATTAGAAATAAAGAAATCTCCATTATTTGGATTTGGATAGACTGTTAATAGGTTGTTAGCCTCTTCTGAGATGCCAACATTTCCAGAACAGCTTAATACAGTTCCAGAATAAACAACTCCAGCCGATGGACCTGTACCATATGGGTGAGCATATAATGTATCTCCAACATCATTTAGAATTTCAAACCATATTTCATCGTTCCATGTGGAACCTCCAAGCCATTCAGCTTCTAGAGCGTCTCCTACGTTCACATTTAGAGCAACAGATGAATCTGATTGAACATTCCCGCCTTGAGCAGAACCTCCAAAAGGATATTGAATAGTGTCAGCCTGTCCACCAATAGTTACAAGCATTTCTCCCCCATTCCATCCATCACCCCAAGCATCATGCATTTCAACTGAGTAATTACAATTTTGTGCATTTGTGGAAAAAATAACAGCAAATAGAGCTGTGCAAAAAGATAAAAGTTTTTTCATAAATAATAATTTAAATTAATAATTAGGTTATATACCCTGAAAGAACAGGGTAACGTAAAGTTAATAAAAAAAGGGGGCATACCCCCCCTTTTTTTAATATTTGACAAAATTTAATGTTTATTGAATTATTACATTAAAGATTTTATATCCATTTGAAGCAGTTAATTTCATAAGATATACTCCATTTTCTATTCCATCTAAATTGATGGTTTGTTGAGATCCTTTGTTGAAATTATGTTGCTTGTTGTAGATAGTTTTTCCTTGAATATCAGTTATTATAACATTTATTAATTCTGATTGACCATTGTTTACAATATTAAATTCTCCATTATTTGGATTAGGGAATAAATTAAAGCCTTCAAGGCCAATTTCATTTATTGAGGCACAAGGGTCAATAAATGCCACTACTTCAGAATAGTCAGATGGACAGCCGCCTAATAGTGGCATTGAAAGTCCAGTATTAGTTGAATCAGTTGATGTTGGTTGATCAACCCAATCAGTTGCGTCATCATTATCTTTATTTCCTATTCTTTGGAGAGAAGATCCAGATCCGCCAGCCACACCATCTCCATTCCAGAGATTAACTACAGCGTAAGACCCTCCACCAGGTGCTGTAATATTAGCAGAAGCTATATCTGTAGATGTCCATTCTACACACATGAAGTCCATTACATTTCCTGAAGCATCTAATAAAAGTGCCCACATAGGACTCCCTGGATTAAAAAACAAATTATTTCCCCAATAATTTATAGAGGCATCATCAGTCCAATACATAATATCACCTGGAGCCATTGTGCCACTAAGGGTTTGTTCTATGGTGTTTGCATCCCAATTTGTATAATCGTCACTTACAATGAATCTCCATCCGGTGACATCAATTGGGTCATTCGAAGTGTTTTGAATTTCAACCATGTCTGGCCCACCAAGATCAGCCTCTGTAATATGAACTTGAGATGATGCAAGATATGTTTCAGAAGCAAAATAAGAAGTTGTTGTATTTACAGCAACCAATAAAGTATCACCACTGCCTAACATATTTCCACCAGGAGCATCATACCAATTAATAGCCCCAGTGCTATTGCTGGCTATTAATAGAAGGGTATCGCCAGAATTCTCACAAATTGTATCTCCAATTAATGTTGGTCCAGCAGGTGTAGTGTCATTTGAAATAGTAAAGCTATATGAGTTGTTTGTACTATCTGCATCTCCAGTAAGAAGAGTAGAAACTACAAAACTATAAACTCCATCAAGACTTAAATCTACAGTCGTTGTAAAACAGTAAGTTGAGGTGTCACCAGGGTTAATGGTATCTGTTGTAGTTTCAATTACAGGTGCTCCACCATTTAAAGTATATTGCATCATTGGAAAGTATTGAGTAGCTGTTCCTGAATTTATATAATCTATACAAATAGTAACAGAATCAGAAAGATCACACCCTGAAGATTCAGAAGCAGAGCCGTTAATTGCAGCTAAATCATTAGCAGCTAATTCCCTAATGTTTATATTATCAAAGCCAATTCCATCAGATCCCCAACTAAAATTATCTTCTTGACCAAATTTTGCTTGAAATGAACTTGATACCGTTTGAGCAGGTACAGCGGCAGCAAGTACGGCATCAAGGTCGATGATCCCAGAATATGTCCATGCAGCTGTGCCAGTTGTTAAATCATAAACCTCAATCCAAGCATCGGCATCACTTCCTCTTACCCAAACCCTGTCATTAGCATCGACTTCATCTCCTTGGTCATAGAATTCAAAATCAAATTCTAAGTTTTGACTAGCAGCGTAATTGGATAAATCTACCGTTAATGTCGCTTCATTGATTGGGTCTGGTGTAGCGCCATTTATTGCTGCATCTAATGCTAATGCACCAGAACCAGAAGATGGCACACCAGGAAATTGTGTCCCCCATGCTACTCTTCCATTCACTTGGTCAGTTGTTTGAAAAGTCCAATTATAAGTAGTGCCACAATAGATGTTTCCGTCTCCAACAAAAGTTCCACTTCCAGTTGAACCACTAAAGTCCTCTATAAAAGGAAGTGTCGCTGGTGTAAGTGCACTACAAGGTGTAAAAAGTGTAGTGAATGAGAATGGGCCTGCTAAACCGCTAGAGTCAGTTCCACAATCTGCCTGAACATAGAATTGATATCCTGTACTTTGCATTAATCCAGTGAAATCTAATGTGTCGTTAGTTACAGTAATAGAATTGCCTGCTCCTGGAGTAAATCCTGTAGTGTCAAAATAAACAATCCAAGAAGTTTCACTACCTCCTGCTGTCCATTCAATAGAAGCAGAAGTGTCTGTAATGTTAAATGCGCTTAATGCACTTGGGAGAGCACAGGATAAACAAGTTTCAACTTGAACCATATCGATGGCAAGGTCACCAGTGTAGCTACTTCCTTCACCTCTGTAGCTAAATTCAATATAAATCTGTTGTCCTTGATAAGAAGAAAGGTCGACACCTACAATTTCCCATGGGTCAGTCGCAGCCGTTTGATATTGCCCAGACCAAGAAAAAGCATTTGTAAATGGTCCAGTAGCTGAATTGCTGACACCAACATTTAATAATCCAGTTGCAGATCCATAGGCATGCATGTAAAATGATAATTCAACAGGGCCTGATGATGCTGTTAGGTCAATTAAAGGGGAAACTAAAGATGCTACTGTAGTTGAATTTCCAGAAGCTTCGTATTCGGCCCAAGTAGTTCCGGTTCCGGTAGCGGGCCCTGAGGGGCCAGTAAGACCGGAATTTCCTCCTGGTCCTGCAGTTGGGAAGTCCCATTGTCCATTTCCTGTACCAATATCTCCAGTCCATCCGTTATTGGCATCCATGTTATCTGAAAAAACAAAGCTTGCATTTCCTGTAGTACAAGTAACACCTGATGCTGTGTTAAATAATGTTTGAAAAGTAAAGGGGCCAGCCCATGCACTAGTATCTGTTGTTCCTGTTCCAAAACCACAATCAGCTTGAACGTAAAAATCATATTGAGTTGAAGAAGATAGGCCCGAAAGAGAATATGGGTTAGTAGTTGCTCCGTTGATAGCGTTACCAGTACCTAATGTAAAGCCATTAGCACCCCATTCTATATTCCATGTTGTTTCGGTTCCTCCTATAGTCCAAGATAAATCTGCACTATTAGTAGTGATATTTGAAGAAGTAAGTCCTGTTGGGGAAGAACAGGATGGAGGAGAAGCCCCACCACTAACATTAATTGTAAAATCTACAGCAGATCCCCATGTAAAACCGGCACATGGATCTAAAGGATTACCACCGCCTTCTTGTTGTATTACTCTCATTCTTGTAGCTCCATTAATTGCAGTAGCTGGGACAGTAAATGAAAATGCTGAAAGAGTGGTAGGTGGTGTTCCCGACCAAGTACCTATAGATTCAGAAGCATCAAATGATTGGTTTTGATCCCAGTCTATCCAAGCTTCTCCAGCTCCACCATAGTTGCCACCACAAGTTCCAAATTGTATGTTTGCAGTGTAACTAGTTCCTGCAGTAACATCAGCAGAAAGAGCAGTTTGATCTTCTATGCCTGCAACACCGGGGCATGCAGCATAGGTAATAGCTGTACCTCCATCACCAGTTAGATCAACACTTTCTGTGTTAGAATCAGCTGTGCTGGATGGTCCACCAGAACAATATTGACTATAAAGGTTAAACGAGATTAATGAAGAGCAGAGAGCAATTAAAATGAGTAATGGTTTTTTCATGATAAAAAATTTTAAATTCAACGGAAAACACGTAATAATGGAAAATAAATTTAATTAAAATAATGACAAAATCAAACTTAATTTTATTTTGTTGAATTCAGGATAATAAAATAGTAATATTGCATCAACAAAACTTGAAATATGAATTTAGACCTAACTGGAAAGACAGCGTTAGTATGTGGAAGTACGCAAGGAATTGGATGTGCTGTAGCCCATGAATTGGCACAGCTTGGAGCAAATATTGTTTTATTAGCTAGAGATGAAAATAAACTAAAACAGGTTCAAACAGAATTGTATAATGGTGGAAATCAAAAGCATTATTATTTACAAGGGGATTTTAATGAGCCAGAGAAATTAAAAATAAAAGTGCTAGATTTTATTGCTAAAATTTCACCTATTCATATACTTATTAATAACACTGGAGGGCCTCCAGGTGGCCCTATAGTATCGGCAAATCCAGAGGAGTTCATTAAAGCATTTAACTTACATTTAATCAGCTTCCATGGTTTAGTTCAGGCAACTATGGATTCTATGAAAACAGCTTCATATGGAAGGATTATTAATATTATTTCAACTTCTGTTAAGCAGCCCCTAAATGGTTTGGGAGTATCAAATACAATTAGAGGAGCAGTAGCCAATTGGTCTAAAACACTAGCAAATGAATTAGGACAGTTTAATATTACAGTAAATAACGTTTTACCTGGTGCTACTAATACAGCTAGACTGAATTCTATCATTGAAAATAAAGCAAAAAAGATTAATTCTGAACCTAATGAAGTGCTTAATCATATGAAAAATGAGGTCCCTTTGCTTAGAATAGCTGAACCTCAAGAAGTTGCCAATGCAGTTGCTTTTTTAGCATCACCTGCCGCCAGTTATATAAATGGTATTAATCTGCCTGTTGACGGAGGAAGGACAAAATCTTTATGATTTAGTAGCTTAATTTAAATTTAATTGGAAGACGCTGTCGAACTCTTACTTTCTTGTCTAACTGTTTTCCAGGAATCCATTTAGGCATTTGATTAACTACTCTAATTGACTCTGCATCTATAAATGGATCAACACCTTTTAAGACTTTGATGTTTGAAATTTCTCCATTTTTTTCAACAACAAATTCAACAATGACTTTTCCTTGTGAATTGTTTTTAACTGAAATTTCAGGATATTTAATATTGGAATTTAAAAAGTCAAATAATTCGGGATTTCCACCTGGAAACTTAGGCATTGTTGATACGAAAATAGGTGGGTCAACATTTTCTATCACTAAACTATCACCTTCTAGATTTTCTAGTGCCATTAAGCTTTCAATCGGTATAAAGAGATCTGTTTTAGTTTTCACTTTTATAGTATTTATTTTTGGTAATTCCTTCACCACTTTTACTTCATTTGGCTTTTCATTAGAGACTGTTTTTACTGGTACAGGAATTTGAATAGGTTTTATTTCTAATATGGGCTCTTCGTTTAATTGAGGAACAAAAGAGGTTTCAATAATAACGTCTTTCTTCTTAAAACTTTTCCATTCTAATAAATTTAAGGCAAAGGATAGCGATAATATAAGACCGATTATTATGTATACGTGTTTTCTGTTTTCAAGATCTACAGCATTTGATTTTTTTAATTTCATGATGTTACATTTTAAGATTAATACCTAAAATATCACAATGAATATGCCATAAGAACTATTTAGAAACGATAATGTATAATCGGTACTTAATGTATTGTAAAAGGTGGTTTTTATTGAGTTTCAAGTAATTTAAATCCTTTACCATGAACATTGATAATTTGAATATTAGGGTCTTTTTTCAAGTATTTTCTAAGTTTTGTAATGTAAACATCCATACTCCTTCCGTTAAAATAATTATCATCACCCCAAACTGCCTTTAATGCATCATTTCTTTCAAGAGTCATGTTTTTGTTCTTACAAAGTAATTTTAATAGGTCGGTTTCCTTTGTGGTTAATTTTTGTTCATCATTATCTACCATGAGCTTTTGGAGTTTAGTGTCAAAAGAATAATTGCCTATTTGGTAAATAGGAATGTCTTTTGAAGGAATACCTTTCGTTCTTCTTATGATTGCATTTATTCTAGCTAATAATTCTTCCATACTAAATGGTTTAGTCATATAGTCGTCTGCGCCAGA
This sequence comes from uncultured Flavobacteriales bacterium, assembly GCA_964430245.1. Lineage (GTDB taxonomy): Bacteria > Bacteroidota > Bacteroidia > Flavobacteriales_D > Parvicellaceae > CAYSEW01. The sequence continues at coordinate 54,778 of CAYSEW010000009.1, forward strand.
TTCAAATCCCTTTAAAGTGTCTTCATTCAATGATTTAGCAGTTAAAAATAAAATGGGGATATCTCTATCAATGCCTCGGATTTCTTTAGCTAATGTGAAGCCATCTTTAAAAGGCATCATTACATCAAGGATTAAAAAATCAAATGTTTCATCAATAAAACTTTGATACCCGTCATTTCCATTGATTCTTAATATGCAATCATGACCTTTAGCAATTAGATAATCAGAAAGTAATTTACCTAAATTGCTGTCATCTTCTACAAGTAGTATTTTTAAATTTTGTTTCATTGTATGGTTTGTTTTGCTGCAATAAGCTCAATGATAAATGTGCTTCCATCATTTAAATTGCTCTCTACTTTTATATTTCCTTTTAATTTATCAATAATCGATTTCACATAGCTTAGTCCAAGACCAAAACCTTTAACATTATGAATATCTCCAGTTGGGACCCTGTATAGTTTTTCAAATATTTTTAATTGATGTTCCTTTGCAATTCCAATGCCATTATCTTTAATTTTAATAATTACTCCATTAATTACATCAGAAGATTCTATTTTCACTACCGGTCTGCCTTTAGCGTATTTTATGGCATTGTCTAATAAGTTATAAATCACATTTGTTATATGGATTTTGTCTGCTTCAATTAAGGTGTTGTTGGCTTTTAAATCTAAAGAGATCTCCCCGTTTTTTTTATTTAGTTGGAGCTCAATATTCTTAATAGCTTTTTTAATTATTGTGTTTAAGTCAAGTAGTTCAATTTTTAATTCAAGATCTTCTTTTTCTATAACGGCACTTTGAAGTACATTTTCTACAAGAGAACCTATTCTTTTATTTTCTTCAGCAATTGTATTTATGAATCTATTTCTTTTTTCTGCTGAGTTACTTAAATCTTCGTCATTTAATGCTTCACAAGCCAATGATATAGTTGAGATAGGTGTTTTTAATTCATGGGTCATGTTATTGATAAAATCTGTTTTAATAGTTGATATTTTCTTTTGCTTATAAATGGTGGAGATGTTAAAATAAAAAGCACCTATTATAATAAGAAGAAAGACAATAGAAAGTAGTAATAAAACCCACATAGATTGAAAAATGAATTGGTCTTCTTTAGGAAAAAAAAGATGAAGGGAAATATTTGATTTAAAAAAGTCATTTGGAAATAATTCAATTACATAGTCTGATGTGCTCAAAGATTTTAATTGATTGATGTCATCAGTATTTGCATATTGATATTCGCCATTTTCATTAAAAATTGAATAGACATAATCAGTAAATACTTCATTTTTAATTAAGGTCTCTGATAAAATTTTTTCAAAATCTTTTTTTGAAATTCTGTCTTTTATAGTTTCTACGAAAACAATTGATGTTAAATCTTTAAAAAGATTTTTTAGTTGTAAATTTTGTTGAATATTTTGTTCTGAAATTTGCAATTTATTTTCTTTGATTAAACTATCTTGAAGTTTTAAAATCTCAGTGATCTGATCGTTTAAATAGGGATCAGAATTTGTTGGATTTAATGGCTGTATTAATCCACTACTTCTCTCAGCTTTTTTAATTGTTTCATGCTTTTCAACTTCTTTAGCTATTTCAGCCAGAGATAATTTTATGATGTTTTGATGGTGTTTTTTTTGTTGTTCAATTCCATTGATCATCCAATAAGATTGGATGCAGATAAGTCCAACAAGTGCCAATGCACTAATAATAATCAGAGTCTTTATGTAATAATTTCTTTTTTTCAAAAGCTTGTATCTATAAAAATACACAAGACCTTAAGATCTAAAATTTAACTTAACAGTATTTAACAGAAATTATAAAGGAATATTTCCATGTTTCTTTTTAGGAAGATGGGCTACTTTATTCTCTAACATTTTAAAAGACCTGATTAATTTTTTTCTGGTGTCTTCAGGCTTAATGACTTCATCAATATATCCTCTAGCTGCAGCATTATAGGGGTGAGCAAACAGCTCTGCATATTCATCTTCTTTTTCTTTTAATTTTTTTGAAGGGTCTTTTGCATCCTTAATTTCTTTTTTAAAAATAATTTCTGCTGCTCCTTTGGCTCCCATTACAGCAATTTCAGCAGTAGGCCATGCATAATTCATATCAGCACCAATGTGTTTGGAATTCATTACGTCATATGCACCACCATAAGCTTTTCTAGTGATAACTGTAATTCTTGGAACTGTGGCTTCACTAAATGCATATAATAATTTAGCTCCATTTGTTATTATTGCGTTCCATTCCTGGTCAGTTCCAGGAAGGAATCCAGGGACATCCTCAAATACCAATAAGGGGATATTAAAGGCATCGCAAAATCTCACAAAACGAGCTCCTTTTTTTGATGATTCTACATCTAAAACCCCTGCTAATACTGCTGGCTGATTAGCTACAATACCAATAGATCTACCTGCTATTCTTGCAAATCCTACTACTATGCTTTCGGCATATTTACTATGTACTTCTAAAAAGCTATTCTCATCCATAGTTGAATGGATTACATTTCGTATGTCATAGGGTTGATTGGGATTATCTGGAATAATGTTGTTTAATGCTGGAACGGCCTCCTCTTTCATCGTGTAGGGGAGATGAGGTACATGTTCTTCACAATTTTGAGGAATATATGAAAGGATCTTTTTTACATGATTAATAGCTTCTAATTCATTGGCACATGAAAAGTGTGTGACACCCGATTTAGTGCTATGAGCTTCCGCTCCACCTAATTCTTCGGCAGTTACTTCTTCGTTAGTAACAGTTTTGACTACATTGGGTCCAGTAACAAACATATAAGAAGAATTCTCAACCATTAAAATAAAATCAGTTAGGGCAGGTGAATAAACAGCACCTCCTGCACATGGTCCCATTATGGCTGAAATTTGCGGAATGACGCCAGAAGATAATGTGTTCTTGTAAAAAATATCAGCATATCCTGCTAGTGAAACCACACCTTCTTGTATTCTTGCGCCACCAGAATCATTTAATCCAATTACGGGAGCTCCGTTTTCTATTGCTAAGTCCATGATTTTACAAATTTTTTCAGCATGAGCTTCAGCAAGTGAACCACCTAATACTGTAAAATCTTGTGAAAAAACATAAGTTAACCTTCCATTTATTGTTCCATATCCAGTAACAACACCATCCCCTAAAAATTTCTTCTTGTCTAACCCAAAATTAGTAGATCGATGCATTACCAATCCGCCAATTTCCTCAAAGGAGTTATCGTCTAACAATAGCTCAATTCTTTCTCTTGCAGTAAGCTTCCCTTTTTGATGCTGCGCATCAATCCTTTTTTGACCACCACCTTGTTTGGAGTCAGCAATTTTATCTTTAAGTATCTTGTATTTATCAGACATAATTTAGCTATTCATTAGTTCTTCTATTTCTTCAGGTTCTATAGGGATAGATTGCATAAGATTAAATGGCTCTCCACTCTTTCTAACTACTATGTCATCCTCTAGTCTAATCCCAATGTTTTCTTCAGGAATGTAGATTCCAGGCTCAACAGTAAAGACCATATTTTCTTTAATAGGCGCTGTCCATAAACCAACATCATGTGTATCTAATCCTATAAAATGAGAGGTTCCATGCATGAAATATTTTTTATAAGCTGGCCAATTAGGATCTCCTTTTTTTATTTCTTCCATTGATAGTAGATTCAGCTTTACAAGCTGCTCTTCCATTAAATGCCCAACAGCTTTATGATATTCACTAAGCATAGTACCAGGAGTTAATAGTTTTGAGGCTTCATTTTTTACATGTAATACTGATTTGTAAACTTCTTTTTGACGATCAGAAAACTTTCCATTAACAGGCACACACCTTGTTAGGTCCGATGCATAATTTGCATATTCTGCACCGAAGTCCATTAAGATTACATCGCCATCCTTACATGGTTTGTTGTTTTCAATATAATGTAGAACACATGCAGATTTACCTGATGCAATGATTGGAGTATAGGCAAACCCTTTTGAGCAGTTATTTAAAAATTCATGCATTAATTCAGCTTCAATATTATACTCCATAACATTAGGCCGAATGAATTTTAAAATTCTCCTAAAACCAGCTTCAGTAATATTACACGCCTTTTGCATTAGCGCCAATTCAATTTCGTGTTTTACCGATCTGATCTGGTGCATTATGGGAGCACTTCTTTCAGTTGTATGTGATGGGTACTTGTTCTTAAACCAAGTAATAAATCTATCTTCCCTTGATTCCCCTTCTGTATTAGCCCTTGTATGCTCATTAGTATTTAGGTAAACACAATTAGATTCAGCAAGTAAAGCATTAAAAATAGTTTCAAATTGATCTAACCAGTAAACTGTTTTTATTCCTGAAGTTTCAAAAGCTTGCTCTTTGTTAAGTTTTTCTCCTTCCCAAACTGCAATAAGATCATTGGTCTCTTTTAAAAAAAGAATTTCACGATGTTTTTGATCATTTACATCTGGAAATAGCAATAAAATACTTTCTTCCTGATCAACGCCTGATAAATGTAGAATGTCACGATGCTGAACAAAAGGTAAAGTGCTATCGGCACTTGTAGTAATGATATCATTAGAGTTGAAGATAGCAAGTGCTCCTTTCTTGAGTTTGGAACAGAAATTTTTTCTATTGTTTATATATAATGTTGAATCTATTCTATCGTATTTCATATCGGTTTGATATTATTTAAAAGATAAAAGTAATAATATTCCTACAAAAAGGTCTAGGCTTAAGATGGAGTTTAATTTTGAAATAATAAATTCAATGACATAAAAATGACATAACTAAAGCTATACATTTATTAATTTGTATTCAATAAAATTTAACTGTTTGAAGTCAGTTCACATAATAGCTTTTACTCATAATCATGTAGACCTTGATGATATAGGTCAATTTCATATAGAAGATTCAGTTCTTGAAAAAAGATTGAATGCTTTGAAAACGGTTATGGAATTAGATGAATTAATGTATTTATCTACCTGTAATCGTGTTGAATTGATTTTTACTATCAAAAAAAAGGTTGATAATTCCTTTTTAAGTAACTTTTTCAGTGCATTTAATTCATCTTGGGATAAGGATCAAATAGAAAATGCCATTAGCTTAGCTGAAACCTATAAAGGTGAAAAAGCAGTTGAACATATTTTTAGAGTAGCATCTTCTTTAGATTCATTAGTAATTGGAGAAAGAGAGATCATTACTCAAGTAAGAAAAGCTTATGATGTTTCTAAAAAATATGGATTTACAGGTGATGTAATTAGGTTATTGACTCAGAGAACTATTCAGGTAGCCAAGAAAATTTATACTGAAAGTGATATATCAAAGAATCCTGTTTCTGTTGTGTCACTCGCCTACCATCAGTTGAGGGAAAAAAACATAAAAAAAGATTCAAGTTTTATTATTGTAGGTGCAGGTAAAACAATTTCCACTATGCTTAAATTTTTAAGTAAACATGGTTATGACAATTTTACTATCTACAATAGAAATAAGGGAAATGCTGCTGAGCTAGTCAATAAGATTAATATTAAATCAGAAGTTAAAGAGCTTACAAGTTTAAAGGAGCATAGTCAAAAGTTCGATGTAATCATTACATGCACAGGATCTTCTAATTATATTTTCACAAAAGAAGTTTATGACAAAATTGTAAATAACGATAATGCAAAAAAAATAGTGATCGATCTTGCACTTCCTAGTGATTTTGACCCGATAATTGCTGATGAGTATAATTTGGATATTATCTCAATTAAGAACCTAAAAAAATTGGCGAATGAAAATTTGATAAAAAGATCAAAGGAAATCAATAAATGCCAATTGATATTAAATAAGAAATTAGAAGAATTTAAAGCTATCTACAAAGAAAGGAAATTAGAAAGGGCAATGAGAACCGTTCCTGATACTATAAAGGACATTACTTCAAAAGCTTATAGTGAGGTTTTCGCTAAAGACCTGGAAAACCTTGATGAAGAATCTAGAGAGTTATTAGATAAATTCGTGCAGTATCTTGAAAAAAAATACATTAGTGTTCCTATGAAGATGGCCAAAGAGATTATGCTCAAGCAAAATGTAGAATAATTATCATGAATAGAAAGATAATTATAGGCTCAAGAGGAAGCGACCTAGCCCTATGGCAAGCCAATTTTGTAAAAAACCAGCTGTCGCAATTAAATTTAGATCCTGAAATACGTATAATTAAGACTAAAGGTGATTTGATTAAAGACTTAAGCTTTGATAAAATTGAGGGAAAAGGATTTTTTACAAAGGAGATTGAAGAAGCATTGTTAAATAAGTCAATTGATCTAGCTGTACACTCTCATAAGGACCTTGAGACCAACCCTCCAAAAGGATTAACGGTAGCTGCTGTTTCCGAAAGAGAAGACCCTTCTGAATTATTATTGATCAGACAAGATCAAGTTGACAACACAAAATTTTGGTCTCTAAAAGAGGGTGCAGTTGTAGGGACTTCTTCTTCAAGGAGGAAAAGTCAAATGAAACTATTTAGAAGTAATGTTGTTTTAAAAGATCTTAGAGGAAATGTCCCTACAAGAATACAAAAGCTAAGAGAGGGTCAATATGATGCTATAATTATTGCCAATGCAGGCGTGTCAAGATTACAATTAGATATTTCTGATTTACATAGTAAGGTGCTTCCTAACAAATGGATGATTCCTGCTCCTGCTCAGGGGGTTTTGGGGATTCAAGTAAGAGAAACTGATAATGAGTTAATCAGTGTTTTAAAAACAATTAATTCTGAGCCTACACAACGAAATATAGAATTTGAAAGAAAAATACTGAATTTAATGAATGGAGGGTGTCAATTACCTTTAGGAGTTTATTGTGAATCAGATAACAATGTAATTAAGGCATGGATTTCAATGGCTTCCTCTTTTAATGAAATTCCTTATCGTATCTATAAGGAAGGAAGTAATCCAAAACAGATTGTAGAGCAGTTAATTTCTAAAAACAGAAAAAAGTTTAAAGTTCTTATTACAAGAGAAATAAGTAAAAATAGCCTGTTTAGTAAATTATTAGAAGAACAGGGCCATTTAGTTGAAGGAAAATCTTTAATAGAGTTGGAGTTTTTAAAAAATGAGGCTTCTGGTAGCTTTAATTGGGTGTTTTTTACATCATCTAATGCTGTTTTATCTTTTGTAGATCAATTGTCAAAAATGGAATCAACTAAAATTGGAGCAATGGGGACTGCTACAGCTAATCAGTTGAAGGAGAAAGGGTTTGATGTTGATTTTATAGGCAATGGTAGTCCTGAAATTATAGCTGCAGATTTTTCAAAAAGAATTGGAGATCAAAAAGTACTTTTTCCAATTTCTGACAAAAGTATAGGGAGTATTCAAAAAAAATTGAAGCCAGAACAAATGGTTGAGCTTATTACCTACAAGAACAAATCGAAATTATGCAACTTAAATAAAGTTGATGTTTTAGTTTTTACAAGCCCGAGCAATGTCTATTCTTTTTTTGAGGATCATGAAATAACAAATGAAAAAGTAATTTCAATAGGGCCTTCTACTGAAAAAGCTTTAAGGGACAATGGCGTTGATAAAGTTGTTGTTTCTTGGGAACCATCTGAAATAGCATTGGCTGATTCAGTTATGTCATTTAATTGATAGCATGAATTACTTGGGTCATTTAGTTTTATCGGGAGACAATGAAGAGATTCTCTTTGGTAATTTTATAGGAGATGCTATAAAAGGTAAAAGCTATAAAAACTATAATTCATCAATACAAAAAGGAATACAGCTACATAGATTTATTGATGATTTCACCGATCATCACCCAGCATGTTTAGCCGGAAAAAGAAGGATGTATGCTAAACTTCCTAAAGTATCTGGAATTCTTCTTGATATTTTATATGATCATATACTATGGGAAAAATGGTCAGATTACTTTTCTTTTGAGCCAGATCAATTCATTAATTCATGTTATGACTTTTTAGATTCCAAAGTTGAGAATATGCCAGAAAGAATAATGTTCATGTATTCATACATGAGAAGAGATGATTGGTTGTCTAATTATCAATACGAGTGGGGATTACACAGAGCTATATCTGGTATTGAAAAAAGAATTACTCCAAGTATTGACCTCGAAGAATTCAAAATTATCTTTAAAAATCATAGGAATGAATATTTCTCGGAATTCGATGTTTTTTTTAATGATATAATCATAAAAAGTAAAGAGTTTTTAGAGAAATCATAAAGCCCCTTTTTTTTCATCCTTCAAAAAAGATCATTCGTCATTTATTTTAGCTATTTAATGGGTTAATTATTTGAGTTAAACGACACATTGTTAATTTTATAATGAATGTACTTTTACTTATTCATACCAATAGTTTCTATTTTTTCTTTATTAGAAAAGCCAATTATTTTAAACTCAGATAATGATGAGGGCACTTACATAATTGAAGGAAAATACTTGGATCAAAATATATACTTACAAAACTCTATCTGTAATAATGGAGTTGGGTTTTGTGCTTATGAGGTTAGAGTTAATGGGGAGGTAATAACAGATAATGTTCAATCAAGTGCATTTGAGATTGATTTTAATAACATAGAGATCAAACGAGGTGAAGAAGTATTTATAGAAGTAAAACATAAAAGTAAGTGTCAGATAAAATTAATAAATCCAGATGCTTTAATTCCAGAACCTACTTTTGAATTGATAGATATAAAAATCACAGAAGAAGGGCTATTAAAATGGAGTACAGTCAATGAGTCAAACTCTTTGCCTTTTATAATTCAACAATATAGATGGAATAAATGGCAAAATGTTGGTGAAGTTGATGGTGCTGGAAATTCCGACTTATCTGAATACAGTTTCAAAGTAGATTTCAATTCTGGCAATAATAAATTTAGGGTTGTCCAAAAAAGTAAAAACGGCAAATTAAATATATCTGAAGCTATTTATTATAATCATACAATTCCAAGGTTGAATTATATATATAATAAATCAAATAAGCAGATTGTATTTAGTGCTGCTACTAAATATGAGATTCATGACAAATATGGTGTTCTAATAAAAAGAGGCTATGATGATGTTGTTGATGTGAGTAATTTAGTAAAGGATGAGTATTGGCTAAGTTATGATAATCTCACTGAAAAGTTTAAAAAGAAATAGTTCAGTTCCTTTTTTTATATTTGTTAAATGCGTAGCATTTATTTAGTTATTCCCTTTTTTTTTATAATAGCCTCCTGTAATAAGAATAGAGATAATATTATCGATATTACTGGAAATGTGAAAAATGCAATAAACAATCAATCTGCAGCAGGGGTTCAGGTTAAATTAGAAGTTAAGGATTTAGGTGGAAATTCATTTTCAAATTCATTTTCTGAAATTGAGACAACAATTACGGATTTATACGGAGAATATGAATTCTCATTTGAGAATAGAAATGCAATTGAATATCGTTTGATTTTCAGCTCAGATAATTATTTTTCTCAGACAATTTCAATTAATCCAGATGACCTTGATCTTGCTGAATTAAATGTCTATGATCAAGAGGTTTTTTCAAGCAGTTATATTATAGTGAATATTAATAACTCAACACCCTTTAATTCATCTGATCAGTTCACATTAAACTTTAATGAGATGGTCGTAGAAAATCCAGGTCCAGGTTCATGCTTAACAAATATTATTAGCTTAACAGGTAATGTAGCTGACACCACTTTTGAATGTCAATTATATGGAGATCAAACTGTGAATTATGAGTACTTTGTAACAAAAAATAATATTACTACTCAGTATAATGGGGGGATTTACTGTCCACCAGGAGATACAGCTAACAGTTATATTAATTATTAAAAGATAAATTATGGAAATAGCAATGCCATTTAATTTTGATCAATGGATCAAAGACAATAAGGATAAATTAAAACCGCCTGTAGCCAATAAAAATATGTATCCGATCTCTAAGGATTATATTGTAATGGTAGTAGCAGGTCCTAATGCAAGAAAAGACTATCATTACAATGAAACTGAAGAGCTTTTTTATCAAGTAGAGGGTGATATTTGTGTAAAAATTCAGGTTGATGGCAAATCTGTTGAAGTTCCAATTAAGGAAGGTGAAATGTTTTTACTTCCCGCTAAAATACCTCATTCTCCTATTAGATCTGAAAAATCTATTGGGTTGGTCATAGAAAGAGTTAGGGAAGGAACAGATTTTACAGATGGACTAATGTGGTTTTGTGATCATTGTAATTCAAAAATTTATGATGAATACTTTAAATTGACCAATGTAGAAAAGGACTTCTTACCGGTATTTCAAAAATTTTATAATTCCGAAGAATTAAGAACTTGTTCTAGCTGTCAGCATGTAATGGAAACCGATTCTAGGTTTACTTCTCAGGATTAACGCAAGACATTAATGTGTCCTGTTAGATCAATATGATTTCTTTGATAGTCTACATATTTGATCTTCCATATATAGGTATCTATCTGAACGGGTGAATTTTTATATGTCCCATCCCATGAATTTGACATGTTTTTTGTATTATAAATAAGCTCTCCCCATCTATTAAAGATCCATAATTCAAAAGTTTTAATCTCTTCGCCTTTAATCTCAAAGAAATCATTGACTCCATCACTGTTTGGTGTAAATGTATTGGGCACATATAGTACACCATCAAGAACAATTTGAACAGTGTCAGAATTTGTACAGCCATTAATATCAGTAACATAAATAATATAGGTGGATGATTGAATAGGGGATACGATTGGGTTTAAGCAATTTGTGCATGACATGCTGTCAATAGAGTACCAATAAAAGCTATGTGGAGTTGATCCTTGTAATTCTACAATATCTCCGTAATGAATCCACAAGTCAGCTCCAGCACTTACAAAAGGTGGGTCATATACATCCACAAGAACATCTTCTGAGATAGAGCAACCTATATTGTTTAATACATTGACAGTATATAATGTGGGTTCTAAAGGATAAGCAAGAGTGTAGCTGCTATCAGGATGGCTTAGCGTTTCTGTGGGTGACCAAGAATATTCAGAAGCATTGGTAGCCCAAAGAATGGCTGTGTCGCCTGGACATATAGCAGTATCATTCACTACTTGAGAAGAAATTCCAATTACTGTAACTGTAAAGTCAAGATTTACAATTGCACAAGTATTTTGAAATTCAATGTTATAGGTTGTTGTATTAGTAGGGTAGACTAGAGTAGAAGGACTGTTAGGATTACTTAACCCAGTAGATGGACTCCATGTAGCATTGTTAACACCAAGTATATCAATAGCTAAAGTATCACCGGCACACAAAATTGTGTCGTTTGGAATAACAGGCTGTGGTGAAGAAAATTCCACATTAATTTGAACAGAATCTGTAAATATACATCCGTTGGGAGTTGTAATGTCAACATAATAAATTGTTGTATCCAACGGTATTACATTAGGAGTTTGATGGCCAGGGTTGATCATACCTGTTGTTGGATACCAGTTATAATTTACTCCCCCTGATGCATGTAAAGTAACAATATCCCCCATACAAATTAAAGTGTCGTTCATTGTTGAAACACTATCTTCATGAAAATAAAGTGTTATTAATGCAGTATCTGCTCCGCAACTGTCAGTAGCTATTACCTGATAGGTTGTAATGGTATCAGGATATGCTAATGGGTTTGCAATATTGGGATTTGATAAATTAGTACTTGGGCTCCATTGATAGGTAGCACCACCAGATGATTGTAATTGAACAGTATCTCCATGGCATAGGGTGTCTACTGTTTGAATCACTGCATTGTTTATATTGAAAACGTCTAAAAAAATAATAGCAGTATCAGTTTCAAGACAGCCTAGTGAATCAGAAACAATCAATGAAACTTCATAATAACCTGTGTCAAGATAGGTGTGAGAAGGTGAAAATTGCGTTGAAGTATCTCCATCTCCAAAGTCCCATAGGTATTGATTTCCACCTTGTGATAAGTTAGTGAATTGATAGGAATTAGGAATGCACACATAGGGTTGAGGTATGCTGATGATAGGATTAATATTTTCTAACGAGAATTTAAAAGCTCCTAAATTACAGTTAGTGCTATTATTTGTAGAGGACCATGCACCTATGGTTGTTGGGAAATCAGAATTGCCTCCACATCCTGCACATACCGCTTGATAGACATTTCCATTTTTGTCAAATCTACTCGTGCCTCCATCAACATGCTCTGCACTAGTTCCACCACCAAAATAGGTTGAATAAAGTAAAGAATTAACATCTGCTGTAAAAACAGCTAAATAGAAATCACTTCCATCCGTATTGGATTGATAAGGAGTAGTAGTAGTTGACAGGGGCATATTAAATGTATTTCCTTGATAATTTACAGTTCCTCCCCATCCCGAAATATATATCAGTTCACAGTCAGAAACTAAAAAGGCAGAAGGGGCAATGTTAATTCCAGAGCCACTTCCAAAAACAGTTGAAAAGTGAGTTATGCTTAGGTCAGAAGAAAGTTTATGCAAAAACTGTCCACTCCCAGGGTTATTGAAAACCGAAGCAGGAGAAATCGGATAATTTCCTTCTGTTTGACCATATAAATAAATATTGTCATTTAAATCTACTTGAATAAAATAGCTTTGATCATAACCTGAAGTTCCTATGTAAGTTGCATTTGAAATATTGTTTCCTGCGGCATTGTATTTTGCAACAAAACCATCCTGTAGACCATTTGAATTAGGATGTATAGATAGTGGAGAAGTGAAAAGGTCAATGCTATTTGTTCCACCTGAAATTATAGGTTCGTTAAGTGAATTTAATTGCAAAGAATAACCTGCATCATCGCTGCTCCCTCCATAATAAGAGCTCCATAATAGAGAGGATAGATCGCTGTTTAATTTAAAAGAAATAGCATCCTGAAGTCCATTGTTAACTGTTTGAGCTCCTCCGATAATAGGAAAGTCTGTTGAGAGAGTGGTAGTAGTTATCCAACATTCATCATTATTGTCAACTATAATTTCTCCTCTAAACTCATCTGCATAGTTTTTTCTCAGGCTGGCAGATAAATTAACCGCATCATTTCCAGAACCTCCTATATAAGTTGAGCCAATAATAGTATTTCCTGTTGCATCGAACTTAACAACATATGCATCGGTGCCATTTACATAATTCAACACACTATTTGAGAAGGTTGATCCAGAGTTAAAAGAATTGTCGTAGGCACTTCCAGATGTTGGAAGATCGATAGAAGAAGTAGATCCAAAAACATATAATTCTCCATTTTGATTACAGACAATACTATGTGGGTTTTCATTCCCAGATCCCCCAAAGTAAGTGCTGTATAGAAGATTAGTGCCGTCTGATGATAATTTACTTACAGATATATCCGTGCCTGGATATCCTATTCCTGTGCCTCCATTATATGAAATTTGATAGGCGCCTGTTGTAACAGGATAACCAATGTCAAATGCAATTCCAGCTATGTACATATTCCCAAGTCCGTCATAGGTAGCAGTAAACCCCCAGTTATCAGCAGTAGATCCAGTATAAGTTGAAAATATTAAAACAGGGTCTATGATTAGCTTTAAATTTTTGTCATATCCATTAGGGAAATTAAAGCTTAGAATATTTTCGGATAAAACATATTTACATTTTACAGTGACTTTTTTGTCATTTATTAACTGATAGGCATATGGACTTTGCTCAATTACATCTCCTAAACTAGTAGTTAAATGAAGGTGACCTTTTTTTAATTTAATTTCATCAATTCCTGAATATTCAATTTTAATAGTTTTGGGGTCTCCACCAGGATGTACAAGAAGGTCATATTTTAGCTTTCCATGACTTTCATAAGTTAAGAGATCTATTTTATTGTACAGCTCATTGTATCTTAATTTTTGATACGCTTTAACATCAGTAGCCCATTTGTTAGTGTCACTGCCAATAAAATAATTATATGTATTAGTTGTTGGCTCTAAGGGTTTTTTAAGAGGATCTTTTGAAGAGATGAAATAAGTTTGAAATGCATGACATTTTATATTACTAGAGTCATTTGATAACCCATGTCTATAAGAAGATATTTTACCTTTTTCATAAAGATTATAGGTGATTTTGTTCCCTTCAAAATAAATATCGCCAGCTTTAAGAGCTAATTTATATTCAACCTGTTCAGGAAATTGACCATTGTTTTCTATGAATTGAACCAATGAATTATCTTGCCCTTTTACTGAGAGAAATGTAAATATGAGAAAAGTTAATATTAAGGGGTTAAAATTCATTTTATTCAAATAGCTGGAATTCAAGTTAATACGAAGATAAAATATAAACGAATGAAACTGATAAAGGTTGTATCATTGAATTAATTATTTTTGCTGAATGAGCGATGCCATAAAACACGAATGCGGGATAGCACTTCTTAGATTAAAAAAACCACTCTCTTACTATCTTGAAAAATATGGTACAGCATTTTATGGTTTGAATAAGATGTATTTACTGATGGAAAAGCAGCACAACCGTGGGCAGGATGGTGCTGGTTTAGCCAATATTAAACTGGACATGTCTCCAGGAACTAGATATATAAGTAGGCATAGAAGTGTTCATTCTAAACCTATTCAGGATATTTTTTCATACATCAACAAAAGGTTTCAAGATTTAGAGAATACTGCACCTGAAAAGTTAAAGGATGTTGAATATTTAAAAAACAATTATGCTTTTACTGGTGAGCTGTTTTTAGGTCATTTGCGTTATGGTACTTTTGGAAAGAATAGTATTGAAAGCTGTCATCCATTTCTAAGGCAAAATAATTGGATGACCAGAAATTTAGTAGTTGCTGGGAATTTTAATTTAACGAATGTAGATGAGTTATTTGGTTTGTTGGTCAATATTGGGCAGCATCCAAAAGAAAGAACTGATACAGTAACAGTAATTGAGAAGATTGGGCATTTTTTAGACCAGGAAAATCAATTTTTATTTGATCAATATGACAAAGAAGGGCAAACTAATAAAGAAATATCTAGCTTAATAGCAGATAATATGGATGTGCAGAGGATTCTTAAAAACTCTGCTGAAGAATGGGATGGGGGATATGCTATGGCTGGATTAATTGGTCATGGTGATGCCTTTGTACTAAGAGATCCATGTGGTATTAGACCTGCTTTTTGGTATGAAGATGATGAAGTTACTGTTGTTGCTTCAGAAAGGCCTGTAATTCAAACAGCTTTTAAATTAAAATGGGAGGATATTAATGAGCTAAAACCAGGACATGCTTTAATCATTAAAAAAAATGGTGAAACAGCTGAAAAGATGATTAGGCAACCGGAAAAAGCAGCTAAATGTTCTTTTGAGAGAATTTATTTTTCAAGAGGAACTGATAAGGATATTTATCAGGAAAGATTGGAGTTAGGAAGGTTAGTTACTGAAAAAGTATTAAAAGAGATCGATTATGACCTTAGAAATACAGTATTTTCATTCATCCCTAATACAGCTGAAATGTCCTATTATGGAATGTTGAAAGCAACAGAGAACTATCTTACAGATGTTAAGTTGAAGAAGTTAAATAATCTACCTGAAAATGCTGATAAAGATGAAATCAAATCAATTCTTTCTATACGCACAAGGGCTGATAAGATAATTGTAAAAGATGCCAAGCTAAGAACATTTATTACTCAGGATGATGCTCGTGATGAAATGGTAGCACATGTCTACGATATTACCTATGGGTCAATCAAAAGAAAAGAAGATAATATTGTTGTAATTGATGATTCGATTGTTAGAGGTACGACTCTAAAGCAAAGTGTGATTAGGATCTTAGATAGACTTGAGCCGAAAAAGATCATTGTTGTATCGTCAGCCCCTCAAATTAGATATCCAGATTGTTATGGGATTGATATGGCGAAATTAGGTGATTTCATTGCATTTCAAGCAGCAATTTCTTTATTAAAAGAAGCTGGAAAAACTTCATTAATTGATGAGGTTTATAAAAAATGTCTTCACCAGGAAGGGATGCCAAAAGAAGAGATAGTTAATCATGTGAAAGATATTTATGAACCTTTTACATATGACGAAATTTCCAATAGAATATCTGAATTACTTACTCATGATGATGTAGTTGCAGATGTTCAGATCATTTATCAAACAGTTGAAGACCTTCATAAGGCTTGTCCAGGCCATAAAGGTGATTGGTACTTTACTGGTAACTATCCAACTCCAGGTGGAAATAAAGTAGTCAATAAAGCTTTTATCAATTATGTTGAAGGAGTCAACGAAAGAGCTTATTAAAGTTTAATAATTTTTTTGGTTATCCTATTAAATCGAATGTAATAAACCCCATCTGATAATTCTTGTAAATCTATAGGAACCTGTATTAAAGAGCTATTTACATTGATAGTTTTGTTGTAAATAATTTTCCCTAACTGATCCATTATTTTTAAGTTATCGATAAAAGCATTTGATGCTGATATTTTTATTATAAACTCCCCATTATTAGGATTAGGAAAAATAGAAAGGTCAGAAATTGGATTTTCGTTTATTGCTGAACAATCATCTACTATAATTGAAGAAGAAGTTTCATCACCACAGAGTCCTTCTATAGTATAAGTAATATTATGAGTTCCTACTCCAACTATTGATGGGTCAAATACCCCATTAATGGGATTTGTTATTCCATTTCCAGACCATACTCCTCCAGATGGTGTCCCAATTAATGGAACTGGAGCTGATGTTGCACAAAGACTATTCATAGAACCAATAGATGCATTAACACTAGCTATTACAACGATTTGTTCTGAATGAGTTGATGGGCAATTTCCACTAAATGAATAGGAGATACTGTGATTGCCTGGACCAGCCATCATAGGGTCAAAAACACCATTGCTATTAATTCCATTACCAGTCCACGCTCCGCCTAATTGATTAGGGATAATAGTAATAGGAGAATTGTCAGAGCAAAGACTATCAGAGGGTAGTATGAATTGTGAATCAGAGTCTTCTACTGTAATTGTAGATGTAGATATGTCACCACAAGCTCCCATGATCACATAAGTAATTACATGAGTGCCGGCACCAGCTAAAGAAGGGTCGAAGATTCCATAAGTTGAATTAGTAATTCCATTTCCAGTCCATATCCCACCACCATCTACAGCAGATAGCGTATCAGGAAAATCATAAGTACAATATGGTCCTGATGAATAAATTGTAGCGTCTAATGTATTTGATACTTGAATTAATATTTGGTCAGTATTTCCGCAATTACCACTTATAGTATAGGAAATAGTATGGATGCCAATTCCAGAAGTTTGTGGGTCAAAAACACCATTATTAGGGTCAATAACACCTGTCCCAGCCCAAGTTCCTCCAGTGTTTGCAGCCGTTAAAATAACAGGGCTTCCAGTAAAACAAAGCGTGTTTACAGAATCAATTGTAGCATCAATAAGGTTAACAATTTCAATATCAATAGTAGCAGTATCAGGACATGTGCCGGAAGTATAATAAGTAATTGTATGGGTGCCAGTTCCAGCAATAGAAGGGTCGAAACTACCATTACTTGAATTGGTAACTCCATTTCCTAACCAAGTACCTCCAGGTGTAAAACTTGAAAGAGTGATGGGAGCATCAGCTATACACATAGGGTTTACAGGATTAATAGTGGCATCATCAGAAGCTGAAACAGTAATATAACTTGTAAGGGAATAAGTGTCTGTTCCGTTACTATTAGTTACTGTTAAAGAAATATCATAACTACCAGGACTGGAATATGTATGAGAGGGATTTTGCTGGTTAGAAGTGTTTCCATCTCCAAAATCCCATGACCAGCTAGTTATATTTGAAGTAGACAGGTCATTAAAAGTGATAATATTTCCAGAACATATTGTAGTATTAATGGTATTGAAATCGGCATTTGGAGGACTTGAATTAGGTGTTCCGTCTATATTTATATTGTCTATGAAAAGGTTATTTCCATTAGTTCCAGCATTATAACTTTCAAATTTTAAAATAACTTCTGTGTTGCCAATATATGAATCTAAATTTACTGAAAAACAATCAGCTCCTACTGTACCTAAACACCAATCAGTTGTTTGGGAAGGTGTAAAATCTGCTGTGGATGTATAAGCAGTAGCAAAGCTACCCGTTCCATCTTCACCCAATTCAAGTAACCTTGTATAGGTATTTCCACAATCAGTTGAAATATAAACTATTAAAGAATCAGTGCTGTTTTGATCATACCTTCTATAGGCATGTTCAAATGTTAAGTCTAAATTATTATAACCTATGAAGTTAATAGGGGATGTAATCATTGCATCTCGTTGACCTAATTGAGAGTATTGGAAAAAATTAAGTTTTGCTGCTTTGTCACCTGGACTAGTGCCTGTAATTGTGACAATTTCCCAAGTTTCACTATTGTCTACATTATCGATGGTCCAAGAATTTGTAGTAAAGCTATTGCTTTCAAACGACTCATAAAAAGGCAATGGAATGCTATTTGTAAATACGACTATCTGACTAAAACTTGAATCATTTAAAGGGTTCTGATCTGTATTTCCATTTGGACTTGATGTAAAGGCAAGAAAATCATGATTTCCAGAAATTAAATTCATGTTAGGTAATAATACATTAGTGTTTTGACCAGAAGCTAAAGTACCAGTCCAATTATAGGATTGCCACGGTCCTGCACTTAATTGATAATTGATAGTTACACTAGTTAAAGGCTGACTTCCAAAATTAGATAAAGTAACTTCAGGATCTATTGAACTACTGCATGATGTTCCGTTAGGATAAATTACTGATGAAATACTCGCGTCATAGTTAATGTTGGGTGAGATTACACAAAAGTTATGAGATGTACCATATCCAAAATCTGCATTTTGCGCAGTCATTTGAACTAGGTTATTACCATTGGCATCGTTAATGTAGTAATCTCCATCTACTGTGCAGCCGTTCCATTGACTACCATACATTCCATCTCCATAGCTGTCATTAATGAAAAAATCATAGCACCCAGGCGCAATACAAATAGATTCTGTATTTGATTGTCCTCCAGTAATATTAGTATAAGGCCCTCCTGTTGATACAGTAGATCCCAATGCATCTACAATGCTCCATGTTACTTCATTTCCATAACAATCTGTAATAATTGTAATGTCAATGTTTTGGCCATTATTGATAATGTTAAAATTAGAGGTCTGCTGGTCATTAGTTGGGTTTTGGTCAGTGCTGCCATTTGGATTAGTAGAATAGGCAGTAAAAGTATAAGAACCTGCAGTTAGTGTTTGGTTTGGAAGATAGATATCTTCAGATTGACCAGAAGACAGATTTCCGCTCCAATTATAGGTTTGTACAGCACCTCCACTTAATTGATAGACTATATCAGCAGAAGTTAAATTATTACTTCCATAATTTCTTAACGTCACAATGGGGTCAATTGAAGAAGAGCAAATATTATCTTTAGGAGATATAATTTCACTTACTGCTGCATCTAATGAAAATGAAAAAGCATTTAAGCATAATAACGCTTGATGTGCATCGATTCTTCCGGCTCCTAGCTCTCCAACATAATTAGAATTAACAGCATCAATATTTTCGGCACTAGAGTATAAACAATTAACCAGGTCTTGGTTGTTAGCATTTGGAGCATAGGACTTCATCAATCCTAAAAGGCCTGCAACTAAAGGAGAAGCCATAGAAGTTCCTTGAGTTACTTGATACCCAGAAGTTTCATTACAGCTTAAAATACTAGATCCTGGAGATGAGATGTCTATCCATGTACCATAATTTGAAAAGCTGGATTTGCCATCATTAGTAGTTGTGGAAGCTACAGAAACTACATTGTTATAGCCAGCAGGATAAAATACTGAGCTTACATTGTCATTGCCTGCTGCAGCTACAAGAATAGCACCTTGATTAGCTGCATAGTCACATACATTTTGTCCGTAAGTACTAAAGCCACTTCCCCCCCAAGACATATTAATGACATCAGCACCATTATCTGCAGCCCAAGTAATTCCTTCATAACCAGCTACTAATGAGCCATTACAATTCCCTATTTTTACAGGAAGAACACTAATGTCATAACCTATGGAGGCAATTCCTGTATTATTATTCGTTTCTGCTCCAACAATTCCAGAAACATGTGAACCATGAAAACCAGTATTAGATCCACATCCAGTAGGGTCGTTGTCTTGGTCTACTGCATCATATCCTGTAAGCATTTTATTGATAAGATCAGGATGATTAACATTAATTGCGTTATCGGTTACAGCAACCACAATAGTTGAAGATCCTGTTGATAGGTCCCAAGCCTGCTCTGCATTAATTTGGAATAGTGCCCATTGACCATTAGAGGTTGAATTGGAAAAATATTGATCATTTGGAGTAAAGAAATTTTTATGTAATTCTTTTTTTTCAGCATATTCTATGCCGTTAATGTTATTTAATTCAATAATAAAGTCATCTACTTTTTGAATTTCATTAAAGTTGATCTGGAATGTTCTTGAGAGTTTTTCGCTTTTATGATTGGGATAGAGCTGAATTAGCTTTTCTATATCATATTTTGATGAAAGAGGTGATAGGAATGAAACTTTCTGATAATCAATTATTCTTTCTTTAGACTTAACTTCAAAGAATTCATTTGTTTTTAATTGAAATATAATTACTCCATCTTGGTAGTCAATATATTGTATTTGGCTAGTTAATGAAAAAGAAATTAAGATCAGGTAAAATGGAATGACAAATCTTACTAAATATTTATTCATATTGATAGCTTTTAATTGAATACCTAAAAAAATGTTTATATATCATATAAATGACGAAAAAAACAATGCCAAGTTGCCATTGAATAGCTTTCATGATATTTGCTGAAAGTATTCTATAGAACTAATACATTAAACTAGAGGGTGGTCAATTAAGCCATTTAAATTAAAATAAAATGTTAAAAAAACAAATATTGTTTGATTATTATTTTGTAATTAGAGAGCTTGTGAAAGATAAAGCGATATTATTTTTTCCTCTTAAATAATGGCACATTTGAACATGCTTCTCCAAACATTAATGATTGAACAATTGGTAGTAATTTGTTGGATATCATTATGTAGGCTGTGTCTGGTATATAAGTGTCACTACATCCCTTGACTAACACTTTTTTATCAGCGTATCTTTCAAAATTTAGCTGGTTTATTTTATTTTGAAACAATTGTTTTTCCATTTCATCTATATTCCCATAAGAAACATGTTTTGCATATGGCTGTAAATGAGTAGTTACTAGCATAAATGCCCATACAGGAATAATAGTATCTACAGAGCAGTAAAATGCAACTAGTTTGTCATTGTATATGCTCCAGTCTTGATTTTTAAGATGACCTCTAAATTCTTTTTCCTTTAAGATTAACTCATTAAAAAGCCATTTTTTGAGGTCAAGTTCAATCCTCTCACCTTGAGTATGGAAATCCTTTAATTCAATTGTGATTAAATTACTTTTAGCTACTTTATTTACTATTTCATCAGACATATTAATTTTTAATTATATCAGAATAAACTCTAAACCCTTTTTTGTTTTCAGCAGTTTCAATATGAGAAAGCTGAATCTTATTGCTTTTTAAATGGTCTTCTTTTAGTGAGCGATTATGCAATTGCTCATAGGTTTCAACAGAAACTTTAGTTCTAGCATCTAAAGTGGAGAAAAGAGATGATTTTAGTATTTTATTTTTCCAATTATTTTGAATGACACCTTCGAAAACTTTGGATTTAGACCCACTTCCATAGCTAAAAAAGCCAATTTTATTTTTTGCGAGCTCTACATTATTTTCTAATGAGGAATTTAATAAGCTCAGTAATGACATAAATATAGAAGCAGTATACATGTTGCCTATTTCAGATGATGCTTTTTCTCCACCTTTTAATTTTGCATCTATAAATTCTTGGTAATATTTTGACTTTCCTGCTTTTTTAATCCAAATATTGAAATCAATTTGATTTTCATTGTGAGTACCTATTTCATTATATAGCTTTTCGATCTCATTGTTGTCTTTTAACCATTTTACCCAGTTTTTTACTAACATTCTTCTTGCCTGAAAAGCATAGGGTAGGTGAAAGATCAAATGATCCCAATCTTTTAAAACATTGAGCTGTTTTTGGTTTTTAAAATGATCTAATGCTTCTTCATTTCTCTTTTGATAACAGGCGTTGGAGAATGGACCATCAAAAATAGGTTCCTCTTTGAATAGTTCAATTTTATGATTAGGGTCTGCCCAAAACTCTAGTGAAGTGTTATTTAAAAAAGACAAAATATCTTTTTCAGTTGTTGGTTGATTGATTTCAGCCAATGTTTCTTTTAACAATTCAATTTTATTATAAATTCTTCTTGGTTTAAAAAAGTCACCTTCACTTTTTGTGGCAATTCCCCAAGTTTCAGAAATAGCTAAAATAGTAGGATCTTCATTGATAAGCATTGCTACCGCACCAGCTCCTTGGGTGTATTCTCCAGTAGAATTTAAGTCATATTTTGCAATATCGGAAGCTATAACTATTGCTTGCCTATTTTTTCCGGCATTTACCCAATCTATGCTATTGTGTAACGCATCAACCCCACCTACACAAGCAAATGTCATATCTAGTACATCACAATTTTTTAAGCACCTTTCTCCATATTTATTTGCTAATATTTTTTCAGCTGCTTCTACTGCATAGGTTGATGTAGGTTTAGCAGCATCTAAAGCACTTTCAGTTCCTAAATAAATTCTTCCTATGTTTTTTGGATTAATTTTATTTTCATCAATAAGAGAACGTAATGCATTGGCAGCAAAAGAGGCTGTGTCTTCATTTTTGTCTGCAA
Source organism: uncultured Flavobacteriales bacterium (assembly GCA_964430245.1). GTDB lineage: Bacteria > Bacteroidota > Bacteroidia > Flavobacteriales_D > Parvicellaceae > CAYSEW01. Next base: position 77,511 of record CAYSEW010000009.1, read on the forward strand.
TGGCCATTTTATTCAGTCCTAATCCTAAATTAAGCTTATCATAAGGAATATTCCTTTTTTCAGCCAGCTCTTTTATCGGGACATATAAAGAAGGTACATAGAATGAGATAGCGTCTATTCCTATTTTTTTAGTATTCATTATGGATTTTCACTTAAAGTTTATAACATTCCAAGGTCAAGTTTGGCTTCCTCACTCATCATATCTCTATCCCATGGTGGATCAAATACTATATTCACTTTAACCGAATTTACTCCATGCACTTCTTCTACTTTATTTTCTACATCTACAGGAAGTGATTCAGCTACTGGACAATTTGGTGAAGTAAGTGTCATCTCAATGTCGACATGGGCATTTTCATTAATTTTTATTTCATAGATCAGACCTAATTCATAAATATCAACAGGAATTTCTGGATCAAAAATTGTTTTAATCATATTAATGATTTTTTGCTCCATAGATATTTTTGAGGATGTGCTTTCCATTTTTAAGGGTTCTATTTCTTTTTTAGTTTTTGATTGAGTAAGCCAACGCATATGATTTAATTTGTTTTACCATTTCTACTAAGCCGTTAGCTCTAGTAGGTGAAAGGTGTGATTTTAATCCGATGTCATTTATGAAATTCATTTTTGCCTTTATAACATCTTCATGTTTTTGGTTATTTAATACTTTAATAAGTAACGATATAATTCCTTTTGTAATGATGGCGTCACTATCTGCAGTTAATTGAATTCTTCCATTTTCGCTTCCTGCATGTAGCCATACTCTAGATTGACAACCTTTAATAATATAATCTTCAGTTTTATATTTATCATCAATTATAGGCAGGTCTTTTCCTAGTTCAATTAGGTATTCATATTTTTCCATCCAGTCATCAAATAACGAGAATTCATCTATGATATCTACTTCTAATTTTTCAATGGTCATTGTTATTTAGATTAAATCTAAATACAAATATAGTATTGCTTATTAAATGTTTGAATTTTATTAGAAAACTATTTAAAAAGTGACTTAACTATTTCTGGTACTTTCCCCACTTTTATTATTTTAATTTTTTTTGATAAATTTTCTAGATCCTGTGTGTATTTACTAATGTACATGGTTGTATAACCCATTTTTTCAGCTTCATTTATTCGTTGATCAACCCTGGATACAGGTCGAATTTCTCCACTTAAGCCAATCTCTCCAGAAAAACATGTTTTTGAATCTATATTTAGGTCAAAATTTGAAGAAAGTATAGAACAAATAACTGCTAGGTCTATTGCAGGATCATCAATTTTTAAACCACCTGTTATATTTAAAAAAACATCTTTTTTCCCAATTTTAAAGCCACATCTTTTTTCTAAAACAGCCAATAACATATTTAATCTTCTAAGATCAAACCCAGTGGAAGACCGTTGAGGAGTTCCATAGGCAGCAGTGCTTGTAAGTGCTTGTATTTCAATTAACAAAGGTCTAAGACCTTCCATAGTAGCGGCAACAGTAACACCGCTTAATAATTCTTGATGATTATTGATAAGTACTTTACTGGGATTGTCAACTTCTTTCAAGCCAGAAGATGTCATTTCATAAATTCCTAGCTCATTGGTGCTTCCGAAACGATTTTTAATACATCTCACAATTCTATACATATAATGTCGATCTCCTTCAAATTGAAGCACGGTATCTACCATATGCTCTAGTATTTTAGGACCAGCAATGCTGCCCTCTTTATTAATGTGGCCAATCAATAGGATTGGAATATTATGGGTTTTTGCATATTGTACGATCTGGGACGTACATTCTCTTATTTGTGAAACACTTCCAGGAGATGATTCTATATGGTCTGTATGAAGTGTTTGTATAGAATCTAAAACAATAATTTCAGGAGATAGGTCATTTGCATGATGAATGATTTGCTGTACATTGGTTTCCTGCAGCAAATAACTTTGTTCCATAGCCCCTCCAATTCTATCTGCTCTTGATTTAATTTGATCATCACTTTCCTCCCCTGAAACATAGAGGATCTTGTAGTTACTTTTTAATGCAAGATTTAACAATAATGTAGATTTTCCAATTCCAGGTTCACCTCCAATTAGTACTACAGATCCAGGCATAAGCCCTCCTCCAAGCACTCTATTGAATTCTTTATCTGAAAAGATATACCTGTTATTGTTCTTTGGTTTGATTTCTGATATTTTATTGGGACTAGCCCTTTTTATTGATTCACCGGAAATCAAAGATTTAACAGGATCATTTTTTTGAATAACTTCTTCAACATAGGTGTTCCATTCATTACAGGATTGACATTTCCCTATCCATTTACTAGATTGTGCTCCGCAATTTTGACAGAAGAAAGTGGATTTAATCTTAACCATGACCTAAAGATAAACGATGAAGTCGTATTTTTTTTATGTTGTTAATAATTTGAAGAATACTCAGTAGAAATTGCTTTGGTTTTCTTCTCTTTTTCATGAAAAAGATCTATAGCAACAATGATTGCCATCATCCCCCAAACGGGAATAGATGCTTTGTCACTATCTAAATAATTATTTAAAATACCGTGTGTGAAGTAAGTAACCATCCCTAAAAGAATCATCATAATAAGTCTTTTCATTGCTGGGTCTGCAGATTGAATATATAAAAGACTTGCTTTATAAAAGAATACAATTACCAATAAAATCATCAAAAGCATGCCTATAAAGCCTTGTTCTGCTAATGGTCCAAGATATTCACTATGAGCATTTCCGCCATCACCAAAATTGGTGCTTATAATAGTAAGGTCTTTTGAATCTTGATAAGGCGCATAACAAAAGGTGTAAGTTCCTGGCCCCCATCCCTGAATAGGTCTTTCTTTAAATAACCTTATAGCTGAATTCCACCTATTAAACCGTTCTAGATTTGAGGCATCTGATGTTATATTAGACATGGATTCCACCCTTTCATTAAAATCCTCAGTCGTATGCTCAGCATTGTTTTTTTCAAGTAAAAAGCTTAGCTCATTATAGTTAATAAGAATAATAGACCCGATCATAAGGCCTGCAGTCAATAGCCACTTAAACTTTATTTTAAATACAAATAATAAATAAATGAATAAAGCAGCAATAACACTTACCCAAGCTGCCCTTGTATAGCTGTAATAAAGTGCAATACAAAAAATGATAAAAACAATATAAAGTATATATCTTGTGTATGGCGACCTTTTTGAGTCAGTCATCATACCAATTACAATAGGAATAAATAGAGCAATAATGGCTCCATATGAAGTGTGGTCTTTAAAAAATGGCCACATGACCCAATGTCCTGCTTCTTCGCTAAAACCGTTTGAAGCATGATTAATAAGAGTGTATATTAAAATGACAGTTAAAGGAATAAGAAATAGCCATAAAAAAGCATAAATATGGTCTATTCCTTTTTTAAAGAAGTGAATGCCAAGAAAAAACATGGGTATTACAAACCAGAGTCTAGATAGTAAAAATTTAAAAGAAATAAGGGGGAATTCACTAGTCATACTTGTTAGGAAAATCCATGCTAATTGAAGTAAAATTATTAGAGATATAGGATGTCGCCAATATGTATTGAGGTTGTTGTTTTTGTTATATATAATCTTGAATAAATAAATAAATAAGAGTATTAAAAGAATTGGCTCAGTTGGGATATATAATCCAAACCCTCCTGCACTTAGTGCTTCAAGATTAAATGATAATGGGGTACAAAATACGACTAATAAAAAAAGATATTCTAGCTTAAAAACAGTAAAATAGATGAATAGTAATGCTAAAGGAAATAAGCAGAAATAGTAAATTTCATTATAAATAAAAAATACATTGATTAGGATGAATAGGAATGAAGCTAATCCAATGTAATTATTTTTAATAATACTTATCATGCTGTTTTCAGCTCTTTGATCTTTTCTTTAAATAATAAAAGGATAACACTAAAGAAGACTGTAGAAAAAGTGGAAATAACTACTATAAGCCATCTTATAGGGTAGGATTTTTTTTCTGCAGGGTAAGCGATATCTACGATAAATTTATGAGATATTGAACTATTGGCATCTGCTTCTGCTTGTTCAAAAGCTGTTTGCATGGTAGCAATTCTTTCGGTCATGAATTCTGCTTCTACCTGAAAAGAAGTTAAAATACTTCCATATTTTTCTGTTTGATTGATCTTCTTTATATACTCTGCCTTCATTTTTGAATCGGATATATTGATCATTGCTTCAGTTAATGCCTGATAGGCATCTTGAGTAACCACACCTATTGATGTGAGTTGTGACATGGTGTCTCTAATTTCTTGTAATTCAGATTTCAATTTATGAAGTTTATTTTTCTTAATGTTGTAATCTGTTAGTGCTCTTTCATTGATCATGGCATTTTTTGTGCTGTCAAAAAGTAAAGCAATGTTATTAGCAATGTTTGCTGCTGTATCTGGGTTCTTGTCTAATACCTTTATAAGCACTGCTCCATTTTTATTTCTTTCGAAATTGATGTTATCTGAATATGTTTCTTGTAAATCAGTATAAGCAAATTCATCTTCATTGTTAATTTCATAATGCTTCAGTAATTGAAATTTACTTATGATTTTATTTCTTATAAATGATGATTCTAGGATCTGCAACATTTGTTCAGCTTCTTCTTCCTCACCAAATTTTGACACACTTTGATCTTCATTAGTAACTTCATTAAAAGTAACGGAGCTAGATTTTGCAGGATATAAAGTAACTACAGATTCATATTTCTCTTCAATTAGTAAAGAAATAATAGAGGATGTAATAGCAGCAATTAACCCTATTATGATTAAGAATTTACGTTTGTTCCATAAAAATCCAAAAAGATCCAGTGAGTTAAATTCCAATTTTGATTGTTGATTCATACCTGTAATATTTAATATATACTAATAGTTGGCAAATGTAATTCATCCATGGGAACACTACAAATGCATGAAACCTTGTTTTTTTATGTATTGTTTTTAATAATGCCATAAATATTTTTCATACTTATCATTCCAGTTATCATAGAAAAAGTCAATAATGTTCCTAAAGAGATCAGTAAAGAAGGGATCCAGTGAAAGTTGATATAAGGTTCCCATAAGAAAATAGATGAGCTTATAAGAATGAATGATGCCAATGCTATTAGTTCTGTTTTTTTGATTTTGAGCTTCATTATTTTAAAGGCCAGGTAGACTTGTGCAATGGCAGTAATAACTTGAGTGATAAGACTTGCTAAAGCGGCTCCTTCAGAGCCAGTGTCTGGAATTAAAATTAAATTTAATGCTATATTAATCGTGACACCACAAGCAGCCATAATATTTAATTCCTTTAATGCTCCTTTTGCAGTAAGTAGGGTGCCGAAAATGTAGGTGGTGCAAATAGCGATAAAAGAAAGCATAAGAAAACCAAAGGCATTAGAAGCATGCGTAAGTGATGCGCCAACAGATCCATATCTCCAATTAATAATTTCACTTTTAAAACAATATCCAGTTAAGCCAATAACAACAGAAATTCCAAAAATTAATTTTAGGGATAGAAAAAGCAGGTCTTCAATTTTTTTATTTTCTTGAAGCATTCTGGAAAACAACGGCAATAATAAACCTGCAAAAAGATAACCGATCATATTGGCAGCCATAAAAAATCGATATCCCTGTGCGTATGAGGCAGCTTCAAGCTCCCCATTTGGATGAATTCTTTCAAGCATAACAGCATCTGAATAATAATAAACAGACATTAGTAAAATAAGTAAAGCAAAAGGCATACTTTTTTTTAAGATCAATAATGCAAAAGCGCTTTCCCATTTTAATTTAATTCTACCTGTCTGTCTTAATACTAGTGCTAAACCTATTAATGCGGTAGTTCCATAAGCAATGGTCTGAGCGTAAATAAACCATTCGATTTTAAAATGTTGCTCGGTTATACCGCCCCAAAGCAGAACACTGCAAATTCCAATTAGCAGAAGTCTATCCATAATGGATAAAATGCTATCCTCTCTAAACCTAAGAAGTCCAGCAAGATTAGATCGGAAGTATAGAATAAAAGCAACAAAGATTTGATTAATACCAAGTAAACCAAGTATTTTGAGCTGGTCTCCATTATAATTAAGCAATAGCCCTATCAGAAAAAGTAGAACAAGATACCCTAACCCAAGTATTAATCGTAGGGTAAATATTCCTGAAAAATGTTTGCTTAGGAGCTGGGAGTGCTTGGCAATATTTCGAGTATTGAAATTAATAATCCCAAGGTCCAGAAAGATATTACATACAAAAGTAAGACCTAATAAGCTGAAATAGGCACCATAACTTCCAGGATTAGCTAATTCAGTTTCCTTAAGAATCTCAGCATCTATTCCTAGAATATAGAAGGGTTTGATCAGTAGATTCAATAGCAGGACCAGTGCAAGATTGGATATGAATTTTTTCTGCATTATGAATGACCTATTTTATAGGTTTTCTGGTGGATGAATAATAATAACGTAGAAACTGTCTTTTTCTTATTCAAAATAAAAGTATTAATCTTCTATGTAAATTCTGACAACTCTTTCTGAAATAGAAGATAGTATTTCATAAGGAATAGTGTTCATTTCAATGGCTAGTTCTTCAATAGTATGATCATTACCAAATATTTCTACTTGATCTCCTTTTTTAGCTTCAATACCCGTAAGGTTAATCATGGTCATGTCCATACATATATTTCCAATTGTAGGAACAAGATTGCCATTTATAAACATTTTTCCTTTACCGTTGCTTAATATTCTTGAATAACCATCAGCATAACCTATAGGAATAATTCCAATTTTAGTGTCTTTTTTAACTTTCTGACTTCTTCCATATCCAATAGATTCTCCTTTGTTGACCCATTTAATTTGTGAGATACTACTAGTTAATTTAGTAACAGAAGAAATACTTTTTTTATTAAATGAAGAGACTCCATAGAGGCCTAAACCGACTCTAACCATATCAAAAGATTTATTTCTAAACCTCTCAATGCCGGCAGTGTTAAGAACATGTTTACACACTGGAAAACCTAAAAGTTGTTCTATTTTTGTAGTTATTTTTTCAAATTGATTAAGCTGTTCATTTGTAAAATTATCATCAGTTTTTTCATCACTACTTGCTAAGTGGCTAAAAACTCCTTCAACTCTAATTTCTGGTTGATTAGAAATAAGATCATAAACTGAAGGAATATCTGAATAGCTAAATCCAAGTCTATGCATTCCAGTATCAAATTTTAAATGGATTGGATATTGTTTTTCTTCATGATCAATTAGTTTTCTTATAAATTGATCTAACTGCTCTATACTATAGATAGATGGAGTTAGGCGATGCTGAATAATGTCATCAAAAGAATTAGATTCTGGATTCATCACTAGAATAGGTATTTGAATATTGTTTTCTCTTAATTCAACCCCTTCATCTGTATAAGCAACACCAAAATAATCTGGATCGGCTGTAGCTAATTTTTTAGCTATTTCTATGATTCCAGCTCCATATCCAGCAGCTTTTATCATGCACAAGATCTTTGCCTTTTTTGGAGTAATTTTTCTATAATATAAATAGTTGTTATAAAGATTTTTTACATTGATTGTGAGTACAGTTTCATGAGATTTCTTTTCTAAAGAACGAGCTATTTTTTGGAAAGAGAATTCTCGTGACCCCTTGATAAGTATTGCAGCATCTTTGAATGAAAATAAATGGAGTTTATTTAAAAAAATGGATGTGCTTTTAAAGAAAGAACCAGAAGGAAAAAGGTGTTTTTGATTATTTAACTGTGTGCCAATCCCAATAAAGTGATCTACTTTATGATCTTTAATCCATTGAGCAACTTCAGAATATATTTTTACTGAAGCAGCTTTGTCTTGTAATACATCTGAAAGTATTACGATTTTTTTACAGTTTTTACTTTCATTGGAAAGATGATCTAATGCCATTTTTATAGATAATAGATCAGAATTATAGGAGTCGTCAATAATAATACTATTCTCTATTCCTTTCCTTTTTTCTAGCCTTAATGCAATTGAGGGGAGGTCTTTGGCTAAGGACAAAAGATTTTCAATTTTCATTCCCCAGTTTAAAAGAAAATTAAAACATACACTTAGATTATGAGCTGAAGCAGGGTCCTTTAATGGAAATTCCGCATTGTGTTTTTTGTTTTTCCAAGTAAAGCAAAGTATTTGCTTGTCTTCTTTTCTATCAAGTTTTGTTACTTTAATTGAAGAGTCTTCTTGATTTAAAGCAGCTATTTTTTGAAAATAAGGGGCTGGACCAAATGCTTTAGTGTTTTTAATAAAAGTAAGTTTTTCTTCATGAAGCTTTTCTAGTGATGAAAAATGATCTGCATGAGCTGTTCCTAGATTTGTTATAAGGGTATGTGTAGGATTGATCATGTTTTTTAGCTGTTGCATTTCTCCGGGTTCAGAAATACCTGCTTCTATAATCGCTAGATCATGATCCTTGTTGATCATAAGAAGTGATAGAGGTACTCCTAATTGAGAATTATAGCTTTTAGGGGACCTTATAATATTATAGTTTTCTCTTAAAAAATGGTAGATCCATTCCTTAATAATTGTTTTTCCATTACTTCCTGTAATTCCAATGACAGGGATGTTAAATTTTGATCTGTGAAAAGTAGCCCATTTCTGAAGTGTTTCTAAAGTGTTATCTACAATTAAATAATTGGCTTTTTTAAATTGATGAGATGGAGTTTCAGAAACAATGAAGTTGACAATGCCTTTATTGTAAGCATCTTCTAGATATTGATGTCCATTGCTTTTTTTACCCTGGAGTGCAATAAATATAGGATGGTCTGTACTAATATAATTTCGAGTGTCAGTTACAATACTTTCAATTAATGCAGAGGGATCACCTAATAGCTTTCCATTTACAATATCATTAATTTGTTTAAGTGAGTAATTAACCCTCATTATTTTTCATTGCTTCATAAAAACATTTTCTGCAAAGGGGCTCATATTCTTCAATCTCTCCAAGTAAAACTAGACTTTCATCTTTTGTTTTTCTGTGAGAGAATTGAGCAAGGTCACCACACCCTAAACAGATGGCATGAACTTTAGTGACAAATTCAGCTGTTGACATAAGGGCAGGAATAGGTCCAAATGGATTTCCTAAATAATCCATGTCTAATCCAGCAATAATTACACGCGCCCCATTATTAGATAGGGTTGCGCAAACAGACGGAAGATCCTCATCAAAAAATTGTGCTTCATCAATTCCTACTACCTCAACTTCTTTAGCTAGTTCAAGGATAGCTTTAGCATTAGGCACAGGTATAGAAGGAATAGTAGTTTTATTATGGCTTACTACATCCTTTTTGTCATACCTTCGATCCAATTCAGGCTTATAGATCTCAATTTTTTGGTTAGCAAACTCTGCTCTTTTAATTCGCCTAATCAATTCTTCGGTCTTTCCAGAAAACATTGATCCGCAAATTATTTCAATCCAACCTTTTCTAGATTTTTTATTTCCTTTTTGTTCTAGAAACATAAAATGCTTTTTTATTTATAAACTTAAAAAAGTTTGATGGTAAATTATAGGTAGACAAATTTATTATATTTTGTCATAGAATAAATATATGATTACATATAGAATCAATAAATAATTAAACTTATTTATAGTTCTAAGGTAGAATTAATTAATTTGGTAGACTATCCAATTATCAATAATGCGTATAAAGCACTTACAATTCATCATTCTAATTAGTTTCTTTTTTAATAAAGTTGTTGGTCAGAGAGACATTGCAATTGAAATCATTCAAGATCTTTGTTCAGAGGAAATGGCTGGCAGAGGCTATGTAGATCAGGGACATCTTAAAGCAGCTAGATACATCAATCAAAAGTTCACTGAACTAAACATGGGTTCTTTTCAAGAAGGCAATTACCTCCAACCTTTTAGTATTAATGTAAATTCTTTCCCAAATTCAACTTATGTTTCATTGGATAATAGAAACTTAAGGCAAGGATTAGATTTTTTAATTGAACCAAATTCTGGCTCTGCTAAAGGGATATTTAAGCTTTATTATGTCGATGTCAATAACCTGATGATGTTTTTAAGTGAATTGTCTGAGGCTAAAAAAAACCCACTCAATGAAAAAGCTGTTGTCTTAAATAGTAGCGGCACTAAAAACATTGATACTTTAAAAATATTCAATGAATTAAAATATTCATTGGCACAACTATGTCCAGTTATATGGGTAAAAAAAGATAAATTCATTTGGTCGGTAGGCAATGAAGCTTTAGAGTATCCTGTTGTTGAAATAAAAGATACAACATTGAATGATGCAACTTCAATAACGCTGGATATTACTAATAAATATCTGGAAAATATGACTACACATAATGTGATAGGTTATATTGAAGGAAAAAGGAAAAATAAGTTCATTGTTTTGTCTGCACATTATGATCATCTTGGGAAGATGGGAGATGCTATTTTTCCTGGGGCTAATGATAACGCAAGCGGCACTTCTATGTTGCTATGTTTGGCCAATTACTTCTCTATAAACCAACCTAAATACAGTGTTGTTTTCATGGCATTTGGTGCTGAAGAAGTTGGGATATTAGGCTCTAAGTATTATACTGAAAATCCATTATTTCCTCTAAATAAAATAAAGTTTTTACTTAATATGGATATTATGGGAACCGGGGATGAAGGTATTACTGTAGTTAATGGAGCTCTTCATAAGAAGCAATTTAAAAAATTAACTAAGATCAATAAAAAAAAGGGGTACCTTCCTAAGGTAAAAATTAGGGGAAGAGCAGCCAATAGTGATCATTTTTGGTTTTCTCAAAAGGGAGTTCCTGCTTTTTTTATTTATACTGTTGGGGGTATTCAAGCATACCATGATGTGTATGATAGGGCAGAAACATTACCATTAACAGAATTCGATGACCTGCATGATCTTATAATTGACCTACTTAAAAAAATGTAATTATCATTAAAGGGCTTAAAAATAGTGGGTTGTTAATTCCTGATTTCACCAAATTCTAACTAAATTATTTTAAGTAAATAGTTGTTATGTGCAATTGCACCAGAACAATTATTATATAGATCATTACGTTTACTTAATTAAACACCTAATTATGAAAATAAATTGGCTGCTCAAAACCCTACTTGCTTTTCTATCGATTAGTTTAATATCATCAGCTTGCGGAAAAATAAAATATAAAAACAAATGCTGTAAAGGAGAGCTGGTTGTTGAAACAGAAGACTACAATGAACAAGGTGTTTCATTTTTTGCTCCCAATGCTTTTAGTCCAAATAATGATGGGATTAATGACTTATTTCAAGTTTATTGTGAAGGAATAAATCCTCAAAATTTTGTTTTCGAAATTAGGAAGGGATGTAAACAAGTATTTTATTCAACTAATCCTACTACTCAATGGGATGGAAGTTTTCGTGGAAAAATTAAACCGGGAATTTATAAATATAAAATAGAAGCATTAACAATTCATGATGAAACGGTCAGCTGTAAAGGAGAGGTTTGTGTAATAGAGTATCCAAATCCTAATAAAGGATTTAAAGACTGTGATCAATGTGTTTTTGGAGATATGTTAAACATCTCAACTGGTGAATTTCAACACCCAACATTTGAGGAAATAGATTGCAGGGAATAAATTATTTCTTAGCTGACTTGCTCTTAAGTAATGAGTTAAGCAATTGTAGGAAAACAGGAATAAATAAAAATTTATTTTGGCACAAACCTTGCTTTTTAAGGGTTATAAATTTTAACCCTTATTAATTATGAAAATACAAGTTATTATCCCTTTATTTTTGACTACCCTTTTTGTTACCCCTACAATTGCTCAAACCAATGAGCAGGACGACCCCAAAAGAGAGATCGGTTTGCGTATGAGTAGTCTGCAGAATTTCGATTTCATGTATAAAAAGCAAAAGAAACAGAACAAGTATTCAAGAATTAGATTGATGTCTTTTGATGTTACTTTATTGGATTCCAGCAACTCAATAAATTCTATGTTTTTAGCAGCTGCTTATGGAAGGGAAAAGCGAATCCCTGTAACCAAAAAGATTAGCTTGGTAAAAGGCTGGGAGTTAATAGGGGCTGTAAGTGCTAATCAAACCGATAACATTTGGGGAACTTTTTATACCGGAGCAGGTTTAGTACTTGGTTTACAATACGATTTTAACGAGCATTTTTCAATGGGCATGGAGACCATTCCTAGCATTGTAGGACGGTTTAGCTATTCGCCCAGCCACGTTGCCTTTACAGGGCTCGATTTTGGCCTGGGTAGCAATAAAGCGGCCATTAGTTTAATGTATAGATTTTAATATTGACTTATAAAAAGCCCAGACCTTAGCTTGGGCTCGAACCATGTAGACTTTGGAGGCATTACATTTCCAGAGTCTGCAATTTCAAAGATCTCATGTAGCTGAGTTGGATACATGGAAAAAGCAATACCCTGGCTCTTTTTTGCTTCTTCCTCTAGCTCAGCTAAACTTTTTATACCTCCTACATAAAGTAGGTTAAAGTCTGTTCTGGGGTCTGAAATTCCAAAAACGGGCTCCAAAATAAATTGCTGAAGAATAGAAACATCCAACCTGTCAATTGATCCTTTCGGATAGGCTTCACTTTTTAATTCTAGTAGATACCATTTTTCATCAATGTAGGCATGGAAGCATTTGGGTCGTTCAGGAGCAGAGCGCTGAGTTTCTGAAATGTAAAATTTTTCTTCTAGCTCATTGATGAGCTCTTGAGTAGATTTAGAAGTGTTTTTAACTACCCTGTTATAGGGAAGGATCTGCATTTGATCGTCTGGAAAAAGAACAGCAAGAAAATAGCCTTTTTGAGTGTTGGGGGCGTCTTTACCGACCTTGGCAGCTGCAGCAGTTCGGTGATGTCCATCTGCAATGTAAATACTCTCAACAGATTTAAATCCGTCTTGTAGTTGTTTTACTAATTTAGGGTCTCTTATGGTCCAGATTTTGTGTGCTACTTGATCGGAAGCTGTAAATTCAATTTCGGGAGCATTTTCAATGGCTTCACTTACAATGTTATTCACCAATCGATTGGATCGGTAGGTCATTAGTACAGGACCTAGATGAGCTTTTAGATTCTCAACATGCTTCATCCTGTCATTTTCTTTTTTGGGTTGTGTGTGTTCGTGTTTTTTAATCACATTATTCCAGTAATCATCTACCGAGCATAAACCCACCATGCCGTATTGAGTATGTTCGCCCATTTGCTGGGCGTAAATATGGTAGCAATCTTGTTTTTCTTGTTCAAGTAATCCTTCCTTTTTTAGTTGATTAAACATTTCATAAGCCACATCGTATTCGGATTGTCCTTCTCTTAGAGGATCGGAGGCAATCATGGCATCTGGGCGTGTAGCTTTGAGAATCGTAAAGGAGTTTTGTTCGATCATTTGTTGAGCTTCTTCTAGCTTGAGTACATCATAGGGGGGGTCTGATACTTGATGACTTAGCTCAGCTTTAGGTCTTAATGCTTTGAAAGGAATAAAGTTGGCCATGGTTTAAGTGTCGTTTAGTTTCTTTAAGATTTCAAAATGCTTTTTGTCTGCGACATAGCATCCCGACTTAATCATTTTATATAATTCAGTCTCTCTGTCTGGACTGTATTTTTTTTGATGTTGAAAAAGACTGTATTTTTTTTGGGGATCAAAAACAATGTCTTTAGAGCTGAATGCTTTGTGATCTGCATCAACACCAATTAATTCAATCTTTTCTTTTTTACAATTGAATACTTTAATGGAGGTAGGAGTTCTGTGCTCTAAAAACTTGATTTTTTCTAATGACTTTTCCCAGACCATGTCACTGAATAGGTCTATTAGTTTTTCTGCTTTTTTAGGGTTATCTATTTTGATCTTCTCCCAATCTGTTGCAACAATTCCGTTGACCACTAAAAATTGAATAAATTCTTTTTCAAGTTTTTGTAGCTCATTATTAGAAAGTCGTTCAAACTTCATGATTCCAGCTTATTAGTTAGTACGTGTTCTATGATTTCCTGCGCTTCAAGAGACTTTAATAATTTAATGAGCTTGGGATCTTCTTCTTTGATCTTTTGCAACATTTTTTGATACGCTTTTTCATCGATCTCTTCGATGCCAGCGATCAATAAAAGATCATTAAGCAAGGTTTCTTGATGAAGCATGATAGCTTCTTTTAAAGAATTAATGATATCTTCTTTAGGTGTGCTCATTTATGAAATTTGGTTTGGTCATTAAACCCTTTATTGATAATTAATTCTTTAAGCTCTTCATCGGTTGGATTGGCTAAATAGATCTTATGTCCTTCATTGCTTTGCTGAGTAAGGTCCTTTATTTTGTTAATCTCATCCATAGATTCATAATGGTCTATTTCATATAAAGAAAGTGTATCTTTTTTAAGGCCTAGTAGTGATGTGGAGTAGTATCCATTTTTATTTTTGGTATTCAAAAAATATTGATCGTCCTTAAATTTAAGGACATGTTCTTTGTCTGCCTTAAAGAAGAGTTCGTATTGAAGCATCACTGCATAGACGGTGTCATCTAACATCATATAAGGGATGCCTTGATTTTCCTTAACGCCATATAACAAAGAATCTGATAGCTTTAGCTTTTTATTTTTTTTAAGCTCTTTTGGGCTAATCGTAAGCATAATTACAAATTCAGAAAAAATACTATCTCTGTCTATTATAATCCTTACAAGGGAGTCATCTGCTTTGTAGAATGACCCAAGATGATTTTCATTGAACTCTAAAGTTGAATCAGTTCCTGAGGGTAGGGGAGATTTAAAATAAAAAGAAGAAGCTTCACTCTGAGCATAAAAACCATACGTACTAAAAAAATATATTAGCAGTAAAATTTTATTCATCAGTATAAAAATAATAAGAAATTTAGATGAATGAGTAATGCTTAACCATAACTTTGCAAAAGCATCATAAGTAATATGAAAAAATGGATCCTAAATAACAAGGAGGATGATCAGTTGACAACATCACTGCATCAGCAATTGAAAATACCTATGGTAATTGCAAAATTGTTGGTTCAAAGAGGGGTTAGTAGCTTTGAAGAGGCGAAAAGATTTTTTAGACCTTCTAATGAAGATTTTATCGATCCTTTTGAAATGATGGATATGAAAAAAGCGGTGGAAAGGACGGTATGGGCAATTGAAAAGAATGAGCACATTCTTGTTTATGGAGATTATGATGTGGATGGCACTTGCTCTGTTACTTTGATGTACTTGTTTTTGAAAGAGCTAGGAGCAAAAGTTTCTTATTATCAACCAGATAGATATAAAGAAGGATATGGTATTTCCATGGAGGGTGTAGAAAACGCGAAAAAAAATAATGTAGGACTAATAATCTCTTTGGATTGTGGAGTGAAAGCTATTGAACAGTCCAAAAAAATGGCTACTTATAATATTGACCTTATTATTTGTGATCATCATCTTCCGGATAAAGAATTACCTGTATGTGTAGCATTACTCAACCCTAAACAGGAGAATTGTAATTATCCTTTCAAGGATCTTTGCGGTTGCGGAGTAGGATTCAAGCTATTGCAAGCCATTTGTTTGCAAACCGGTCATGAACCTGAATTGGCTTATCAATATTTAGATTTGGTAGCCATAGCTTCAGCAGCAGACATTGTTCCTCTTTTGGGAGAAAATCGGCTCATTACTAAATTAGGATTGGAGCTGATCAATTCAGCTCCTAGACCTGGTATTCAGCATTTGCTTGATCAGGGGAAAAGAACAGGTATTATTGAAACTTCAGATTTAGTATTTGCTGTAGCACCTAGAATTAATGCTGCAGGTAGGCTGGCGCATGCATCCTTAGCAGTTGAATTGTTGTCTCAAACCGATGTGGCTCTTGCGAAAGAAAAAGCACTGCACATTGAAAACATCAATACTGAAAGAAGGTCATTGGATCAACAGATCACAGAAGAAGCTTTGAGCTTGTTAGAAAATGAAAAAGAAAAGCTTACAACTGTGGTTTGTCAGGAAAACTGGAACAAAGGAGTAGTGGGAATAGTAGCATCTAGATTAATGGAAACCTATTACCGACCTACTATGGTTTTATGTCAGGATGGAGATACTATTGTTGGGTCAGTTCGGTCTGTAAGTGGCTTTGATGTTCATGCAGTATTGGTAGCGATTCAAGATCTTTTTGTGAATTTTGGTGGCCATCAATATGCAGCGGGGGTGACCTTAAAAGCTAACAGGTTAGAGGAATTAAAAAATAGATTTGAAGAGGAGGTTAGTAAAAGGATAGAAAAAGAACAGCTGGTTCAAAAAATAAAAATAGAAAGTATTCTTTCTCCAAATGACCTACTAAGAGATAAAAAAAGTGAGCCATATCCAAAGCTATACAGGTTAATTGAACAATTGGCTCCATTTGGTCCTGGTAATATGCGACCGGTTTTTGTAATGGAAAATTTAGAGGATGCTGGAGATACTAGAATAGTTGGTGAAAAGCATTTGAAATTAAATGTGAAACAAAAGGGTGGAAATGTTACTTTAGATGGAATTGCTTTTAATATGGGAGAATATATTGAGCTATTCAATTCTCAAAAACTTGTAAATCTAGCTTTTGTACTAGATAAAAATGAATTTAAAGGAAGAAGGTCTTTACAGTTAAGGGTTAGAGATATCAAAGAGATTCGGACTATTAATCATTAATATTGTACCAAATTCTAACTCATAGCTTCCGTTTAATAATTATAATGGGAGTTTAAACAACAGATTCCCTATTTTTAAGTATAAATTCAACATGAACATGAAACTATCTATAAGCACTTTATTGTTATTTGTAACTGCTCATCTGTTTTCTCAAAACCAGGCTTTAAATGTGGTAAGAATTGAGGGAAAAGGAAATGCAGGAAATGAATTGGAGATCACAGGTCAAAGCAGGGGCACACTTTTTACAACAGGACTTAACTATATTGAACAACCAGAATACGAGGGTAATAGAGCTCCGATTTTGGTTGAGGTAGACGATCCTAATAGTGTAATTCCAGGGGTTTTTCAAATTAAGTTGTCTGGTATAGACTCAGTAGCTACATGGAAAATGTACCTTGTTGGAGTAGGTGATACAGTTTATTCGGATTCAATAATAGGTATTTTAAACAGGCAGGTGATACCACAATGGGGTTTGGCAGTAACCATTGGTCATTGGTCTCCTCAAAGTTCAGGACCAAATAGTTTTTATTTAGATCCTATCCTTTCAGAAGTGATTTATGACAATAATGCTACACCCTGGTTATCTGGAGTAGAGGATACAGATTACTTGATGCCAACCAATTGGAAAAGATCGGGTTTGAATTTTTGGCAATGTGATCAAGTTACTTATCCCAACACTTGTGATGATCCATGTATTTATAATGACTATATAGGTGTTGATGATTACCAGAACTATGAAATTGTAATTGATGAACCTTGGGCTCCTTATCGATTGGTCTCCAATGGAGATTGTGATCATGAGCCAGTTACCTCTTCTTTAGCTGCAACTCTTGGAATGTCCGACCTTAAATTTTTAATGGATGTAGATATTGTTTTTACAGCAGATACCAATAAATGGACGCGTTGCCCTGTATTAGAAACACAGGATAATCCAGCATTATCTTTGAATGGAAATACAGATAAGCAGGACGTTAAGCTTATGCCTTCAGTAAATAAGCAGGGTGTTCCGACTTCAAATCCTGGATCTTCATCTAACAATCCAGCTGATGCAAATTATATTGCTGGTTATGGCATGGGTTGGTTCCCTGGTTATGCGATTGATATCAATACAGGCACTCGATTGAACATGGCTTTTGGAGAAGATAGTTGGTTAGGGAACAATGGAGGAAATGACATGCTTTTTAATCCAACTTCAACGCTTTATGATTCGGGGCCTTATAATGATGTTGTTTTTGGAGGGAAACACTATGTATATATTTTTAGTGATGCAGCATGTGATCCTCCTCAAATTAATCAGGGGAATATGCCAGCTTATGATGCTGGACAGCATTTCATAAATAACTGGACAAGTACAGCTCAATTATACAAGATCTGGAGATCATGTTCATGGGTTGGGATGCCTATGCTGGATAGCGGGCAGCAATGGTTAGCTTCCGATGTAAGAGTTAGATTAAGAGTGAAAATAGATAGAAGAAACTATACTTGCAATATACCTAGCTTACAAAATGGAGGTAATCCGATGTATGAAGTGTCAACTGTAAATTTAGGGATACAACATGCTGGACCTGTTTCTACTTTATCAGTTTATCCAAATCCAACAAATGAACAAGTGAATTTAGATATTGAAGGATATGGTGGACCAATATCTGTGGAAGTTTTTGATCTCTCAGGCAGATCTTTACAGATTACTAATTCAAGGATTATTTCTTTGAAAGATTATGCAAAAGGGATTTACGTTTTTAAAGTGAGTTATGGAAAAAGAGTCGAGAAAATAAAGGTAATCAAGAAATAGTAAGATGCCCTTTTAATAATAAAAATTAGCCGTTAATCATTTAATTTCAACAATGAAGGAGCTAGTATTTAAATTAGATAGATGATCAAATAATTATCGATATGAAAAAAACTTTTACAATTTATTTTGTTTTAATCAATTTAATAATGTCTGCTCAGTCATATGTTTATGATTATTTAGATGCTAATAATATTAAAGCTCGTTTTCAATCTGCAGGGTTGTTATTTTCCGATCCTTATACTAGCAGTCCTTCTTATCAGGTTTCTCCTAATAATCAACACACAATATATGCAGGCAATCTATGGATAGGTGGATTAGATGGAAATGGTCAGTTGCATCTTGCTGGTGAAACT
The DNA here is from genome assembly GCA_964430245.1 of uncultured Flavobacteriales bacterium. Classification (GTDB taxonomy): domain Bacteria; phylum Bacteroidota; class Bacteroidia; order Flavobacteriales_D; family Parvicellaceae; genus CAYSEW01. The sequence continues at coordinate 96,271 of CAYSEW010000009.1, forward strand.
TATAGTATTGGTGGACAATGGGGCGATTTTTATCCAGGACCTGTAAGCAATGCTTCTGTTTATGCCACTTCACACTTTGATTGGAATTATGTATGGAAAGTCACAAAAGTGGAGATCGATGAATTTGTTGATTGGTACGACTGTGGGCAAACCCCAGGTTGCATCCAAAATCCTAATTATATTATTCCTAGTGTTATTACTAACTGGCCTGGAAATGGAGCGCCTTGGAGTGGTCAGAACCAATATATTGCTCCTTTTTTTGATGTCGACCAAAATGGAATTTATGACCCTAATAATGGTGATCATCCTTGTATTAAAGGAGACATGGCTGTATTTACTGTTTTTAATGACGATTTTAATCATTTAAGTTCAGGCGGTGATTCTTTGAGAATGGAAATAAGGGCTTTGCATTATGCTTATAACAGTACGGATTCTGCTTTAGCCAACACTATTTTTTCTGAATATACACTGGTGAATTTTTCCAATGAAACCTATACCGACATGAATATTGGCATATGGTTGGATATGGATATTGGGTGTACAGAGGATGATTATACTGGATGTGATGTTGAAAGGAGCCTAGCTTATACCAACAATGCTGATTCTGTTGATAATCAAGGCTCAGTAGGTATTCCTTGTTTTGCCAATAGACCTCCTGCACAAGGTGTTGTTGTGTTAAGAGGGCCTAAGCAAGATAGTGACAATATGGATAACCCAATAGGAATTGGACCCAATGAATCGATTAACGGTTGTGGTTATGGAGATGGAATCATAGATAATGAAAGAATTGGCATGTCGGGATTCATGAGTTTTGACAGGACATTGAATGCTTTAATTTTTGGAGATCCTTCATCTGCTATTGATTATCATAATTATATGAACAGTATTTGGAGAGATGGCTCCCATTTGGTTTATGGTGGTTTTGGGCATGCTAGTTCTACTGGGGCTACTACCATTCAGGCAAATTATATGTTCCCTGATTCTTCCGATAATAATTATTTTTTTGGCACTAATGGTGTTGATCCTGGGTTTGATTGGTCTGAATATGATGTTACAGGAACAGGGTTGGCTAATCCGACAGGTGATAGAAGATTAGTGATGTCTATGGGGCCATTTACAATGGAACCACTTTCTGTACAAGAGTTCACGGTAGCTCATATAACAGCTAGAAATTATGTAGATAACACACCACCTTCTAGTGTTCCATTATTAAAATCTTATACAGATGATATCATTAACTTTTATGCATGCGATTCTGTAAGGGCATGTACAAGCCAGCTGCTTGCGGTTAATGAAAACACTATTCAAAATGAAATAAATGTAGCTGTATATCCAAATCCCACTAAAGACATAGTAAATATAAATGCAGATTTTAAGATAGAATCTTTAGAGCTTTATTCAATAGCAGGTCAGAAATTAATGGTTACACAAGCTGCTAGCACAATTAGCTTGTCCGATTTCCCTAAAGGGTTCTATTTATTGAAAGTGCTTTTTGAAAATGGAAAAAGTAATACAGTTAGGGTTGTAAAGAAATAAATTATTCTTCACCTTGTTTTAGTGGATCTGTGGAATCATTATTATTTCTTTTATCTGAAATTAAATGAAGGTCTCTTTGAGGGAATGGAATTTTAATACCACTTTCTCTAAAATGCTGATCAATATTAAATCTAATATCACTTTTAATATTAAGGATCTCCCAGTTTCTTTTCACCCAAAAATAGACTTTGAATTGTAAGGCATAGTCACCAAAATCATCGAACATTACAACAATATTCCTTTTTTTTTCCACTAAAGGGTGCTTTATAACACTTGTATATAATAACTCTTTAACTAATTGAGTATTACTTCCATATGCTACGCCTACTTTAATATGGAAACGAGTGGCTTTGTCACTAATAGTAAGGTTAATTACATTTTCAGTGGTAAGCTTGGAATTAGGTACAATTATGAATTTTCCGTCTAAGGTTTTTACTTGTGAGGTTCTGATATAAATATTCTGAACCTTGCAAATACCTTCAATAGGTAACTCAACAATATCCCCCACTTTTACACTTCCATCAAAAAGAAGAATAATACCAGAAAAAACATCACCTAATACGGATTGAAGACCTAGTCCAACTCCTACAAATAAAGCGGCAGAACCGGCAATTAAAAAGGTGATGTTAAACCCAAGTCCTTGGATAGCAATGATAATAGCAATGGTGAAAACAAAATACTTTGTTAGCTGTGTAAAAGTGTACCTTCTTCCTTCATCTATCCAGTTTTTTGATCTAGAAGATTTGTGTATGACAATCTTAAGAGCGCTTACAATAAGCTTTGTGACAATGAAAACTGTAAGTAAAAAAATGATACTTCCTATAGTGAAGCTAAACCTGCCTTCATTGCCATCAAATCCAAATAATTCAATATCTAAAATATTAGAGAAAGAAAAATCTGGATTATTAAAGGTTAGGACCTTAAATCCAATGATACAGAATAAAATAAAATGAAGCTGCTTGATAAAAGACTTTAGTTTTTTTTCTTTTCCTAATAAATGCCAGTCTCTAGTACTATTAAAATTTTCAAGGTTTTTGCTGATCCATCTTCTAGTAAAATACCATAAGCAAATAACACTTACAATCAATATTAAATTCAATAATGTGAAGTCGTAATTTTTATATGTAAATAGGTTGATCATTTTGTAATAATTATTCCAAGATCTTTTGCAAAGATATTACGGACATCAGTAAGTTGTTTAATATCTTTAAGAATATTTAATGTTTCATCTTCTTTCTCCTCTGATTTAAGTAGTAGTTGTTTCTCGTAAATTAAATTTTCTGTCACCCTTAGTTTAAAAATAGAAACGGACTCCATAACTGCTCTTTTTAATCTTTTAGGCTCTGTTTTTGTAAAGATATTATGTTTGGTTGCCCAATTTTCACTCAGGACATTCCTGCTAGTTGTTAAGTCAACTACTAAAGAATTAAGGCTTTGATCTTCATTTTGAAGAAATTGTTGATCGTTGATTACTAGTCCATTTTCTAGACCATCTAAAAACTCATTGAATATTTTTTGATAGCTTTCATTTTTATAGGAAAGGTTGTCAGTTACCATTTCTTCAATAACAAATTGAGCAAGAGGATATTTTTCTTCAATGATTTCACCTTCTTCATTTTCAATTTCTAATGGAATTCCTAAAGATCCATACATGAGCATAAGTCGAATTATGTCTTTTTCTTGGTGTTCAAGCTCATTAAAATCTTTTTTTCCTACCTGATCACTTATAGTAATTAGCTCCTGTTTTTGTTCAGGCAAATAGCCAGTATGCTCTTTTTTAAATTGATTCCGTAGTATTTTATTGAGTTCATTGATCAATGCTTTTTCATTGATGTCAAAACGCTGACTTGTTTCCTGAATGTAAATGTTTCTAATGATCTGATCTGGAATAACAGCGATAGAATGGACTATTGATCTAATAGTATCAGCCCTTTTTATTGGATCATTCTTTGTTTCTGAAAGTAATACCTCAGCTTTGAATTGTATGAAATCCTTTTTATTATCCTCTAAATATTTAAGCAATTCTGAATTACTTACTTTATTAGAGTAGCTGTCTGGATCTTCACCATCAGGAAATAAAACTACATGAACATTAAGTCCTTCCTTAAGTATTAGGTCAATCCCTCTAAATGATGCTTTAATTCCAGCAGCATCACCATCGTATAGGATCGTTACATTTTTTGAGAAACGTTTAATAAGTCTAATTTGTCCTTCAGTAAGAGCTGTTCCACTTGAAGAAACTACATTTTCAATACCTGACTGGTGTAATGAAATTACATCTGTATAACCTTCTACTAAGTAACAATTCTCTTCTTTTATAATGGAATTTTTCGCAAAGTACAGTCCGTAAAGAGTATAGCTTTTCTTATAGATATCCGACTCAGGAGAATTAAAATATTTGGCTGATTTAGTATTCTCTTTTAAGGTTCTACCTCCAAAACCAATGATTCTTCCAGTAAGGTTATGAAAAGGGAACATAGCCCTCCCTCTGAAAAAGTCATATGATCCTTTTTCATTGGATTTAACTAAACCAGATTTAATTAAGATGTCGGTTTTATATCCATTTTTTTCTGCAGCTTCAGTAAAAGAAGTAGATTTTTCTGGAGAATATCCCAATTCGAACTTTTCAATGATGTTCTCCTGATATCCACGATGCTTGAAATAGCTTAAGCCAACAGATTTGCCTTCATCGGAGTCCATTAGTTGCTTTTTGAAGTAGTTTTTTGCGAACTGATGAATTATAAATAATTTTTCTCTTTCATTAGCTAGCTCTAATTGCTCTTCGGTTTGCTCTTCTTCTTCAATTTCAATATTGTATTTAGCAGCCAGCCATTTTAATGCTTCAGGATAATTGAAATGCTCATGTTCCATTAAAAAAGTAACTACATTTCCGCCTTTTCCAGAGCTAAAATCTTTAAAGATTCCTTTGGCTGGAGACACCATAAATGACGGGGTTTTTTCATTGGCAAATGGACTAAGTCCTTTATAATTAGACCCAGCTCTTTTTAAATGAATGAATTCGCCAATAACTTCAACGATATCGGCTGTTCCAAATATTTTATCTATGGTTTCTCTCGGAATCATAATGAAAAAAAAAGTCCCGACATGCGGGACTTATAAAAGTACAATATAATGTTTAATTATTTATATTCATAATACGTTTTATCCCCGTTGGAATCCATTAGCCCTAGATCATTGATCTTTAATTTAATGATTGTTAAGGTGTCTGGATAATCTATAGTTAAAAAGGTATAGTTTGTAATTAATTGAGTTTTGTCTTCAGATAACTCCCAAGTTCCGCTTACAGCATCTATTCCCCATGGAGACAATAAAGCGTGATTATAGTAATTCATAGAACCACCCTTTAGTATTTCTACATAGCTACCATCATCATCTAAATTATTAACTATGCCAGTTTGAGCATCGACTGTTTGAACAGGTTTCCATTTTTGTTGTAATCTTGTTTTTTTCGGAAGAAGTGAAATCCCAGGACCTTCTTCATATTTGCCACATGAAATCATGATGGTTCCAATAAATAATACGGCAAAAAGAGTAATTAATTTTGTGTTTTTCATCTTGTAAAGCTTGTTTTTAAATTCGTTGCAAATATAGCTGTTATTTTGACATATAAATTTTATTGAATTCTTAATAAATAAGTACATTTGCAATCCAAATTAACAAGATAATACAATGACTACAGATCGATTTCAGGCACATGACTATTATTTAATGGATGATTTACTAACTGATGAACATAAGTTGATCAGAGATGCAGCTCGTGCATGGGTGATGAAAGAAGTTTCTCCTATTATTGAAGAATATTATGAAAAAGCAGAATTTCCTAATCAAATTATACAAGGGTTAGGAGAAATAGGTGGTTATGGACCATATATTCCTGTTGAGTATGGGGGTGCTGGTCTAGATCAGATCTCTTATGGTTTAATTATGCAAGAGCTAGAAAGATGTGATTCTGGTTTAAGATCAACTTCTTCTGTTCAAAGTTCTTTAGTAATGTACCCTATTTGGAAATTCGGTTCAGAAGAGCAAAAGCAAAAATTTCTTCCAAAATTAGCAACTGGAGAAATGATAGGTTGTTTCGGGTTAACAGAGCCTGATTTTGGTTCTAATCCTGGTGGAATGCTATCAAATATAAAAGATATGGGAGATCATGTTCTATTAAATGGTTCTAAGATGTGGATCTCTAATGCTCCTTTTGCTCATATAGCAGTTGTTTGGGCTAAAAATGAGGAAGGGAGAATCAAGGGGTTGATAGTGGAAAGAGGAATGGAAGGATTTGAAACTCCTGAAATGCATGGAAAACATTCTCTAAGAGCTTCAGCTACTGGTGAGCTTATTTTTACAGATGTAAAGGTCCCTAAAGAAAATATTTTTACTGAAAAAGATGGATTGGGCGCCCCTTTAATGTGTCTTGATTCAGCAAGATATGGTATAGCATGGGGTGCAATTGGAGCAGCTATGGATTGTTATGATTCTGCTTTAAGATATTCTAAAGAAAGAATACAATTTGATAAACCCATTGCAAGTTATCAGCTAGTTCAAAAGAAATTAGCAGAGATGATTACAGAAATCACTAAAGCTCAATTCTTGACATTAAGATTAGGTCAGCTTAGAAATGAGGGTCGCGCTACTACTGCTCAAATATCAATGGCTAAGAGGAACAATGTAGAAATGGCATTAAAAATTGCTAGAGAAGCTCGCCAGGTTCATGGGGCTATGGGAATCACTAATGAGTATTCTATAATGAGGCACATGGCTAATTTAGAGTCAGTGTTAACCTATGAGGGTACGCATGATATTCACTTGTTAATTACTGGGTTGGATATTACTGGGATACCTGCTTTTACTTAATTTATTTATTCCATTCAAAAGTTTCAATCAGATGAACTATATCTGATTTGATAAAATCTATGGTGGGTTTTAAAGAATCATAATTAGGTTTGCTCTGTATTAATAGTTCACCTGTAATCATATGATTGATGCTGTCAGATAAATAGAATAGATAGTTACAGGCAGAATTACCAGTTATTTCATAGGTGATACCATATATATTTGAGTTAGGATTGGAGAATACTTTTTCATCTATTGCATTGGCCTTGAAGCTATGGTAATAGGCATCGCTTTTTACTTTTTCTGTTAGAGAGTTAAACGAAGTGTCAATTTTAATGTATTTAATAATAAGGTCAGCTTTAAGCTCTGGAAAGACCAATACCATATCTTCATCTGGAGATCCAGGAATTTTTGCTACTTGACTATAGCTAGGTCTTTCAAATAAATAAGGTGAATTATTTTCGTTCTTCAATAGCGGAATATAATTTTTATCCGGGTAATCTATTCTGTAATAGCTTTTTGGCTTAGGTATGGGTTTTGTTTCTGGTGATACACAGGAAGGAAAAAAGTAAATTAATAGAAAAAGAATGAATATTTTATGCTTCATTTGCTTGGTCATTTATGGTCACTTTCACTTGTTTTATTCTTCTTTTGTCTGCTGCTTCTACAGTAAAGGTGTATTTGTCAAAACTTAATTTTTCATTTTTCAATAGAATTTTCCCAGCTTGTTCAATACAAAAACCAGCAATGGTATCTGCTTCACCTTTCATTTTTTCAAATTCATCACCATCAATATTCATTGTCCTGTACATGTCAATAAGTGTAGTCTTACCTTCAAAAACATAATTTAGATCATCTAGTTTAGAATAGATTAGATCTTCTTCGTCAAACTCATCTGTAATATCGCCAACAATCTCTTCTAATACATCTTCTAAAGATACAATTCCAGATGTTCCGCCATATTCGTCAACTACAATTGCAATGTGCTTTTTTTCTTCTTGAAATTCTTTTAATAAGTCGTCTAGCTTTTTGTTTTCAGGAACAAATTTCGGATCTCTAATTAAATGATTCCATTTAAAGCTTTTTTTCTTTTCTATATAAGGAATCAGGTCTTTTATATATAATATACCATTTACATTATCTATTGAATCTTCATAAACAGGAAGTCTAGAAAATTTAGAATTTTTAATTTCCTTTAAAAGAGTAGTGAAGTCATTTGAGTAATCAATAGCAATCACATCAGTTCTTGGAGTCATGATTTGTTTGACATCTGTATTGCCAAATTGAACAATGCCCTCTAAGATCTTTTTTTCTTCTTCTGTTTCTACACTGTCCTTTGTTAGATCAAGTGCATGTTCTAATTCATCAACACTTACAGCATTGGTTTTTTTAGTCACCCTTTTATCTATAATCGAAGTGCTAGAGATAAGAAGTTGGCTAATGGGTTTGAAAATTATTGACATATAATAGATAGGCAGCGACATTGCTTTAGCAAATTTTACATTGTACTTTGTCGCATATACTTTTGGAATCACTTCACCAAATAGAAGGATGATAAAAGTAATAAGTACTACATGTATAATAAATTGGGAGGTGCCGCTTAATGCATTATTATTGATTAAATTATCAGCAACAAATGTTGACACCATTACAATAGCTACATTAATAAAGTTATTGGCAATTAAGATAGTGGCTAAAAGCTTTTTCGGAGTTGAAAGCAAAAGCAGAATTCGGTTATTATTAGCAGTTTCTTCCTCTTCAAGATTGATTTTTTCAGATGCAGAAATGGAAAAAAAAGCTACTTCAGAACCAGACATTAACGCTGAAAGGATAATTAGTAATAGCATGATTGCTAAGCCAATACCTAATGGAATAGAGAAAGATTGAAAAATATTTACAGTAGCCAAAAACGGAATTTCCAAATTATAACTGTTGGTTCAACATAAATCAGCTGTTAGCTAAAAAGGTAAATCATCGGAACT
>CAYSEW010000010.1:0-100412 GCA_964430245.1 uncultured Flavobacteriales bacterium
ATTCTTTTCACACAAAATAAACGATTTTGCATATATGAAAATAGAAAAACTAAAATTTGATATAAATTATTATAAAAAGGAAGCATCTATAAACAATATGATTGAATATAATAAAACCAAAAATAATTGGCATAAAACTTGTAGATTTTAAATTTCATTTTTAAAACTAATATTATGAAATCTATTTTACCCCTTTTATTTATTTTATTCACTTTTAATTCAACTGCTCAACAAAATTGTAATCAAATCGTCCCACCTGCTTTAGGGAATTCTACTGGAGGAATTTATCATGTTTTTAACGACTCAACAATAACAAATGGCGATGGTTTATTATTCTATATCTGTTCTGGTGCTCATTTAACGGTTAATTCATCAGCTGGAAATAGTTATTTAATGGAAGACAATAGCCAGCTTACAATTAATGCTCATGATGGAGATGTGATTTTTGCAAAAGGGAATTGCACAATTATTGACAACACCATAGAAAACATTGTAGTAAATAAAGAAGCTAGCTCTTCATTTTCTAAACCCAACATGCCTTCTAATGGCACAGTATTCACATGTCCTTCAATGGTTTTTGACTATAGCTGGTTTGGTGGAGTTTCACCATGCGGTCAAATCAATGGAATCGAAGACATTGAAACTGATCAATTAATCATCTATCCTAATCCTGCTAGTAGTGGTGAGTCTATATTTTTTAATAATGACATTCAATCATTAAGACTCTATAATTTGAATGGCAAGTTGGTATTCGAGGCTTTAAACATTAATACTTATAACATACAATTACCTAAGCTAAATGCTGGTCTTTACATAGCTAAAATGTCCTCTATTTCAGGAAGAGACAGGCAAATTAAAATTAATATTCAATAAAGTAATTAAAAGAGAGCTTGAATTTAGATTGGCTAGTTTTAGCTAAGCCCTAAAACAGTAAGGCGGGATTTTTCCGTGAAGATAAATCCCGCCTTATTCAATACAGACTTAACTGTCTTAAATATCAAACTACTGTTATTATGACTTCTGCTTCTTCATCACTGATCCGAAAATCTGTTCTGTCAGCATCTGTTGTCTATCCTACATGCTTCTTTTCCCGAAAGAATCTCCACATGCACAATCTGCTTTTTAGTATCCTGTCCTAAAACCTTCAACCAGTCTGCAGTTTATTGGAATTATTGATAAATCAATTATTTCAACTTAGAAAAGCATCCTTACTTTTAAAAGATTTCTCTTTTTAAAGATTCTATAAAAATCAGCTTTTGGGACAAGCCTTTCAGTTGAGCTTCCACTTGCGCTTCTGCTGAACCTTTCACCGTTTTTATAAACAAACTACTTTTCAAGAGCAACTCACTCTTTTGTGAGCCTTTTATCCCTCGTTTGACAGTACAAGTGTACTACTTCATCTATAACTGAACAAAAAAAAATCACCTTAGATTCACACATTAAATCCACACCACTTATTAACAATTGTTAGTAACGATTGTTAATAGCTAATTTCTAATTAGTTACAAACACCATCTACACAAACACCCTCTTGTTTCATTTATTTTTATTATGTTCATATTAATACAAAAAATGAGAAATTTTAATTAACATATTCACCTATTAGAAACTTAATGATTGGGATTCCAATAATGAATCAACAATGTATTTCTAACTATCCCATCTAATTTTACCTTCGCCCTTGAATTTATCGTTTTAACTTTGAAAATATAAGATCAAGTATTAATTATGAAACTACGCTCCTTCAATCACGCTATAATTACAAATAAAAGTAAAAACACCATTTACATTTTAACGTCCTTCATGTTTATTTTAATTACTAACCTCTCATTTACTCAGGTTAACGACCCTGTTGTTTTAGGTTATTTCCCTTCCTGGTCGGAAACATGGACCTCTCCAAGCAATAACTCAAAAATGAGAGAGATTCCTTCCTTTGTAAATCATGTGTTTTTATCATTTGCTAAACCCGACCTAACTTATATTCAAGGGTCATATGATATTTCCAACACTGGTATTCAAACTCCTTATGATGGTTGTACATTAAAAGAATCCGTAAAGGTGCTTAGTGATAAAGGCATAAAAGTCATTCTATCTGTTGGAGGTGAAACCTATTGGAATTCTCCTAATGCTTACAATATCGATTATCAGCAAATTAAGGATTTAGTGGACGATATGGGATTTGCAGGAATAGACTGGGATTATGAACCCAACGGTTCATTTTCTGGAATTGGCACACCTACTAATGTTCAGCATTTTATCGATTTTATTACTTATTCAAGGGCACTAATGCCTAAGTCTGCTGGTTATATTATTGCATGTGCTCCCAGCGGAGTAGGAGCATTAGGAGGATCTACAAATGATGACATGATCTCTCCTTTTGCCTATGGCAACAGAAATATCCTTACAGGAGAAAGCGATGTAAACCTTTACAATGCTACTGTTCCAACCAACGGAATTAATATGTTTGGTTTTACAGCTACAGGACACATGATTCCTGTATTTGCTGCTGTAGGAGATGATATAGATCTAGTCGCTTACCAGGGTTACAACCTAGGAGCAAGTACTAATCGTACTTTGATGTATGATGCTTATGCCTATTATGCAGAAATTCATGGTTTTAAATTAGCTGCTGGTGTACATTATCCAGATGAGCCATGGGGTCCCTATTACACTTATACCCATTCTAATGTAGCGAGTCTATCTTCTCATATTGTAAATGATCCCAACCGAACAGGAGATGGAGATGGTATTATGATCTGGCAATTACTGTTAGCAGGTGGGGCCTCTTCTGCTTATTCCTACATGCATGTAGCTTCAGATGTTTTAAATGGAGACACAGAAAACAATGCAATTACCAACGCCAATAACTTTTCAATGGAAACTTATTCCGGTGGATCCGAAGTTTCTTGTTTTTGTACTGCACCTCAACCTTCATTAGGATCGGACCTAAGTATTTGTGGAACTTCTTCAATCACATTAAATTCTGGTGTTTCTCCACAAGCTGGAATTACATACACCTGGATTCAAGATGGCAATACAGTTATTTCAAGTAGCTCTACCCAAAATACATACAATATCACCCAACCAGGTACCTATACAGTAGAAGTAGAAGAAGGTGGATGTGCTAATACAGACATTATTGTGATCTCTAATAATATCCCTTCATTTAATTTGGGAGCTGATGTAAATATTTGTCCTAACTTAAGTGCTCCACTTAATACTGGATTTTCAGATACCTCCTACACCTACGTTTGGACACAAAATGGAAATATGATTTCTGGTGCAACAAACCACTCTTATACAGCTACTAGTGCTGGAACATACGAAGTAACCGTTAGTGCAACTGGATGCTCTCCATCATCAGACAACATTTCTATTACAGACAATTTACCTTCCTTTGATTTAGGTAATTCTATCGATTTATGTTCTCCTACTACAGCTAACCTAAATACAGGATTATCAAACCCTGCATACAATTATGTGTGGACCCTTAATGGGACTACCATTTCTGGAGCAAATAGTGAAAATTATACAGCAGCCTCAGCAGGCACTTATGAGGTTATAGTCAGTGCTAATGGTTGTTCAGACAACAGCGATAATATTGTCATAACATCATCACTCCCAATAGTAACCAACGACACAATTTGCAATGCAGGAATTGTTAATTTAAACGTTAATGATAATGTTGAATGGTACGATGCAGCAACTGGAGGAAATCTTCTAAATACAGGCATGAGCTATTCTCCAAATATTACTTCAAATACTGCATATTGGGTATCAACTGCAGGAACTGTTCAATCATATACTACCATGAGATCTGCATTTCAAGGCAATGGATGGCAGCAGGTTCCTCATGTTTATGGAACAAAAATAATTGTGTCTCAAGACCTAACCCTAGATGAAGTTTCTGTTGATGCTGGTGGAGGATCAGTAGTGGTTAATGTTGTAGCTAGTGATGGTATTACAGTTATTACTAGCAAAAGCTTTAATTCTGTAACTGGATTGTCGGCACTTTCTTTAGGTTTTAATTTAACGCCTGGCACTTACTACCTTAATACTGTAGGTTCCACATCTAATATTTATGTAGATATTACTTCCTCTACAGATTATAATAACCCTGGTGTTTTATTAGTTGAAGGAGAAGCCTATTGGGATTGGGGATCTCCATCAGGAGGCAACTATGTTCTTTCAGGAGATTATGGTACATTTATTAACCTAAAATACACAACAGGAACAAGCTGTGACAGGGTGTTAATTGAAGGTATTATTGATCCTAATAACGCTGCATGTGGAGGGTGCTCTGGATTGACAACCTATTCTAATATTACAGTTAATGAATGCATTGCTTATACCTCTCCAAGTGGTGCAATATTCAATACTACAGGAACTCATACTGATATTATCCCCAATTCTGCAGGATGTGATAGTGTTATTACTATTGATCTAACTATAAATAATTCAACTACGGGAACCGATACTCAAACTGCCTGCGGCTCCTATACATGGATTGATGGTATCACCTATACAGCAAGTAACAACACGGCTACTTACAATATAGTTGGAGGAAATATTAATGGCTGTGATAGTTTAGTGACTTTAGATTTAACTATTTCAAATAATACAAATGGAACTGATACTCAAACTGCCTGCGGATCCTATACGTGGATTGATGGCATTACCTATACAAATAGTAACAACACGGCTACTTACAATATAGTTGGAGGAAATATTAATGGGTGTGATAGTTTAGTGACTTTAGATTTAACATTAAATACAGTAGATACAAGTGTAATTCTGAATGACCCGACCATGACTGCCAATGAATCTGGAGCTTTATATCAATGGTTAACTTGCCCTACAATGTCGCCTATTAGTGGAGCAAACAGTCAATCATTTACACCAGCTTCAAATGGTTCTTATGCCGTAATAGTCACTAACAATAATTGTTCGGATACATCAGCATGTTATTCTGTAACAACTATAGGGCAGATTGAAAATAGTTTTGGAAATTCTTTTCTCCTCTATCCAAATCCTACAGCTGGTAATTTCTCAATTGATTTAGGAGAAAACTATAATTCTGTAACAATAACTCTAATTGATTTAAAAGGAAAAGTAATCCAGTCAACAAATTATAAAAACAACCAATTATTGTATTTAAAAATAGATGAGCCATCTGGTACTTATTTATTAAAAGTTGAATCTGGGGATAAAAAAGCTGTTATTCGTTTAGTGAAAGATTAAAACGATTTAACACTAAAAAATAAAACTACCTAAAAGTATTATAGCAACTCCATTAAATAAGATAGATCTAAAGATGTTTCACGAATGGTCTAAAAACAGTAAGGCGGGATTTTTCCGTGAAGATAAATCCCGCCTAATTCAATACAGACTTAACTGTCTTAAATATCAAACTACTGTTATTATGACTTCTGCTTCTTCATCACTGATCCGAAAATCTGTTCTGTCAGCATCTGTTGTCTATCCTACATGCTTCTTTTCCCGAAAGAATCTCCACATGCACAATCTGCTTTTTAGTATCCTGTCCTAAAACCTTCAACCAGTCTGCAGTTTATTGGAATTATTGATAAATCAATTATTTCAACTTAGAAAAGCATCCTTACTTTTAAAAGATTTCTCTTTTTAAAGATTCTATAAAAATCAGCTTTTGGGACAAGCCTTTCAGTTGAGCTTCCACTTGCGCTTCTGCTGAACCTTTCACCGTTTTTATAAACAAACTACTTTTCAAGAGCAACTCACTCTTTTGTGAGCCTTTTATCCCTCGTTTGACAGTACAAGTGTACTACTTCATCTATAACTGAACAAAAAAAAATCACCTTAGATTCACACATTAAATCCACACCACTTATTAACAATTGTTAGTAACGATTGTTAATAGCTAATTTCTAATTAGTTACAAACACCATCTACACAAACACCCTCTTGTTTCATTTATTTTTATTATGTTCATACCTAACAAGAATAACCATGATTATCCATACATAATTTATATTCAAATGAAAACATTGATTACAACCTTAACTTTACTTCTTAGTATAAATCTTATTGGTCAAGAGACTACAAAGATCGATCAATTAGAATTAATTAATGACATTCAAATATGGAATAAAGAGGATGGTAGGATGAAATTTACAATGTGGATTCCTAATTGTTATTGGAGAACCTCTTTAGAGGGTAACCCAGAAGTATCAGAAGAAGTAGTTTCATTAATAGAATCCTTATTTGAAGACTATGTTCTGTTATGTTTAGGTGATATTAAAATAATTTCTAGAGCATCTGGAGCAACAATTACCTTTAAAGAGAAATCTATTTTAAAAAATAGTGCATCAATAATTGACAAAAACAATAAAGTATATTTACCCTTATCAGAAAATGAAATCACTTCAAAAATCAATTCAGTATTAGAAAGTTTAAAACCTATGTTTGCTCAAATGCTTGGCCAAATGGGTGAAGGAATGCATTTTTTCTTATTTAGAGTCAAGGATAAGGATAATAAAAATATAATAAATGAATTTCAAGAAGGCCAATTTGTCGTTAAGCATTCTAATAAAGAATTTAAATGGATTTTACCTTTACCATCTTTATTACAAAAGAAATTTTGTCCTATTGATAATCAAGAAATGAAAGGTAACTGGAATTTCTGCCCTTTTCACGGAGAAAAACTGGTTAAATAAAATATTATAATATAACTGAGTAAAAAACAACTAAACTTAAAAATGCATGAATTAGGGTTGTGGCCCAGCATTAAGATCAAAAAGCAGCTCCAATTCATCTGCTTCAACTATACCCTCATTAATTGTGTTACCATTACATTTAATGGTAAATTCATAAGATTCTAAAGGTTCATTGTCTTTACCATAACAGTCACCATTTTCGCAAATAATCTTGGTAGCTATATTGTCACATTCTCCATCGCCATAATGGATCAATGCAACCGTCTTACAGTCTTTTAGGTATTTTACCTTTCCAGCAACAATGCAATTACAATCTTCAGATATTACAATTGGTTCATAAATGAATTTATGGTAACCCTTGTATTTCATGCAGGCATCTTTTTTTAGTTTACAACAGCTTGAAAAAAGGAAAATAATTAGAATAAAAGAAATATACTTTTTCATCTTGTTAAATTAATCAAAATCGTAAAAAAAAGAAAAATACAATTTGAAATTTAACAATTAGATAATGATTTACAATGTTTAGAATATACATAAGATGTCTAAATAGCAGTAAGGCGAGATTTTTTCTAATAAAAGATAAATCCCGCCTTATTTAACCCAGTAAAACTGTTTCAAATAATCAAACTACTGTTATTATGACTTCCGCTTCTTCATTACAGTTCCGAAGATCTGTTCTGTCAGCTTCTAATGTCTATCATTCATGTTTATTTCCCGAAAGAATTTCCACATGTCTAATCTGCTTTTCAGCGTATTGTCCGAAAACATTTAACCAATCTGCAGCGTATTGTAATTATTGATAAATCAATTATTCCAACTTAGAAAAGCACCTCTAGCTTAAGAAATTTCTTTCTTTCAGTTTTTAATCAATTAAATTTCGGGACAAGCCTTTCAATTTTGTTTACACAAAAACTTTCTTTAATTAAATAAACAAACTACTTTTCGAGAGCACCTCACTCTTTTGTGAGCCTTTTATCCCTCGTTTGACAGTGCAATTTTAAAACAACATTTAATAACCCACAAATAAAAAAGCCTATAGATTCACACATAAAATCCACATAGGTTATCAACAATTGTTAATTAGTCGAATATAATTGTTACTTAGTCGAATAGAAGTTATATTTGAAGATGATGAAAAAAGCACTAATACTAGTACTATTTTATTTTGTTTTTCAGCCTATACATTCACTTTCTCAATTCTTTCAAAATTCCGACACATTAAATAAAAAGCGCTTATATACAGCTGTAGGAATTGAAAGTGCAACTACAGTTGGTTCTATGGTGCTTTTAAACGAAGTCTGGTATAAACAGTATCCCCGCTCTAAGTTTCATTTATTCAATGATGGAAAAGATTGGCTTCAGATGGATAAGATAGGACACACCATGACTGCTTACTATGTTGGATATGTAGGATATGAAATATTGAATTGGACAGGATTAAAACAAAAGAAGTCAATAATTTATGGAGGTATATTGGGGTTAACATATTTAACTGCTCTAGAAATATTAGATGGATTTTCAACAGAATGGGGATTTTCAATTCCTGACATGGTCTCTAACTTAGCTGGATCCAGCTTATTTATCAGTCAGCAGTTTTTATGGAATGAACAAAGAATAAAACTAAAGTTTTCTGCTCATCATACTTCCATCGCTCAATACAGACCTAATACGCTAGGCTCTTCAAATATGGAAAGGATATTAAAAGATTATAATGGACAAACATATTGGCTCTCTGCAAACATTAATGACTTTTTAAATGAAGACTCAAAATTTCCTAAGTGGCTCAATCTAGCAATAGGCTATGGCGCAGATGGAATGACTGGCGGTAGTGAAAATAAATGTGAATATTGTAGTGGAGATCCTATTTGCCTAGACCTAGAAAGAAATAGGCAATTCTATTTAAGTTTAGATGCTGATCTTACAAAGATAAAATGGAAAAGAAAATTATTTAAAACTGTATTTGGGTCTTTTGGATTCATTAAAATTCCGTTTCCTACAATTGAAATATCTAATCAAGGCACTAAATTACACCTTCTGTATTTTTAATTTTTTATCTTTCGATAATTGAATTATAAATAACTCAAAAACTTAATAATTAAAATTATGGATGCGTTCACAATTGAAAATTTTGCAACCTTATTTATGCTTATAATACTTCAAGCAGTACTAGGATTTGATAATTTATTATACATCTCTTTAGAATCAAAAAAAGTTAAAAAAGAAGACCAAAGCTATGTGAGAAAAATGGGAATAGGAATTGCAATTATTCTTAGAGTAGCGCTTCTTTTCTTGCTTGTTTCAATAATCAAGTATTTTCAAAATCCAATTTTAAATATTGATATAGATAATATTATCTCATGCACCTTTAATATCCATAGCTTAATCGTTCTTATTGGAGGAGTCTTTATTATTTATACATCTATTAAAGAAATATGGCACATGTTAACGTATAACGATTATCATGGAAATGAAGGTAAAAAACAATTTAATCCTAAAAAAGTCATTACCATGATAGTGATTATGAACATTGTTTTTTCATTTGATTCTATTTTAAGTGCTATGGCATTAACAGATGTATTCTGGGTAATGGCAACTGCAATTATTATAGGTGGCTTATTAATGATATGGTTAGCTGATCGTGTATCTAAATTCTTAGAAAAAAACAGATTGTATGAAGTCCTTGGTTTATTCATCCTATTCTTAGTAGGAATCATGCTCTTATCTGAAGGTGGACATTTAGCTAAATTAGAATTAATAGGTAATGAAATTACTCCTATGAATAAGACCACTTTTTATTTTATACTTGTTATTCTTATACTAGTTGATATTGTACAGAGCAAGTATCAAAAGAGATTATTATTAAACAAGAATGCTAATAAGGTTAATGATCAATTACAACCTGATTGATGTTTAGTTCGTCCTTCTTATAATTACAATTTGTATCTTGCATTATGCTTCGAAACTTATTAATAGTGCTGTTTTTTTTATCAAACTATACCATTGGGCAACAGGCTGGTTATAAATTTATTGAGAATAAAAATCAGTGGCCAGACCAAGTAAAATTCAAAGCAGATCTTAAAGGAGGTTATTTATACTTAGAAAACAATGGGTTTTTATTTGACCTCTACGATGTGAAAAAAGTAGACCAATACATCAAATCACATCATGACCGCTCTATTAATTTTCAAAGAACTGATATAGACTGGCATGCTTATAAAGTAGAATTCATTAACTCTAATAAAAATGTCATCATTAAAGGAAATTCTCAGACAGATGAATATTACAATTACTTTTTAGGAAATGACCCTGAAAAATGGGCAGCTAATGTAAATGGTTACTTCAATATACAATACGATGAGCTTTATGAAGGTATTGACCTGTCTATTTACTCCAGTTTCTTTCATCTAAAATACGACCTCATCATTTCTCCAAATGCCAATACAGATCAAATCAAATTCAAATATGTTGGACAAGATGATATTTCTATTAAAAATGAAAGATTACATATCTATACAAAAGTCAATCACGTCATTGAAAATAAACCATATGCTTATCAAATAATTGACGGAAAAACTAAAATTATTGAATGCCGGTATATTTTAAAAGACAACACTCTTTCTTATGAATTTCCCGATGGTTATGATAAAACAAAAGAATTAATAATAGACCCAACTTTGATTTTTTCAACCTATTCAGGTTCCTTTTCTAATAATTTTGGTTACTCTGCCACATTTGACTCAAAAGGTTTTTTATACTCTGGCAGCAGTGCATTTGGGAATCAATATCCAACAACAACAGGTGCTTATAACACCAACTGGAACAATGGTATAGTTGACATTGCTATTTCTAAATTTGACACAACTGGTACTTTTCTTATCTATTCTACATTTCTTGGTGGTAATAATGATGAGCTTCCTCATAGTCTTATAGTAAATAGCTTCGATGAATTGTTCATATTAGGGACTACTAGCTCTATTAATTTCCCTTTCACAACTGGATGTTACGACTCTACCTTTAATGGCGGAACACCCAACAATCTATTAAATGGCCTTGGAGTAGATTACACCAATGGATCGGATATTATTATATCTCATTTAAGTGATGATGGAACTTCTCTTATTGGCTCTACTTACTTAGGAGGTAGCTTAAATGACGGATTAAACTCTACTAGTGCTACTGCCTCTCAAAATATTCTAAGATATAATTATGCAGATGAAATTAGAGGTGAAATTGATATTGATGACAATAACAATATCTATATAATTAGCTGTACACAATCAAGTGATTTCCCTATTGTAGGTAATGTATTTCAATCCACTTATGGTGGTGGTCCATTAGATGGTTGTATTATAAAGATGGACAATGAATTGGAAAATATTATATGGAGTAGTTTTCTTGGAGGAGAAGAACATGACGCTGGCTATTCATTATCTATCGATAATAATCAAGATATTTATTTAACTGGTGGCACTTCATCTTTTTTCTTCCCTAAAACACTAAATGTGATTGACACTTCTTTTCAAGGAGGAAGGTCAGACGGATTTATCACCCATGTAGATAAAAATGGCCAATTTCTAATTAATTCTACTTATTATGGATCAAACTCCTATGATCAAAGTTATTTTGTTGAATTAGACAAATATGACAATGTTTACTTGTTAGGTCAAACTGAAATTCAAGATTCTACATTTATATCCAATGCAGGATGGAGTGTTCCAGGAAGTGGACAATTTATTTCTAAAATAACTCCTTCATTAGATTCAGTGATCTACTCAACCGTTTTTGGATCTGGAAGTGGCATCAACATATCTCCAACTGCTTTTCTAGTAGACCTTTGTAGTAAAATGTATTTAGCTGGTTGGGGAGGTAGCGTTAACAACCTTTCTACGTTAGACAATAATGCTGGGTATACTAATAATATGCCCATTACTTCGGATGCTTTTCAAAACACTACAGATGGTAGTGATTTTTATATAATGGTACTTGAAGATGATGCATCTGGTCTAGTATATGGCTCTTATTTTGGAGGCAGCTCAGCTTCTGAGCATGTAGATGGAGGTACTTCAAGATTTGATAGAAAAGGAAAAGTATACCAAGCTATCTGTGCTAGCTGTGGTGGATTTTCAGACCTCCCAATTCAACCAGCTAATGCTGTTTCTTCAACTAATAACAGTAATTGTAACCTTGGGGTTTTTAAAATGGATTTTAATTTACCTGTTGTACTAGCAGATTTTGACGTTCCTCCTATTGGTTGTGAACCTTATACATACACATTTAACAACACCAGCCTTTATCAAAGTAATACTTCTTTTTTCTGGGATTTTGGTGACAATAATACCAGTACAGCTTTTAATCCAACTCATACTTATACATCTGCTGGCAATTATCAAATTACTTTAATACTACAAGATACAGCTACTTGTAACTTAGGAGACACCATCGTAAAAGACATTACTATTCTAGGTGACACCTCTTATCAATTGAATGATGTAAATTTATGTCCTGGAGATATTGAACAGATAGGTCTACTACCTAATCCTAATACATCCATTAGCTACTCATGGTCTCCTTCAATTGGATTAAGTGACACAGCCATTTCTAATCCTTTTGCAGACCCTATCACCACTACCAATTACACCTTATTAATATCTAATGGGATATGTATTGATACAGTAAGTCAGCAAGTGATTATTAATACACCATTACTTTCAGTTCCTGGTGATACTACCTTATGTTCAGATACCAATGTACTAGCAATTACTGCCAACTCTTTTGGAACAAGCATTGACTATATTTGGTCAACAGATAGTCTATTTACAGATACAATAAATTCACCTTTAAATAACCCTACTATTAATGTATCACCAGATTCCAATATTACCTACTATGTACAGATCAATAATAATGGATGTCTGCTCATTGATAGTATCCAGGTTTATCTTGCCGATGCAAGCACTTTAACATCTGCAGATATTATCATATGCTTATATGACTCAGCCCAACTTTTAATATCTAACTTGGTTCCAGGTGACTCATTGATCTATGATTGGGGGCCAGATAACATTATTCTTTCTGATGACACCAATGATTCGGTATGGGTTAACCCTACCGTTTCCACTATGGCATATGTCAATTCATTCAGCTCTATTACTGGTTGCAACATTGTAGATTCTGTTTTTATTACTGTCGACCAGCTTCCTAATCTTATCATTTCGGCTTCTGCTGACCTAGACACCATTCCTGAAGGTGGAACCACTACATTACATGCCTCACCTAATGGTTATAATTATACATGGACACCATCTACTGGTTTAAGTGATGCTAATAGTCAGCATCCAGAATGTACACTTACAGAAACTACTACTTTTTACTTAACAGTCGAAAACAATGGGTGTTCTAAATCAGATTCCATTACAATATATGTAACAGAAGTTATATGTGGTCCTCCTGATATCTTTTTACCAAATGCATTTACACCTAATAGTGACAATGCCAATGACCTACTTAAAGTGAGAGGGAACAATATTGTAAATGAAGAATTTGTCTTTAGAATTTTTGACAGATGGGGAAATTTACTATTTGAAACCTACAATTTTAACACAGGATGGGATGGGACCTATAATGGAAAACAATGTGATCCAGGCGTCTATGTTTATTACTTTGAAGCGCTTTGTATTGACAATGAAACTTATTTTGAAAAAGGAAATATTACACTTATAAAATAATGACAACCAGATTATTAACATATATTATTTTATGTTTTTGTTTAATTAATGAATTAAACAGTCAGGATATTCATTTTTCACAATTTAATCTTGCTCCATTGAATTTAAACCCTGCCATGACTGGGTCTTTTAATGGTGATTTCAGAATAGCTGG
Source organism: uncultured Flavobacteriales bacterium (assembly GCA_964430245.1). Classification (GTDB taxonomy): domain Bacteria; phylum Bacteroidota; class Bacteroidia; order Flavobacteriales_D; family Parvicellaceae; genus CAYSEW01. The sequence goes on from CAYSEW010000010.1 coordinate 13,572, forward strand.
AAATCACAGAAATCAATGGTCGTCCGTTACTACTCCTTATAGAACTTTTGGACTTTCAATGGAAAAAAATAAAGTTGTTAATGATGCTGTTTCAGCTGGTCTTCAGATCAATCAGGATCGTGCTGGTGATTCTAGGTTTAGCACTTTTCAGATTAACCTAAGCGGTTCTTATCTTTTTAAATTTAAGGATACTTCAAATTTTTTATCGCTAGGTTCTCAAATAGGGTTTACCAATAGAAATTTAGATTACAATCCTTTATCATTTGACGCACAATACAATGGATATCAATACGACCCTACACTATCTAATCAAGAATATTTTTTACGAAACAGCAGAAATTATGCTAATCTCAATTTTGGAATAGGGCACTTTTTCATTAAAGAAAAATTAAATATTCAATCAGGGATTGCCATTTTTAATCTTACTGCTGCCAAACAAAGCTTTTACAACGACAATAATATTCGATTAGACCCAAGACTAGTCATACATTCAAAAGGAGTCTATAACATCTCAAATAAGATCAATCTTCTCCCAGGGTTCTTATGGATGAAACAAGGTAAACATCAGCAAATGATCCTTAATCTAGAAACAGAATACATTTTGGTTAATTTCATGAGAACCTACCGTTCTTTATGGGCAGGACTCTCCTATAGAAACAAGGACGCTCTGTTTTTAACTACTGGCATGAATTATGATAATTGGAAAATAGGAATAAGCTACGACATTAACATCTCTAAGCTAGTTCCAGCATCTATGCTAAGGGGTGGTTTTGAAATTGCAATTATCTATATCATAGATAAAACACCTATAGAAATGATCATTCATCGCATTTGCCCAGATTATATTTAATGGATAGAAAAAACATATTATTAATATTTCTATTTGCTTTTCCATTGCTGTACAATGCACAGAACTTGAAACAGCTTACAGAATTTGCAGATCAACTATCTAATGAAGGCAATCATTTTGGGGCCTCCTTGTACTATAAACAAGCTCTTGATATTGATTCTGCTGATATTCATCTGCTATATAAATATGCTCATTCATTAAAGAATTACAATAATTATATAGATGCTGCTCATTTTTTTCAAAAAATTGTAGAAAAAGACAAAGGAGGAAGGATCTATAGGGATGCTAATTTCTGGCTTGCTTCTATGCAAAAATTTAATGGCGATTATAAAATTGCATCTAAAACCTGGAAAAAATCAAAATCATTGTATAAAAACGACAAAAAAGGGTACCATTATAAAAAATCTTCAAGGGAAATATCATCCTGTTTATATGCTTTAAGATTACAACACGATTCTGTTAAGAACACTACTATAATCAACATTGGAGACAGCACCAATACTAGCAATGCAGAATTTGCTGGAAAACTGGTAAAAAACACCTTACAGTTCAGCTCACTTCGATCAGACAGCATTAACGAACAACTTGAAGTGTTCGAACCCAACTACAAAGTAAAGATCTATGAAGCTATTTTTGAAGAAGGTCAATGGAAAACTAGGTCAACATTGGATTCTGTAATCAATAACCCTAGTTATCATAATGCCAATGGCACATTTTCACTTAACCAAAAACATTATTACTTTACAAGATGTGATAGCCTTAACAATTGCAAGATCTTTGTTACTTCCTTCAAAAACAATAAATGGTCTTCTCCAATAGCATTACCTAATTCCATCAATGAAAAAGGAGCCAATACAACTCACCCTAATATTGGCCTATTGAACAGCAAGGAAACCCTCTTCTTTTCATCCAACCGATCTGGAGGAATAGGTAACATGGATATCTGGCATACAGAAATATTGGATGGCCCTTCTTTTGGCAAAGTAATTAATGCTGGGAAAAAAGTTAATTCACCTGATCCTGAGATCACCCCCTATTTCTTTAGTAATTTGAATATCCTTTACTTTAGCAGTACTTGGCACAATGGATTTGGAGGTTTTGATGTTTTTAAATCTTCCTTTACCAACAACCAATTTAGCTCCCCTGAAAACTTATCTCCTCCTATCAACTCTTCATGGAACGACCTTTATTTCTGGATAGATTCTTTGGGCCAAAATGGATTTATTACTTCCAATCGTTTAGGTACACATTATAAAAAAGGTCCTACATGCTGTAATGACATTTGGAAATTTAATTTAGGGAACCAACAAGTAACTATCAATAAAGAAGTTGTTATAGAAACTCTTGATGATCTTAATAAATACTTACCTGTAACTCTTTATTTTCATAATGACAGACCTGGTCCAAAAAGCTTAGACACAGTTGTTTCTTTAAACTATCTAACTGCCTACGACAGATACAAAGAGCTGCAATCAACCTATAGAGATGAATATTCCAAAGGGTTAGGAGAAAATAAAGCCATAGAAGCAAAACTAGATATAGATGACTTTTTTAGACATTATGTAGATAAAGGAGTTAAAGACCTAGAGTTATTTACCAAACTCCTTCTTAATGAATTAGAAAAAGGTGAGAAAATTGAAGTTACAGTTAAAGGGTTTGCCAGCCCTTTAGCCAAAACCAATTACAATGTTAATCTAGCCAAAAGAAGAATTTCTAGCATGATTAATTATTTAAAAGAATACGACAAAGGTCAATTTAAAAAATACATAGACAATGGGAGCCTATTATTTGAGCAACTTCCTTTTGGAGAATATACTGCTAATGAAAAAGTTAGTGACGACTATTATGATAAAAGAAATTCCATTTACAACAGATCTGCTGCTCTCGAAAGAAGAATAGAGATCCAAACAATAAGACAAGCCAATCCGGCTGATAGTATTTTTGCAGAAATTCATACAGAAATGTCTTCTTTTGATTTCGGAAAACTTACTCAAGGAGAAACAGTGAATCATTCTTTCACTATTACTAATACTGGAAACAAAGAACTTATTATTGAGAACATTGAAACCAGCTGCGGGTGTGCAATAGCTAAACTTACTAGTAAAACCATAGCCCCAGGTAAATCTTCTAAATTAGAAGTGACGTTTAATACAAAAGGTTTAATAGGAAAGCAAGTTAAGTCCATCACCATTATTGCAGATGCATTTCCTACTACAAAAAGACTAGTACTTACAGCAGAGATTTTTAAAAAAGAAAAATAATATGAACCTATTTTAATTTGATGTGTACAATTAACAAAACAGAAGCATGAGAATATTAGCTTATATCTTAACTATCATGTTATTTCAACTACCTTTTATAGATTATATTGGGCAAGTTGATGGTGTTTATGATAAAGAAAAAAAATCGTCACATTTACCTGTATATAAAGGTAAATCTCCATCCTCATCTTCAGTGATTATGAACTCTTATTTTTCAAAAAGAGAACAATCTGTAGATAAATATTCTAAAGAAATTGACGAAAAGGAACAAGTTCAGCTAGACAGCATCGTTATTCAGCTTAAAAATGCAAACCCCAATTCCTATGAATATCACTATGTAAATTATGTAAATAGTAATTATGACATAAATGCCTTTAGTGATTTGGAAAAAGCAAATGAAATTTCCCCCAACAATGTAGAACTATTCGATGAATTTATTGCTCATTACGAGCTGACAAATAATTCAAGTAAAAAGAAAATATATTGTCAACAGCTCTATGAAAGCAATATTATACCTGATGGGATTCTAGAATATAATCAGAATGTATTGAACTCATTAGAGCCCAATGCTATTTTATTTACCAACGGATCAGATGACACCTACCCTGCATGGATTCAACAAGAAGTTAAAAATGTTAGAGAAGATGTCACTATTCTTAATATGGATCTCTTATCCAATCAACAGTACAGAGAACAAAAGTTTTCTCAAAACGGACTTAGCAAATCATCAGCTCCAGTTGCAGATATTATTTATCAAACCTCTGTAAATAACCCCAACAAACCTATTTACATTGGACTAACAGTAAATCCTAATATTCTTCTAAAGCTAAAAGACAATCTATACTTAACTGGGCTTGCTTTCAAATACAGCAAAAAAGATTACAACAATGTGGCTGGAATTGTATCTAAATGGGAGTATGTTTTCAAAAATGATGAATTAACAAATCCTGTTACAAACCCTAAGGTCCAACAGATCAATCTGAATTACATACTACCATTAATCATTATAAGAGATTACTATAAAAATACCGACCAGATTGAAAAGAAAGAAAAAACTGAATTATTGATACTAAAAATTGCCAAAGAAGGCAAAAAAGAAAAACAGGTCCAAAAATACCTCAAAAATTGAGATGCGTATAGTAAGCAAAAAATATGCTACTTATAAAGATGAGCAACTCATGGTTGAAGTTGTAAAAGGAGATGAGCACGCCTTTTCTCAAATCTATGACCGATGGAGCAAACCCATGGTCAATTACTTTTTTAAGATGCTTTGGCAAGACAGTGAAAAGGCACAGGACATGATGCAAGATCTTTTTGTAAAGATCATTAATAAACCTCATCAATATGACCCTAAAAGGTCATTTAAAACATGGATCTATACAGTTGCCTATAATATGTGCAAAAATGAATATAGAAAACACGAGACTAGAAAAGTAATGAGCAACAATTTAGATGAAAATATTGGTGTTAAAGACAATAGTTATAACTATGACATGAAAACAGACTCAGGGATTTTCAACGATAGATTGAAGAAAGAGCTTGAATTAATGAGTGACAATCATAGAAAAGTTTTTATCATGAGAATAAAGCATGATCTAAGCATCAAAGAAATTGCTTCTATTATGGAAACAAGTGAAGGCACTATTAAATCAAGGATCTTTTATGCCCTGAAAAAGCTAAGTGAAAATTTAAAAGAATTTAACCCTAGCAATATTAGTCCTTTGATTATTCTATTGTTAAATCAATTTTTAAAAGAACTATAATAAAATGAACTACACAAAAGAAGATATCGAATATTACCTCATCAATAAAGAATATCATGAGCTTAATGCTGATGAATTGGGTTTTATTTCTTCTGAAGTTAAATCCGAAAAAGAATTCAATCAGCTAAAAAAACTGATGATATCACTTGTTGAGGACAAGAGTAATGAAACTATTATTGAACCAGACCCTGCAATTAAAACTGCACTGATGAAAGAATTCAGTAACAAAAGTAAGATCAATAAGGTTTGGTACAACTCTCTACTCATTCAACTTTTCCCTAAAGAAAAGAGCTTTTATCAAATGCCTGGAATACAAATAGCAGGTGTTGCAGCATCTTTACTATTGGTTTTGAATATCTTCCTAACAAATGACCCTATAAATAATGAAAATCAAGTTGCTGTAAACAATGAACCTAATACAGAAGAAAAAAGCTCTTCCCTTGAATTAGAAAATGAAAATGAATTAACAGGAAATTCAGATTCTGTTATTCTTTTAGACAACCTTAGAGCAGATAGAATTGAAGTTGAATCTACTGAAGAAGAAAACATTGCATCTGTAGATCTAGCTAAAGAAAGAGAATTACCGGATATACCTTTTGATCTTGCGGAAGAAACTGTTGATGATGTTATGATGATTGAAGAAGATTGGGCTGGAGATTCTTTTGAGCTAACAATGGCTGAAAATGATTTTGGTGCCGACATGGACGAAATGGCAAAAGTAGTAATCGTTGAGGAAGAGGTGGAATTGATTTCCAAAGATGAAACAAATGAAGCATTGAATGAAACCATAACTTTGAGTGGCTTTACCGAACCTACTATAAACAATGAAGGTGTTTTTAACGAAACTTCTGTTGAAGAAATGGAAATAAACAAAGACATGAGGTCATCAGAAACTGCTAAAGGCAGAGTCAGAAATAAAAACACTGTAATAAAAAGTAGATCTTTAGACGAAGATAAAGAGTTGATAGAGCTTTTCTTTACAGCACTTTAAATTCAATAAACTATCCTTTAGTTTAGGAAATTCATATCTTTATGTTCAATCCTAAGCCATGTTTAAAAATATCAATTTAAAAGAAGAATTGATCAAGGAACGAAAAACCGAACATTCCTTAGACGAACTAATATATGAGGTAAATGCTTTGTTATTAGAAGATCAAGAACAAGAAAAAAAGATCATCAACCAACTTAGCTGTAACAATGAAAATTCAGTAAACACGAATCTCATAAACAGATTAGATCAGAATTCTATTTTTGACATTCAGGAAATCAGAACCTTAGCTATAAAATACAGATTAAGACTTTTGCCCAGTAAATGTTTTAGAAATTCTATTCCTAAAGAAGCGATTTTTAAAATAAAGCAGCTTAGCAAAAAAAGCAATACAGAAATTAAAAAATTTGTAATCCTTGCCCCTTCTAAGGCATTTGACCTAGAAGATGAAAATGCAGACCCTCTTTTATTCATTCCATTATCTGCTTCTAAATATTATTTGGTGCATCAGTGGGGTAATGACCTGAGCTGGTTCAATAAACTCCTATCTCTTCCCTTTAGAACTTTCGCATCTATAGTAACATCTGTAGGCGTTATTGCAGCTATTATCGCACTTATTACCCCTACATGGATTATACTAAATAGCGCTGAAATTGACATGGGTTATTGGGGATATCACAGAACTGCCTGGTTTGTCTATGCTTATATTCTTTTAGCATCAATGACCACCCTTATTTGTTTTTCTCAGTCCATTTACCCTAGTGACTATCAATGGAATAAAAAAACTTATAACTAAAGTAAGCCCAAGCATATTTTCAATCTTATCACTTTTTTCACAGAACTATATACCTGCATTCTGAATTCCTCATTGGCTTGTATTTCAACGAGAATATCTTTAATATCACTCTCCTCTTTTACTGGCATTAGCAACATATCACATCCGGCCTTTACTGCTTTTAAACCACACTGATCAATACTTACTACCCCGCCCATATTCATTGCATCTGTAATTACAATCCCTCTAAATCCTAAAGAATCTTTTAGAAGATCGGTAACAATATTTTTTGAACAAGTAGCAGGAAGATCATTGGTATTGTATTGATCATTATCTGCAACTGCTATATGGGCAACCATAATAGACAACACCTCATTTTCTATAACAGGAATATAATTAGCCACTTCTTTCATTTCACCCTTAATATAAACTAGCTTTTTATGGGTATCTCCAGAAACAAACCCATGACCAGGAAAATGCTTTGCAGTAGCCACTATTCCATTTTGCTGAGTAACATCAATAAATCGATTAGAAAAGCCAATCACTGTATCCATGTTCAACCCAAAGCTTCGATTGCTAACCACTTCATTAGGTGAAGCATCAATAACAGGAGCAAAATTCTGAGTAATCCCAATTTTGTGAAGGTCTTTACAAATAATTTCTGTGACCTCTGTCACTTTTTCCATAGAATGGATCTGATTGGTTTTAGGAACATAAGTACTTCCCTTAATCTTATACCTGATCAAGGTTGGCTCAGCATCTGCACTATAAATTGGTGGCAAATAACCATGACTTTTACAAATACTATCAAACAATTTAACGTAATTAGTAAAGCTTTCAACTGTTCCATTTAAAAGCAATACCCCTCCAAGCTTCCCTTTTTTACACAAGTCTATAACATGTGCATCGGATTTTCCTAACCTCCCAACAGAAGGAACAATTAATTGCCCCACTTTTAATGTGTCATTCAAGGAATTAAAAACTTCATCTACTTTTTGTTCTAAAGCTGGATGATAACTATAAAAATCATTGAGCTTAAAATCTTGTGCTGTCAACTGCACACAAAATAAAATAGCTAATAAAACTGTTTTCCATTTCATAATACCAAATTACTTCATCTATCAAGAATCAAACCAATCAAATTCACAAACTTTTTAATGTGATATTGTTAAAACAATATCTTTGAGCCTCAATTTTAAAATGGAAGCAAAAAACACATATTTACAACTAAGAGAAAAGGCAGAGCTTAGCTTAAAGAACATTAAGTCAAAAATAAGACTGGTGATTTTTGCAAGGGTGATCTCCTTTATAGTAACAGCTTTGCTCATCTATCTTTTTATTGACACTCCTTTAATTGCTTCTATAGCTGGAGTTTTAGGTACAATTGCTTTTATATTCTTTATAAAACAAAGCGGATCATTAGAACGTCAAAAAAAATTCCTCAGTGAATTGATTACAATCAATGAAAAAGAATTAAAAGCTTTATCATTCAATTATACTTGTTTTGATGGAGGAAAAGAATTTAAAGACCCTTCCCATTTTTTCAGTAATGATGTAGATCTATTTGGAGAAGGCTCATTTTTTCAATGCATCAATAGAACCCATACAAAAGAGGGTAAAGAATGGTTAGCGAAAAAATTAGCTTCCAACAATATTGAACAAATAAAAGAAAAGCAAGAGGCTATAAAAGAATTAGGAGCAAATACTGAATGGAGACAGCAGTTTTCTGCTTTAGCTGCTCTAATCAATCCCAATGTTAGTTCAAAAGAGCTTTTCAATTGGATCAAAAACCACATAAAGATCATTCCAGCTAAAACTAATTACTTATTATGGATCTTCCCTATTATCTCTTTTATATTGATAGGTCTTGGTATATTTTCAGCTATACCCAACAGTTTAATTGTTATTTGGCTCTTTATAGGATTAGCAGGAGTGGGTTACTATGTAAAACGAACGAATCAATTAGCTAATGAGATCTCTAAATTTGAAGATGGCTTAAAAGAATATGGTGTTTTGATGGAACTTCTTGAAAAAACTCAATTTAAATCTCAAAAGCTAAATAACATCCAGCTAAAAATTAAATCTGAAACAAATTCTGCTTCTAAGAATACTAAAAAACTGTATCAAATTATTAGTCAGTTAAACAATAGAAACAACTTTATCATTGGGATCTTTGGAAATGGATTTGGACTTTGGGATCTTCAATATGTCTATCAGTTTGAAAAATGGATTACTCTTCATTTAGATGAAGTTAATAATTGGTTTGAAGCTATTCACGAAATAGATGCCCTTATAGGGATGGGAACCTATTCTTTTAACCATAATTACAGTTTTCCAAGTATTGAAGATTCAAAAAGCATTGAAAGTATCGCTTTAGGACATCCTCTTATACATCCCGATAAATGCATTCGAAACAACTACAATATCAGCTATGGAAATTTTAATATTGTTACTGGAGCTAATATGGCAGGAAAAAGTACCTTTTTAAGAACTATATCAATTGCTATTATTTCAGCAAATAACGGATTACCAGTCTGTGCAGAGAACTTTACATATCAACCCATTCAGCTTATATCAAGTATGCGTTCAACTGATTCATTAACCAATGAAGAATCCTATTTCTTTTCCGAATTAAAAAGGTTAAGATTCATCATAGATCATCTAGAGCAAACCAATTATTTTATTGTATTAGACGAAATATTAAAAGGAACCAACAGTAAAGACAAAGAAGAGGGCTCTAAAAAATTCGTACGCAAATTAATTCAACTAAAAAGTTCGGGGATCATTGCCACCCATGATCTAAGTCTTTGCTCGTTAGCAGATGAATTTCAGCAAGTAGATACTAAATTCTTTGACGCGGAGATTAAAGAAGGTGAATTACATTTCGACTATCAATTTAAAGATGGTATTTGCCAGAATATGAATGCTTCATACCTCCTAGAAAAAATGGGAATCACTTAATGTGATTAAGGAATAATATTTTATATTTGACTTGCATATTTATTTATTTTAAAATTTATTACGTATTTAAATTCTATTTAAATATTAATAATTTGGAAATTAAATTTGTTGCCTTTTTTGGCATTATTTTGGTAAACGATAAACAACTTTTAAAAATTAAACCATGAAAAAACTTTTATCTCTTTTAATACTACCCTCTCTATTATTTTTTAATGCGAATGCCCAAAACAATGATCTGGTCATTTTTGCAGAAGAAGCTACTCCGTTTTATTTAGTAATGAACGGTATTAAACAAAATGATAATGCTGAAACCAATGTAAAAGTTGCTAATGTGAAAACAACTAGAAATAGTCTTAAAATTATTTTTGAAGACCAGGCCATTCCATCTCTATCTAAAACTGTTTATATGGATACTATGAACCATCAATTCTCATATAGAATATTCATAACTAAGAAAAAAGGGTATAAGCTAAAAATGTTTGATGTCACTGCAAAAGCAAATGTTCCTCAAAACAACAATCAAACTACTGTAATTTACAGAACAGTTGAAGCTCCACCTACAAAAACTGTAGTTCAAGAAACTGTCACTACCACTACAACAAATAATATTTCAGAGAATGCTAATGTGAATGCAAATATGGGTGAATCTAACATCAACATGAATGTAAACGTCAATGACAATATGGACATGGACCATGATGAAGAAAACGTCAACATGAACATGAGTGTAAATATGAATGATGGTGCTCAGGACCATCCAGATAACTCAGAAAATGTAAATTTCAACATGAATGTAAACATCAACGACAACATGGACATGGGCGATGATGAAAATATCATTATGAACATGAATGTTTCTGGTAATGATCTTGATAATGTAGAAACCACTTCTTACAGTACTACAACCACCACCACTACAACCAGTTTTGGCGGAGACACTTATACTGAATCAAATACGACTACAACTAATAGTGGATGGGACAATAGCAACAATGAAAACATGACTAATTCAACTGATTGTGAAGTTCAGAATATTAATTCAGTACTTAATGCTATTGAAAATGAAAGTTTTAAAAGTGACAAAATGATGATCGCTAAACAAGCAACTAAAAAGAAATGCCTTAATGTTAGTCAAATAAAGCAAATAATGGAAAAGTTTACTTATGAAGATAACAAGCTTGAATTTGCTAAAAATGCTTACTCAAACTGCTTAAATAAAGACGACTATTACATGGTAAATGAGTCTTTTACTTACTCTTCATCTAAAAGTGAGCTGAATGATTACATCAGCAACCAATGAGTTAAAAAATCAACTCAATAAGACTTTTCCCTGTCCATATATAAAGACTTACCAGCACTATTTCTCCCAGAAATAGTGCTGTAATGAATTTAAAGAAACTCATTTTGGAATAACCTGCCACATAACAGATAAGATCTGTAGGTACAGCTGGAAAGAAGGACCACAAGAGTACGATCCAAAATCCATGCTTCTTCATACCTGATTCTGTTTTTTTGAATTTCTGTTGAGCCTTAGAAGAAAAAAGCTCTTCTACTTTTAGCACTCCTGCTGCTAAATAAATCCAAGTAGCTCCTATTAAAATCCCAAGCATAGAAATCAGCAATACCAAAAATGGCTCCTCAGGATATAACACCAAACCCATTATAACAAAAATAGTGCTTGGTAAAAAGAAAATAGAGCGTACTAAACTTAACATTAAATAGGTAATAAATATAGCTGTACTATTTGCATGAAAAAATGACAATAGATAGGCTGCTGTATATTTTTGGGGAAACACACAATAATGAGCTAGTGTTATTAACGCAATGAACAACCAAACAAAACGCAAGGCTTTTCTGTATTTCCATTTCCTAACTGTAGACATAATGCTAAGATCGATTTAATTTAAAGATATTAGAAAATAAAGCATAAAAAAAGCCGTCCATTGGACGGCCCTTAACCCACACTTAACCAAACTAATTCACTGCCAAGGTCTTGTCTTTATTATATTTAATTGTATAAGTAAATAGATACTTCACTGTTTCTTTACCTTCAATAGACTTATCCCACTTCAACATTCCCGTATCCTTGTTATAATCTGCGGTTTCATTTTCTATGAGCTCCACTTTAATTTCCTGATCCTGAGGAACTGGAATGTGATCCTCAATTTTTACATGAATATTATTGGATTTAAAATTCTTTAAAGAGATCTCATAAGTAATGGTTCTTAATTTTTCATTACTAAAAGCTCTTAATTTTTCATCATCATTCAATTTCTTTCTTGTAACAAAGATCCCTCTATCTCTACCTAAAGCAAGATCCATGGTATCTGACATTACAGCAGGATTGATTCTTGTTTGACCTACATAGGTTCCATCGTAATATATGTTGGCAACTCCAGGTAATAAATTCAGCTCTTCCCAATCTGTTAAACGAGCCATCAAAAAAGCATCCTTATCTAATTTAGGTACAATATAATGCTCAAAAGCAGCATCGATTTCCTCTTTACCAATTGCCATCATGTGCGGCTTCCCATCAGAAGGGATCGTATAAGGTAATTTTAATTCAAATTCTGTCATGATGATATTCTCAGACATCTGAGTGAAATTATTCATGTGTTTGGCCTCTAACTTTTTATTATCATCACCTTCTAAATCCATAGGCATTTCATCATTGATCTCATATTCCTTATCAATTGAAGACATTACTTTAGCATTGGATAAATTACTTCCATAACCATCTTTATAGGTTCTTGAAATTGGTCTATAATAATTTAAATACCAGGTAGCCAAATAAGGCTTATAATTACTTCTGTTAGGATTGATCGTAGACAGCTTTATATCAACTTTTTCCCAGTCTTCTCCCGTATTTTGATAGACGTTAGCCTTGTAGGTAAGCTCAACCGGTGAATTAATATCATCTGCTCTAAGGTCATAGGAGGGCGACCAGCTAGCATTAGGAACCATGTAATTAAGCTCTAAAGATCCACTCAGCTCCCTATCAGCAGAAACAGTAACTATTACCTGCTGGATAGGTTGAGATCTTTGAGGTTTTTGCTGTAAATTTTGAATGTATTGATCCAGCTCCCTTAATCGCTGATTCATTCCATTGAGTAATTGATCCTGCTTTTGTTTTTTTCTACTGAATTCTGAAATAAGCGGATTAAGCTCGATTAGTTTTTTACGCAAATATTCCATGGCATCTTTTAATGCTACAATAGAATCATTGGCCGTTTGTCCTTTAATGACTAAGCTTCCCATTAAGATCTCTTTTTCGAGCTGATAAGCAGACAATTGATCATTGGTCTCTCTATTGATCCAATGCTGTCTATCTATGGAATCCTTTAACAATCGCTTTTTCCTTAAAATAGTGGTCGAAATTGATGAAATAACGGGTTTAGGCACTGGATAGAACAGGTCTGAAGAAACATCCAGTATGATGAAATCTCCTTTTCCCTTTACCTGAATACTGTTTTTATCCAATGTTTTGGACATTCCTTCAAAGATGATCTTTGTAACACCGCTTTGCAGCTTAAAGCTTCCCTTTCTTTTTACTTGGGCCCCCTGCAAATAAACAGTTACCCCTTTTACTTTGGATTTAACTTTTTTCTCTTTTTCGGCATATGAAACACTAAAAAGCATTAGAGCCGCAATGGTTGTAAGGATCGTTTTTTTCATGACATATTTTTAATTCGTTTGAGTTTAAATACAAACGTTTATGTCATTGGTTCAAAATAGCTATTTAATATTTTTTTTATACCATTGATGTAATGTAGATGGATGAATTTGCAGATTAAGTTCATGATCATCTTTTTTTACTTCACCGCCTATTGTCCAGTATTCTTCAGTAACAATTCTCTGTTCTTTATAATTTCTCAATACTTTTAATTGTCCATTGTACCACCACTGTTTTTCATGAACCAGCTTTCCGTCTTCATACTCTAGCTCAAAGTGAATTTGCCCATCTTCCAAAAAGTGCTTGGCAACAATACGCTCTTTATTGACTGGAAATGGAAGTAAATACTTCTTTACCTCATATTTAAGCTGGTCATTCTCATACCACAACTGACATGAATCTAACTGCTCATTATTTCCATAATTTCCCTCAAAACTAGGTTTACCGTTTGCATACCAAGATTTCCAGGCACCAAATTTTTGATTATTTGAATAATCTCCCTCTTGGCTTAAATACAATAAATCATTTTCACCCATTAAGTATTGTTTAAAAGCACCTTCCTTTTTCCCTTTACGATAATTGATTTCTATTTTTTCAATCACTCTAGTTCCTATACTTGATTTTTTAATACACAAACCATCTAACACCCCATCTTTATAATTTTCAATGTTATTTAATTGCCCATCTTCTAACCAAAATTTACTCTCACCAGACTTAACTCCTTCTTTAAAAAATATTTCTTGCTTTTTATTACCAGTTTTATACCAAAATTTTTGCCAACCATCTATTTTTCCGTTTTTATAGTTTTCTTCTCTTATCAGGTCATTATCATTATTCCATTCCCTCATTAATCCGTCCAATTCTCCATTTTTATACTGGCATTCAATCATATTAAAATTTTGATACTCTTGATTTTCTAATGCTATTTCAATTCCTACATCGAAACTTTCTTCTTCCAAATAGAGATCATTCAAATATTGCTTATCTGGAAAAGGCTCATCAAAGGCTAATTCAATACCATCATAATCTAAGTGTCCATTGTCAGGCCTATCAATATCAAAATAAAAAATACCTATTTCAGCCATTCCAAAATATCCTTTATTCAATCCATGTTTCTTGCCATTTAAATAATTCAACTCATATTTTAATTGCCCATCGGGAAAATAAGAAACACATTTTCCTTCTAACAACCCTTCTACATATTCTTCAGCTATTCTTAGCTGCCCATCTGAAAACCAATCTTTCAAAACTCCATCCCATGGGACACCATTTTTATACTTAACCTCACAATATTCTTTTCTGTCTGGAGACCATTTTTGAAATTTCTTGTCCAGTTTACCCTCTTTATAAAATGCCCTGAAAATTTTCTCCCCTTCGTTATTCCATTTTATTTCCTCACCTTTTTTAACCCCTTTACTGTAATTACACAGATAAATTAATTCACCAGCATTGTTCCATTGTTTTTGAGTTCCAATTATTTTACCCTCTTTATAATGGGTCTCATTGGTTAAAAATCTATGACGGTACCATTTTTTTAATACTCCTTCTTCAGGTTCTCCTTTTTTATAAAAAACATAGCTACTATCTGCATGATCCAATGGCCAATACTTTACCCATCCATTTAAATAGCCATCTTCATAATTTTCAATGTATTTTAATTTTCCATTGGCATACCAACCTTTAGACAATCCATCTTGAATTCCATCTTTGTATTCATGTTCGTAACGTAATTGACCAAACTCATATTCTTGATATATTATACCTGTGATCTCATACCAATCTTCATCATACCTGTAGTCATCATAAGGTTCGGAATTAACATCATTAACATTATATCTCTTTTGGGAATAAACAACTAATGGCAGGAGTAGAAATATCAGATTAACATATTTCATTGTATTTAGTTTATGGTCTATTTATCTAATATCATTCCAAGATTAATTTGGAATAAATTAATTTATTATTATCTGTTAGCTTAATATTATATAAGCCATTAGGTAAATCAGTATTTATCCTGTTTTTTAGATTATTCAATCTATCTGTAAAAACTAATTTGCCATCAATTGAAAAAATCTCTAAAACTGGTCTATTTAAATTGTGTTCTATAATAAATAATCCATTAGATGGATTTGGATACACTTTTATTACTGGAGAATTTAATTCTAATTGATCAGAAGGGTCTCCTAACACATTGATATTATCTAAATAAAAATTATTCCCATATCCGTTAATGGCCACAAATCTTATCATAACCTGCTGATTTACATATGCACTTAGATCTATAGAATTATCTAAAGACCAATCTGCACAATCGGAAGGTTCCCACCAATTACCAACAGGTGGAACTGTTGCCAAGCTATCTCCATAAGCATAAAATAATTGATCCCATGTTTGTCCACAATCTGTAGACACATCTATTCTAAATCCATCTTGATAATTAGAAGCATAGGTAGTATATGCATAATCGTAATGTAAAGAAGGAGCACTTGTGCCTATAAGATCTATATAGGTGGTAATTAATTCTGCTTCATCCCCAGATTGATTAATTGAATAATGATCTACAAAAGCACATTTGGTAGGAACACAATCTGGACCATTAGGAATATCTATAAGACTCCAATTATAAGAGCTATTGGCATTTTCCAAACGCCAGTCACTATTGAATCCTTGCTCAAAATCTTCCTGAACATCTAATGAAACAACTTCATCATTATAATTAACAAAAGCTGTATAGCTCTGCGTACTTACTCCATAATCATCTGAAACAGTTAAAGAAACGTCATAAAAGCCAGGTGAAGAATAGCTCACTACTGGATTCTGATCGGTAGAAGAACTAGGATTTCCTCCTGGAAAAGACCATTGCCATGTGGGATTATCCGATGAGAGTGCAGAATTATCTACAAAGTAAACCAATGTGTCATAACAGCTTACCTTGTTCTTATCAGAAGAGATCTGGGCCTGAGGAGGAGCGGTTTCATAAAATTCACATTCATACACACTTCTACTGGTTGCATTCCTGATCATTCCTCCTTTATAAAAAGGAACCATTTTAGTGGAAGGTGTACTTAAAGGAAGATTATTATTAAATAGCTCCCATCCTGTATTATCATTCTTATAATATACTGCTCTTCTAGTTCCAATATAGATCCCTCCACTAGTTCCTCTCTGGTGTACAATATTGGTGATACTTTCCCCATCAAGATCGGAAGTAGTAATATTTCCCCAGGTATTACCCCCATCAGTAGTTTTATAAACCTGACTGCCATCCAGGTTAGGGTATCCGCCTCCATATTGTGATGTTCTGGCTGCCCATAATACATTTTCATTATTGCTACTAACTGCAATATCATAAGGAACCCAAGCATCACCTCCCAATAATGTGGTAGAGGGTGTGATATTCGTCCAAGAGGCACCTGCATCGGATGACCTCCATATCTTTTTATCTCCCCACCAATCCGGATAGGTAGTTACATACATTACATCCGGATCGGTCCATGCGATCTCAACTGCCATTACTTCTTCACCAAAGTCATAAATTGTTTCAAATGTTTGTCCATTGTTAGTAGTTTTTAAAAGAAGATTATTCCTGCCTAAATAAATAGTATTGTAATTACTAGGATAGAAAGTCATTCTACTAGAAGCTCCAATAATATAGGAGCTATTTGGTAGCGAATCGAACTGAAAACTTCCAATGGGGACTGTTCTATCTCCTGATAAAATCCTTCCTTCATAATCATCATAAGCCAGTCTATCATTTCCAGGGTTTACAAATCCCCTAACTCCATCTCCCCCACCCGTACAGATCCAATCGTTTACATAGGTATGATTATCCTTTAACAAAGTTCCATTATGATAAGCACCTCCTAACATGACATTACTTTGTGGGCTTGCTCCAAATCCCCAGAAATCTGTCCCTTCGATACCCAGCATGGACCTATTAACTGTTGTGCCTCCATCATTAGAAGTAAAAATACCTCCATCACATGCAATCCAAAGCTCAGCACCTAAATACCTAATATCATGGATATCTGCATGAACATACTGATCTGACCCTCCATGAGACCATTTTGCAGGACATGAAAATGTGTATCCCCCATCAATAGAAACCCAATGATTGACTCCCCCTAAATGAAGCTTATCTGGATCGACAGGATCTACTTCCAACGCTACATCGTAATAATATTGCCCTCCATCATCGGTACCTTCATCGGACCAACCCATTAAATTGGGATTTGTTAATGACGCAGGCCCAGATGGTTGACTACCACAACATCTAAACGTCCAGGATTCACCAGCATCCGAGCTAAAATAAATACCATAGGTGCCGCTTCCACCATTAGCTGCTCCTGTAGCATTGGCATAAATATAATCTGGAGCAGCAGGTGTTACAGCTATCTCAACTCTTTTTTGTTCATCACCAGCACCAGGATTTGGCCAGCCATTCAACTTAACATTAAAGGTTAACCCTCCATCTAAGGATTTATAAAATTCCGTTTTGTCACCAACTACTTTTATTGTATATATGATCTGAGAATTCACAGTATGTAATTCTATTTCTTGAAAATCTCCAGACATGATCTGCGTCCAATTATTACCTCCATCTGTAGTTCTATAAAAGCCATTATTAGATGTTAAATAGATAATATTTGAATTTAAAGGATCCATAATGATATCTTTCACACTATGGCTTACAGCATTAAAATTATTATCTCCAATAATTACCCAATTCACACCCCCATCTGTCGTTTTATATAGTGACCCACCACCCTCGAAATAAGCAATATTTGAATCTGAATGATCCACTTCAATGGCAAAAACATGATTCACCATTAAATCCTTAGTCATTAATGTCCAATTTTGACCTGCATCAATTGATTTCCATACACCAGCTGTTGCTGTTCCAGCATACATAATATTAGTGTCATTCAAACATCTTTTAACAGTATACACATGAGCTGCTCCAGGAGCATAGCTAATGCTTTCTGCCTGCCTATCAAAATCCCAGGGACCCATCGATTGCCACTGAGAGGTTGGCGAATGATTATTTCTCAAATTAATAGCACTTTCGATATAATTTTTTATCAACTTATTTTTTAGACTGTAATTTTCCTTTCTTGAAAAGGACCTTAACCATCTTTTATAATATTGAGTATGCTCATCTTTTTTAAAATTGTTTTCCTTATAATAATCCTCAAATGCATTAATAACTAATCCTGGATCTGGATCTGAGGCATACATTAATTGTACCCACAATGGAGATGTTACATCTGTAGAATACTTCATTTCATTTTGAGCACTGAATTCAATGCCCATAATAATGAAAACAAAACTTAAATACTTGAAATTCATAATTGAGTTGGAATAGATTTTTAAATTAAATAAAGTTGATTTCGGACACAAGTTAATATATTAAATAACGTTATAGGCAATGTTAAACCAATTAACTATTTACAAATCATTACATTTGCATCTTTAGAAAATTAGATCATGAAAATTCTTTATTGTTTCCTGTTTTTGAGTCTCTATCATTTTTCAATTGCACAAACTACTGTGCTAACAGAGGATTTTAACAATGGATTTCCTACGGGCTGGCAACTGATCAATGATGATCAGGGTATCCCATACAATAACAATAGTGTAAATTTCATTACAGATGCTTTTGTAATGGCTGAAGATTATGATTCAACTGGAATTGGAGATTCAATTTTAGTTGCCACATCATGGCTTGATCCAATTGTAGATGCTAATGATTTTTTAATACTACCTAGTGTTACACTAGGTCCTAGTGGTAATTATATTTATTTCGAAATCAAATCCATAGATCAATCTTATCCTGATGGAATTCAATTACTATACACATTCAACGACCTAAGTATTGACACCATAATGAGTAGTGGCGTATTATTTGACACCATTGCCGCTCCACCCTATTGGACTCAATTTGCTGTTGACTTAGATACACTAGGCCTTGAAAATCAAAGCGTAAGATTTGTTTTTCGACATTATGGTAATGATCAATTTATATTAGGTTTAGATAATATTAGAATTGATATTAATGACCCAAGTTTTATTCCAAATAAATTAATTGAAAATATTTCTATATACCCCAACCCCTCCAATGGTTCATTCAACATACAAGGAATAAATAACACTGAATCTTATAAAATTTTCAATCTTCATGGTCAATTATTACAAAATGGAACAGTAATTGATAATGTTCAAACATCTTTAAATAAAGGAATTTATTTACTGGAGATTAGATCGGAAACTATTAAGCTAGTGATAGAATAAAAAAACCCACATAGTTTTCTTGTTGTTAAACTTGAGTTCAACATGGGTGGAAACGCAACACTAGCTTTGTAATCCGACTGGCATTTAAAAAATGGTCGGCACGCCATTACCAGCATAATATAACTTCCAATTTTTAAGGTGTTAAGTTTAAAAACTGTACTATGTGGGCGGTTATTAACCTGACAATAGAAACAACATAAGTTGATCATTATCTACTATTAAAATTAGTATTTTAATTATTACTTTGCAACACAATTAGCTAAATATTGAAAATAGAATTTAAGCATACTGTTCCTCTTCCTTTAAAAGCACAAAACCTTGATAAATCCATGGTTTGGGACTCAATGCTTCTATTAGAACCTGGCAATAATTTATTAGTAAAATCCGATTCTGGAAAAGGAAAGTCAACATTCATATCCTATTGTTATGGGTTAAGAAATGACTTTGATGGAGAGATCTTCATTAATGGCGAAAATTTTAATTCAATTTCATTAGACCAATGGTCTGTTATTAGAAAAAATCAATTATCTATTGTCCCTCAGGACCTTAAACTTTTTCCTGAAATGACTTCAATGGAAAATTTAATGATTAAAAACCATCTCACTGGCCATAAAAAAGAAAATGAGATCATTGAAATGCTAGAGCTAATGAGTATGCTTGAATACAAAGATCAAAAAGCAAATACATTGTCATTAGGTCAGCAACAACGTATTTCTTTAATTAGAGGATTGCTCCAACCTTTTGAAATATTATTAATGGACGAACCCTTTTCTCATATCGATGAGAATAATATTGAAAAAGCAATGCAGCTTATTGAAAATGAATGTTCCTCTCAAAGTGCTCGTTATATCATGACTAGTCTTGGCTATGAGTATAATTTATCTAATGTTGAAATCATCAATCTATGATAAAGAAAATCCTCAATAGCAAAAGAAAATGGTCTTCTTTAATCTTATCTGGAATAGGCTCTGTTGTAGGATTAAGCTTGTTATTAATTTCATTACAGATCTATTTTGATGTTCAGCACATGATCAGTGATGATTCAGGAGCAATTGATAAAGATTATCTGGTCATCAAAAAAGAAATCTCTGACCTAAATATGATCCAACAAGGATTGTCTATGCTATCTGACAATAATAAAACAAAGTCATCTAACACGTTCTCTAAAGCCGAAATTGAAACAATTAAAAAAGAATCATTTGTCGATTCTCTTGCTTCCTTTAAATCTTGCAAATATGAAGTAATGGCTAGAATGGGAGACAAAAATGGTGGCATGCCTGAATTTAGCACACTAGTATTCTTTGAATCTATTCCTGATGAATTTATTGATGCAACCACTAATAAATGGAATTGGAACATTGGCAATGAAGAAGTGCCCATTATACTACCTACTAGCTTTGTAGATGCATACAATTTTGGAATCGCTATTAGCCAAGGAACCCCTCAAATCAGTAAAAAGTTAATAGAAAATGTCAGGTTTAAATTATATGTTAAAGGAAATGGATCACAAGCTTTGTATATAGGTAAGGTAATAGCACTTTCCGATAGAGTCAATAGTATTCTTGTACCTGAGAATTTTTTAAACTATACCAATCAAATATATGGCTCCATTGATGATAACCAACCAAGTAAACTGATCATTTCAACTAAAAATGCAAAAGATCCTTCAATAGCTAGATTTCTAGCTGAAAATCATTATGTAACAAATAAAGAAAAAATAAAAGGTGGAGTTATTCAAAAATTAATAGATGGAATGCTTTACTATCAATTTTTTATCTGCCTTATTATTGTATTACAATCTGCACTTCTCTTTGTATTCTATGCACAGATCTTAGTAAGCAGGTCTAATTATGAAATTAAACTATTACTTATGCTGGGATATAAATGGCAAAACATTGCTAAAGAACTGAATATATTATTCATTAAAGTATATATCAGTATTATATTAATAAGCATTATCCTACTATACATCTTTAAAAACTTAATAGATACCTGGTTTCTGAATAATCAAGGGATTTCTTTACCTGAGAATCTAAATAGCTATACAGTTTTAATAGGATTTGCATTTATTTTGTTTTTTGTACTGATCAATGGATGGAATATTAGAAATAAAATAATTGCACTTGCTAGACATTAAATAGGTCTTAATTCCTAAATTTTTGTTAAAATCGCATTCTTAAAGCACCAAAATCTATTTTGGTTCGTCTTTTGTAACGAACTTAGCACAATAGCCAATTAAAATGAAAATATTTTTTATTCTATTAATCTCTCTTATAAGTTATAGCTCTACTGCACAATATCATCTTAAATTCAATATTGATGGTTTAAAGGATACTACCATCTTTTTAGCTAGGTATTTAGGAGACAGATTATATTATGCTGACACTACTGAATCTATTAATGGTAAAGTAGAATTCAAAAAAGAAAATTATAAAGGTGGTGTATACGCATTAATCTGCCCAGGCCCCAATTATTTTGAATTCATTATGTCAGACGAACAAATTGAAATGGAAACCTCTATCAATTCATTTATTCCCGATATGAAGGTGAAAAAATCGGAAGAGAACAAAATTTTCTATAACTACATTCAATTTATCAATGAAAAGAAAAAACAAGCTGAAGTATTTAAAGCTGCTGGAAACAATGATGAACTTGCAAAACTAGACAAGGAAGTAAAAGATTTTCAGAAAAAAATAGTCACTGAAAACGGATCAAAATTAATTGGTAAGATCCTCAATATGTCAATTGATCCAGTTATTCCTGAAGCATTTCAAAAAAACGACACCCTTAAATACCAATTCTATCTGGAACATTTTTGGGACAACATAGATCTAAGTGATGAAAGAATTGTTCATTCTCCAGTCTTCCACAACAAGCTCAATTATTTCTTTAAAAAACTATTGATTCAACATCCTGATAGTATTTGTAGACATGCACACAAAGTAATAAACCAAATGAAAGAAGGAACAGACCTTTTCAAATACACTGTTCATTTTATCACCTATAATTACGAAACATCTAAGATCATGGGCATGGATGCTGTTTTTGTATGTATGGCTCAAAGCTATTATTGCCCTGCTGATAACTCAAAGGCATTTTGGCTTAAGGAGGAAAAGCTGGTAGAGTTATGTGATAGAGCAAATGCATTGGAACCGTTACTTGTAGGGAAATTTGCCCCAAGAGTTATTTTAGCCGACACTACTCAAGAAAACTGGATCGACTTCTATAAGTTACCTCAAAAATACAATCTCCTAATTTTCTGGGATCCAGATTGTGGTCATTGTAAAAAAGAGATCCCTAAACTCAAAAAATTATACACTGAACTTGAAGAGAAAAATATAGACATTGAATTCATTGGAATTGGAACCAATTTAGAAAATGGAGATTGGAAGAAATTTATTAAAGAAAAAGAAATGAATTGGATCAATATTTCTGACTTCCCTGATGCCAATGAAAATCCGAAAAAATACCTATATGAAAAGAAAGTGACCGATCTTAAGAGTTTAAACTTTAGAAAAACATATGATATCTTCAGCACTCCTCAGATCTATTTATTAGATGAAAATAAAAAGATCATTGGCAAAAAACTAGATGCACTTACTTTTGGAAAATTAATCCAGAATTTAGAAAAAATTCAACTTGATTATGTAAAGAAATTAGAATCAGATAATAAAAACAAAAAGGAAAATGACAAAAAAACACATAAGGCAGAATAATTCTGGCAACCTTTTTGTTAATGAATTGTTAAAGATGAAAGAAAACAACAAGTCATTTATATATTTGATTAAGTAAACCATGATAATAACAACTAATAATAAAACAATGAAAAAATCAATTTTAGCTTTCGGAGTACTTTTTATGGCTCTATTTACCCTTAGCCCTATTGCCAATGCACAAGATGCAAAGGTTGGTGGTGCCGAGATATCATTAGATAAAGAAACACATGACTATGGTGTAATGAAACAACATGCTAATGGAGAATGTGTATTTGTTTTTACCAATACTGGAACTGAACCATTGATCATTTCCAATGCAAAAGGATCTTGTGGTTGCACTGTTCCTTCCTGGCCAAGAGAACCTATAGCACCAGGAGCTTCAGGTGAATTAAAAGTAAAATATGACACAAAAAGAATCGGTTTAATCAATAAATCTGTTACTATTCAATCTAATGCGGTAACTAATCCAACAAAAATTATTCGCATAAAAGGAGAAATAAAAGCACCAGATGCCACTGCCTCTCCTATCAAGCCTGTTGAAGGTCCAGTAAATAATTAATAAAAATCATTTAATCCCTCGTTTACTAAACGGGGGATTTTTTTATCCATGCATTTCCTTACTTATATATTTTTATTATTTACTCCAGGGGTTATCTTTTGTCAGCCTGAGATTAATTTCAATAAAAAAGTACATAAGTTCCCTAAAACAAAAGAAGGAATAACACTAGAACATGATTTCCTTTTTACTAATACTGGCAATGAACCTTTGATTATTAATAACATAAAAGTAAGCTGTACTTGTACAAAATTTACTTATGCTGATGAAGCAATTAAACCTGGAAAATCTGGTTCTATTCATGTTACCTTTGACACTAATAAAAAGTATAAATGGCAAGACAGAAAATTAATGATTATGTCCAATGCTAAAAACAATCCTGAAACCATAAGATTCAAGGTAATGGTGGATAATAAATAACCCTTATGAGAGGACTATTGATATTTATTTTTCTGTTTTGTAGCTTAAAAAGCTCTTTTTCTCAAAACACTTATCAAGGTTTATTATGGGAAATCTATGGAAATGGACTGACTGATACTTCATACCTGTATGGAACAATGCATATTCAGGACGAACGTGTTTTCCAATTTCAAGAAGGAGTACAAAAAGCTTTTGATAGATCTGTAATTTTTGCTATGGAATTAAATATGGATAGCGTTAACACTCTTGAATTAATGAGTGAATTAATCATGGAATCCCCCTATCGATTAGATTCATTATTATCAGAAAATGAATATGAAATTGTCAATCAATATTTTAAAGACTCTTTAGGAATTGGGCTTTTAATTTTCAACAAAATGCAACCCATTTATACTTCTCAAATGGTTTCCTTAAAAAAAATGAATAAAGACCGTGCTGAAGCATTGGATATTTATCTCTTTAATAATGCTAAAGAACAAAACAAAATAGTTGTTGGTCTAGAATTCATGGAAGAGCAAATAAATGCTTTTAAAAGTATTCCTTATGACATTCAGGCAAAAGAATTGTTCAATGCAGTAGAAGATGCTATTAATGGAGAAGACCAACAAATTGATGGATTAATTGAATACTACATCAAAGGTGATCTTGATAGACTTTTAGCATTAACTTTAGAAAGTGAGTTTTCAGATAATGAAATCAATACTATATTTCAAAAAGTATTTTTAGTAAATAGAAATCATAAAATGGCTGACAGGTCAGAAAAATACATTAAAGAAGGGTCGACATTTATCGCTATAGGAGCAGCTCATTTACCTGGAGATGAGGGTGTTATAGAAAATTTAAGAAAAAAAGGATATACTGTAAAAGCCTTTTAAACAGTTGCAACTCCTAACAACTCTGCCATTTTTGTACCAAGATCAGCTGGAGAATCAACTACATGAACTCCACATTCCTTTAATATTTGTTTTTTAGCTGCAGCTGTATCACTCTCACCTCCAACAATAGCACCTGCATGTCCCATTGTTCTTCCTTTAGGTGCTGTATCACCAGCAATAAACGCAACAACTGGTTTTGTTCCATTCTCTTTGATCCATTTACCAGCTTCAGCTTCCAAATTACCACCAATCTCACCGATCATAATAATTCCCTCAGTTTCTTCATCGTTCATTAATAATTCAACTGCTTCTTTAGTAGTAGTTCCTATGATTGGATCACCACCTATTCCAATGGCTGTTGTTTGTCCCAAACCTACTTTAGAGATCTGATCTACTGCTTCGTATGTTAAAGTACCTGACTTGCTTACAATACCTATTGATCCTTTCTGGAAAATAAAACCTGGCATGATCCCCACTTTAGCTTCACCTGCAGTAATAACTCCTGGACAATTTGGACCTACTAACCTACAATTAGAATTTCTTAAATATTCCTTCACCTTGATCATATCAGCAACAGGTATTCCTTCAGTAATACATATTACCACTTTTATACCAGCTTCAGCTGCTTCCATTATTGCATCTGAAGCAAAAGCAGGAGGCACAAATATTACTGAAACATCAGCACCAGTTGAGCTAACAGCGTCTTCTACAGTATTAAATACTGGTTTACCCAAATGATCTGTTCCTCCTTTTCCTGGAGTTACACCACCAACTATATTGGTTCCATATTCAATCATTTGTTCGGAATGAAATGTTCCTTCACCTCCAGTAAAACCCTGAACGATCACTTTTGAATTATTATTGACTAGTACACTCATTAATATGTATTTATTTAAATAAAATTGAAGGCATAAAGTTAATCATCAAAATCATAAAAAATAAAAAAACCGCCCTAAAATAGAGCGGTTTCAATATTAGATTGATTAGATAGATTATTTTTTCTTATCCATCTTGTTTTTCAATTCAGCTAAAGCATCTAAATCACCAAGAGTTGTTTTTTCTGAAGCATCATTGATGTTCTTAACAGCTCTACTAGTTTTACTTGATTTTGCTTTTGTCTTCTTTTCTTGAACTTCACCCCATACTTTAGTATGAGAAACAAGAATTTTCTTACTATCCTTATTGAATTCAATAATCTTGAACTGGATTTTCTCATCTGCACCAACATATGAATCATCTTCTTTTTTCATATGCTTAGCTGGACAATATGCTTCAACACCATATGGCATTGATACTATCCCTGCTTTATCTTTTAATTTAATCACAGTTCCTTCATGTACAGAATCCATTACAAATAAAGTTTCATATACATCCCATGGATTTTCTTCAAGTTGCTTATATCCTAAGCTAAGTCTTCTATTTTCTTTATCTAATTCTAGAACTACAACTTCCAACTCATCTCCAACGGCACAGAACTCAGAAGGGTGCTTATATTTCTTATCCCATGAAAGGTCAGAAATATGAATCAAACCATCAATCCCTTCTTCAACTTCAACAAAAACACCAAAATTGGTGAAATTTCTCACTTTCGACTGATGTTTTGAATCTGCAGGATATTTAGTTTCAATATTTTCCCATGGATCTGGCATTAGTTGTTTAATACCTAAAGACATTTTTCTTTCTTCTCTGTCTAAAGTAAGTACAACAGCTTCTACCTCATCTCCAACTTTAAGAAAATCATTGGCAGTTCTTAAATGCTGACTCCAACTCATTTCTGATACATGTACCAATCCTTCAACACCAGTTGCAATTTCTATAAAAGCGCCATAATCAGCTAACACAACTACTTTTCCTTTCACATTATCACCAACATTTAATTTTGGATCTAAGTTTTCCCAAGGATGATCATTTAATTGTTTTAAACCTAAAGCGATTCTCTTTTTATTATCATCAAAATCAAGAATAACCACTTTGATTTTTTCATCTAATGTCACTATTTCTTCAGGATGATTAACTCTTCCCCAAGAAAGATCAGTAATATGAACTAAGCCATCAACACCACCAAGATCAATAAAGACTCCATAAGATGTAATATTCTTAACAGTTCCTTCTAGAACCTGACCTTTTTCAAGACCAGACATGATTTGTTTTTTCTGCTCTTCTATTTCAGCTTCTATCAATGCTTTATGAGAAACAACAACGTTTTTAAATTCATGATTGATCTTAACCACTTTGAATTCCATGTTTTTACCAACATATTGATCATAATCACGAATTGGTTTTACATCGATCTGTGATCCTGGCAAGAAAGCTTCAATTCCAAATACATCTACTATCAACCCTCCTTTTGTTCTACATTTAACAAATCCAGTAGTGATCTCACCTGAAGCCAAAATTTCATTAACACGTTGCCATGCCAAATGAGTTCTAGCCGTTTTATGAGAAACAACCAATTGACCAGTTTTATCTTCCATGCTTTCGATAAAAAGATCGACTTCATCTCCGATTTTTAGATCAGCGTTGTATCTAAATTCATTTTTAGGAACAATACCTTCACTTTTATAATTGATGTTGATTACAACTTCTTTTTTATTGATTGATAGAACATACCCTTTCACTAACTCTTTTTCCTCAATTTGAGTAAGTGTTCCATCATACATTTGATTTAACTTTTCTCTTTCGTCTTTTGAATAAGTATCAATTTCTGATTCAAATGTATCCCAGTTAAACTCTTCTTGAACAACTTCTGTTTTAACTTCTTTTTCAGCAACTGCTGTTACAACTTCTTCTTTTACAGTAACCTCTTCAACCTTAGCAGTTTCAACTTTAGTAGCTACCTTCTTTTTAGTAGCAGTTGTAGCTTTTTTAGTTGCTGTTTTTTTAGCAGTTGTAGCTTTTTTAGTTGTAGTTGTTTTTGCAGCTGTTGACTTTTTAGCAGTTGTAGCTTTAGTAGCTGTTTTTTTGGTAGTAGTGGCTTTAGCAGTAGCTTTTTTAGTTGCTGTAGCCTTTTTTTCTTTAGATTCAGCCATATGGCGTAAATTTATTGTATCTCGATACGGCAATCACGAGAGAATTAAACATACCTGAGCCGACAGGTTTCCTTTTTCGGGATGCAAATGTAGTGTTTTTAACAATAAACATCAAAGTCTTATTAGTATTTAGAATAAATTTGACCTATGAATTCAACTATTTATCCGTTTTTCATTGTTTTATATGCTCTGTTTTCTTGCAATGAACCGATTGTGAAAAAAGAAATCAAAGGATCTTTAAAAACAGAACCAGCTATTGAATTAACAGAGCTAAAAATATGTAACTGGGACAGTATCATGCAAAAAAATGGATTAGTGAACATCCTTAAGATCGACCCAAGTCTTAAAGTAAACCTCAAATATTCTTCTGAAGATAATTTTATGAAAAAAGATGTTTATGGATGCCTTGAGAATTGCTACCTACAACCCGATGTAGCTGAAAAACTAAAAATGGCTCAGCTATATTTAAAAGCAGAAAATAAAGATCTAACTCTATTAATATGGGATGGCACACGACCAAGAAGTGTACAAAAACACATGTGGAATCTACTAGACATGCCTGATAATGAAAAAGTCAATTTCGTCTCTGATCCAAAATTTGGTTCTCTTCATAATTTCGGTGCGGCTATTGACCTTACAATCTACGACTTAAAAGATGAGAAATTATTGGATATGGGAACAGAGTATGATCATTTTGGTGTACTTGCATGGCCGATAAAAGAAAAGGAAATGCTAAAACAAAAAAGACTCAATCAAAATCAGATCAACAACAGACAACTACTCAGAAAAGTAATGTCTAAAGCAGGGTTTTACAACCTAAAAACAGAATGGTGGCATTTCAATAGCTTATCAAGATCAGCAGCTGTAAAAAAATACTCCATTATAGAAGGGGAAATAAAACCATAATGATACATTAGCACTATGAACAATGAAGAAAAGTACATGCTTAGATGTATTGAACTCGCAAAAAAGGGAATGGGCAATGTTTCACCTAATCCTTTAGTTGGAGCAGTAATTGTTCATGAAAATAAGATAATAGGAGAAGGCTACCATCAACTATATGGTGGTCCTCATGCAGAGGTGAATGCTATTGAGCAAGTCAACAATAAAGAACTCCTTAAAAAATGTACTTTATATGTTTCACTTGAACCTTGTTCTCATATGGGTAAAACTCCTCCTTGTTCGGACCTAATTATTAAAAATGGAATTCCAAAAGTAGTAGTTGGTTGTAAAGATGTATTTGAAAAAGTAAATGGACAAGGAATAGAAAAATTAATAGCTGCTGGTATTGAAGTTACAATTGGATTGCTTGAGAAGGAGTGCTTAGTGTTAAATAATAGATTTTCAACCTATCATCAAAAAAAGAGACCCTATATTATATTAAAATGGGCTCAAACTCTAGATGGATATATTGATAAGCAAAGAGATGAAAAAAACCTAAAAGGTGTCAACTGGATAACATCAGAAATCACCCAATCATTAACCCATCAATGGAGAGCAGAAGAGGACGCCATTCTAGTAGGAAGAAACACTATTAAAAATGACAACCCCTCACTTACAGTAAGAGCATATAATGGAAATAACCCTAAAAGATTCATTATTGATCCTGACTTAAAATTATCCGAAGACTACAAAATTTTTAAAGACGGCAATTTATCTTTCATCATCAATACAATAAAATCCAATAATGAAAGTAAAGTTGAATACATTAAATGCTCTAAATCCAATTTACTAGATGAATTAATGACTATTCTTTACAAGAGTAAAATCCAATCTATTATTATAGAAGGAGGCAAAAGCACTATTGACAAATTTATTGAGAAGGATCTATGGGATGAAGCTAGGGTATTAACAGGAAATGTCTTTTTCGAAAACGGACTACCTGCACCTAAATTAAATAAATCCCCTCTGCATTCCTACCATGTTAACAATGATAGAATTGATATATTTAGAAAATGATTTATATAGTCTATACCGTATTATTATTTAATCTACTTATAATTATCTTTAAATTCTTTGAGAAATTTAAAGTAGATAACCTTCAGGCACTTATTTTCAACTACTTTACTGCTGCTGTATGCGGCTATCTATTTTCTGATAAAAGCCTATCATTCTCTACTATTATAAATGCACAATGGATCTACCATGCAATGATCCTCGGCTTTTTATTTATTGTTATTTTTAATTTTTATGCTTTTGGCACTCAAAAAGTAGGCATTGCTGTATCTACAGTAGCCAACAAAATGTCTCTGATTATTCCAGTTTCAGTAGTACTAATAATGGATCCAGGAGACCACCTTACTGTTTTAAAAACTATTGGTTTTGTATTAGCACTTATAGGGATTTACCTAGCATCTACCAACAATGGTCAGCTCAGTTTTAATAAAAAATATCTCTGGCTCATATTACTCATCTTTATAGGGCAAGGCATTTCCGACTCCATTTTCAATAACTCTAAAGATTACCTTAAACAAGGAGAAGACATGCAATTTTTCATTACATTATTCACAATGGCAGGACTAAGTGGATTATTAATTCTTGCAGGTAAATCAGTAAGCTCTTTTCCAAAACTAGAAATCAAAAATCTTATATGGGGCATTATTTTCGGAATACCCAATTTCTTCTCTTTATTTTATTTTCTTGAAGCATTAAAATTATTTAAAGCAACTGACAATACTTCAATAGTATTTCCATTAGTAAGTATGGGAGTAGTTATTTCATCAGCTATCATAGGTATTTTATTCTATAAAGAAAATTTATCTAAAGGTAACTGGTTGGGAATTCTTTTTGCATTAGCTTCCATAGCTGTTTTTTCTTTTTGATTTTCTATGTTTAGCTATCAAACACTATCATATTCTTCTGAAAGTATATATAAAGAAAAAGGAAGCAAATTCATTGGAATTGCATTTCCTTGTTTCTCAACTGAAGATTTTAAAAAAAAGATTGCTGAAACAAAAACCAATTACCATGATGCAAGGCATTTTTGTTTTGCATATAGATTAAAGCCAGATGGAACTTTAAGTCGATTCAATGATGATGGAGAACCAAACAATAGCGCAGGCAAACCTATTCTAGGTCAGATCGACCATTTTAACATCACCAATTCAGGGATTGTTGTAGTCAGGTATTTTGGGGGCACTAAATTAGGTGTAGGTGGTTTGATAAAAGCATATAGGGAAGCAGCTAGAGAAGCAGTGAACAACAATCAAATTATTAAAAAAGAAATCACCTCCATTTTGAACGTCAATTTCCCATATTCAGAAATGAATATTATAATGAAAATGATAAAAGATTTTGATTTAGAAATAAAAAATCAGAAAATGTTCCTGAACTGCGAGATGACACTTGAATTTCCTATTCGTTTCAAGGAAGAGCTAAGTACAAAACTTGGTCAATATATAAACATTAAAAAAACCTTTTCAGATTAATCAAACAACCTTCTCTCCAAGCTGAGCAGTTAACTCATATAGTTTTTTAGCTGTTTTCTCATTTACCTTTACCAAAGGCAATCTCAAATGATCTTCACAAATGTTCAAAAGTGACAAGACATGCTTTATACCTCCAGGATTACCATCTACAAAAAGCTGTTGAATGATTTCTATTAACTCATAATGCTTTTCTCTGGCTAAGTTCAAATCACCTTCGAGTGCAGCATGTACTAAGGTTGAAAATCTTTTCGGAAATGCATTAGCAACTACAGAAATAACACCATCACCTCCTATTGTTAAATGTGGAAGAGTTAAAGCATCATCTCCTGATAACACTAAAAACCCATCTGGTTTATTTTTAATGATTGACATGATCTGCTCAAGATTTCCAGATGCTTCCTTAACTGCTACAATATTCTTAACATCACTGGCTAGCTCTAAGGTAGTTTCTGCTAATACATTACTACCTGTTCTACCTGGTACATTGTATAAAATAATAGGCAAATCAGTCGCATTTGCAATGGTTCGATAATGCGCTACAATTCCTTGTTGTGATGGCTTATTGTAATAAGGGCTTACCGATAATATACCATCAACATGAGAAGTATCTAAATGCTCAAGTTGCTGAGCTACTGATGATGTATTGTTTCCACCAACACCTAATACTATTGGTAATCTTTTAGCATTGATCTCAGCAATATAATCAAGTACAGCTATTTTTTCACTAGCACTAAGGGTTGCAGATTCTCCTGTAGTTCCCTGTACAACAAGATAATCAGTACCATTATTCACTTGAAGCTCAATTAGCTTCTGCAATCCATTATAATCAACCGAGCCATTTTCTCTAAATGGAGTAACCAATGCTACTCCTAATCCTTTAAAACTAACCATTATTTCAAGCTTAATTTATGAGTTTACTTACATTCCCACATATTGTCCTCTAAATCTTTAATTGCATCTCTATATTCCTTACCACTGTCAAAATCTTCCCTGCATAATTCTGCTTCCAATGGAATAAGGGTTGAATTTAACGTGCAAGTTTTACATCTTGAACAAGAACTGAAGACCAAAGTAACAAACATTAAAAAAATAAAATTTTTCATACAATAAATATTAGGCCATTAAATTAATTAAAAAGGTTGAAAACGGACTAAGGGTAGAATTACAAAACAAAATAACAATCATTATTTTACGCCTAATTTGATCTTATTATATTTTGAAATATTTCCAGGGTCTAATTTTACTAATAAGTTATAAACCTTCATTCTAAGATCCGGGACTGCAGGAGAAAAAATACTGACCAATTCATCATTCTTTGCTGTAAAGAACAATTGTATATTAAAATTATTTGGTCGTGCTTTATGAATACTTTCCAATAATTTCAAAGATTGAAACATTTTATTCAAGCTTTCTTCTCTTTTTGAATAAGCAATATCAAATCCTTTTAAATGAAAATCATAATAACATTTTCTTAATGGTTTAAAAAGTGCTTGAGTAGCATTCTGTATCAACCAATACCTATTCCTATTACTTTCATTAGGCTTCCAGCCAGACTCAGGTGCATTCTGGCAATTAGAAACAATCTGCATTGCCTTATTGAAATATGGAGTTCCTCCTTCTAAAGAAAAAGAATCATAATCATATCCTAATATCATATATACATAAAATGCCAACACATCTGCTAGGTTATCAAAATGATTGTCTGGTTTAAAAATTATGGCTGTATTTCGTAAATACTTAAATTGTAAATTATTATCGTTATAATTAAACAACCTTGATTTATAGCTCGAATTATAGATAGGCCTAGATGAACTTACCTGAATACTCGCTCTAAACTCATCACTTGATATCTTATCCTGTATATTAATAAGCATACTACACTCAATACGCTCTTCCATTTTAAAATTATCATTGGTCCATTTAGTATTATTAATGAATTCAAAAATTGATGACTCTAAAGATTCTATAATCTCTTGGTTGGCAGGATTACTTTGTAGTGTTGGAGCTATTACCTGAACCTGACAATTCAGCTCCTGTGAATTACCATTTACAAATAATAATAACAATATAAGAACAAGTGTATTTTTCATTTAATTAACCCTTCAATAAAGTCAAGTATATCTTCAGCGACTTTTAGTTTTTCTTTTAACTCAAAACTAACGATTTTATTATTTTGAGGTATGATAGTAATTTTATTAGTATCTGTTCCAAATCCTGCGCCTTTATCCTTTAAAGAATTTAAAATAATGGCATCTAAATTCTTTTTTTTCAGCTTCTCTTTTGCATTAATCAACTCATTTTCAGTCTCTAAAGCAAATCCAACTAAGATTTGACGTTTTTTATTTTCACCTAAATATTTAAGAATATCAATTGTTTTTTCAAGTTTAATTTCAAAAGACTGATCCTTTTTTTTGATCTTCTCATCTTCAGGATTAACAATGGTATAATCAGCAACTGCTGCAGCCATAATAACTATATCTACACTATTGTAAGCAGCTTTCATCTCATTGAACATTTGATGCGCACTTTTAACATTTATTCTATTTACGCCTTGAGGAGTATCTAGATCAACAGGTCCTGAAACTAAAGTTACTTCAGCTCCTCTTTCAATAGCTATTTTGGATAACGAGAATCCCATTTTCCCAGATGAATGATTCCCTATAAATCGTACAGGATCTATTGCTTCATATGTTGGACCAGCAGATATAAGCACTTTTTTACCTTTTAAAGAGGCTTTATTTAATAAATACTGATTAATATGTTCAATAATATTTTCTGGCTCAGCTAACCTACCTTCTCCTATTAAACCACTAGCCAGCTCTCCAGATTCTGGATAAATAACACCTACTTTTCTTTCAATTAATTTTTGAATGTTTTCCTGTGTAGAAGGATGCTTATACATATCTAGGTCCATGGCAGGAGCAACAAAAACTGGACATTTAGCAGATAAATAAGTAGCCAATAAAAAGCTATCAGCATGACCAGTCACTAATTTCGCCATAGTATTTGCAGTAGCTGGAGCTATTAACATTAGGTCAGCCCAAATCCCAAGATCTACATGATTATTCCATTCTCCTGTATCATCGTCCTTTACAAAATCTTTTATTACTGGAGACTTTGCTAATGTAGACAAGGTTAATGGCGTGATGAATTCACATGCAGATTCAGTCATGATCAATCTAACATGTGCACCCTTAGTAATAAGTTCACGGATGATAAAGGCAGATTTATATGCCGCAATACTGCCAGTTACTGCGAGAAGTACATTCTTCCCATTCAGCATGATTAAAATTTATTAATTTTCCTGTATTTCAGGTTGTCTCCAGAAGAGGTGGTCTTGTTCCATTTCCTGCATAGCAATGGCACCTGGCTTTGGCAATCTTTCATAAAATCTTGACACTTCTATCTGTTCACGATTTTCAAAAATCTCTTCTAAATTATCAGTAGTAGATGCAAATTCATCTAATTTCTGAGAGAGCTCCTCCTTTAATTCAGAGTTAATTTGATTAGAACGCTTGGAAAGTAAAACAATTGTCTCATACACATTACCAACTGGTTCTTCCATTTTTTTAAGATCTCTAGTTATAGTAGTTCTTTCTGCTGTGCTGTCTCTATATGCCATTCTAATTTAAATTATTCAGTTTTTCAATTTCTCTTAAACAAGTATTAAAATAGGATTCTGCTATTTTTCTATGCTTGCTTTCTTTATAAGAGTCGACAAAGATATGATAAGAATTGATAGTTTCCTCAAATCTTTCTGCTTTTTTTGAATCTATGCTATTAGAAGCATACATGTAATTAGTTTTAACAATCATAAAAAGTATTTCTTCTCTGAATTTTGTATCAGGAAAAATTTCTAATGTAGAATTAAAAGCAATCCTAGCAGAACGGTATTTTTCCATTTTAAAATACAGTTGTGCTTTCTCATAACTTTTAAGCTCTAATTTACTTCTTAGGTCCTTTATCAACACATTACAACTATCAATTAATTCACTATTAGGATATCTATTCATGAACAATTGAAATTCATCTATTGCCTTATAAGTATCGGATTGATCCAAATTATATTCAGGAGAATTTTTCATGTAACAAACAGCACTATTAAATGCGCATTCCTCTGCTCTAGAGCTATTTGGGAAATTTTTAGCAAATCTTTTAAAATAATAACCAGCTAAATAAAAATCACTCATGCAATATTGGGTTTTTGCATAATAATAATAAACATCTTCCCCTTTATCAGTCATTCTGAAATAAGACATTAATTCTTCAAACAAGGGTAATGATTTATAGCAATCACCTTTTTCATAATATTCTACTGCTTTTTCATATTTAAGCGGATAATCAGTTCCTTTAACAATCTTATTATATTCTGAACAATTAATGAACAAAAATAACGGCAGTAAAAGAAAAAGGTATTTTAAAAGATTTTTCATTAGCGCACAAAGATACTTTTTTTAAGAACTAACGCCTTTTATAATAAAAAATTATGACTAGAAAAATTAAATACTGTGTTAATAATTTTTGATTAATAACCTTGCTATCAATAATAAGTATTTTACTTTTGCTTGATAACTTACAGATTATTATCCCTATCTGAATATTGAAATACAATTAAATGAAAGATATTTTTGATAAAATCAAGGAAAATAGAGGACCATTAGGACAACACGCAAAAGAGTCTCATGGATATTTTACTTTTCCAAAATTAGAAGGAGAAATTGCACCAAGAATGAAATTCAGGGGCAAAGAAGTTTTAACATGGAGTATCAATAATTATTTAGGACTTTCTAATTTACCTGAGATCCGTAAAGTAGATGCTGATGCAGCAAAAGAATGGGGACTAGGATACCCCATGGGCGCAAGGATGATGTCCGGTCAAACTAAATACCATGAACAATTAGAAGAAGAATTAGCTTCATTCATGGATAAAGAAGCTTGTTACCTATTGAATTTTGGCTATCAGGGATTTCTTTCATCAATTGAAGCTTTAGTTGACAGAAAAGATGTAATCGTTTATGATAGTGAATGTCATGCATGTTTGGTGGATGGAGTAAGACTTCATCAAGGAAAGAGATTTGTTTTTCCTCATAATAACATAGAAAAATGCAAAATTCAATTAGACAGAGCTAATAAAATCGTCAAAGAATCTGGGGGTGGTATTTTATTAATTACTGAAGGTGTCTTTGGAATGAGTGGCGATCAAGGAAAATTAAAGGAAATTGTTGAATTAAGAAAACAAGGATATCAATTCCGATTAATGGTAGACGATGCACATGGTTTTGGAACTCTAGGAGATAAAGGACAAGGAGCAGGAGAGCACCAAGGTGTACAAGATGAAATTGATATACTACTAGGCACTTTTGCTAAATCAATGGCAAGTATTGGTGCTTTTGTTTGCAGTACAGATGATGTCATCAATTATCTTGCTTATAACATGAGGTCTCAGATTTTTGCTAAATCTCTTCCAATGCCCCTAGTAATAGGAGGTCTAAAACGACTTGAATTACTAAAAGAAAAAGAGCAAAAAGAAAAGTTATGGAAAATCACCAATGCACTTCAAGATGGTTTAAAAGAAGCTGGCTTTAACCTAGGTGACTCTAACTCATGTGTAACTCCTGTAATGCTAAGTGGTACTTTAGGTGAAGCTACTAATCTTACTTATGACCTTAGAGAAAACTATTCATTATTCTGTTCTATAGTTGTATACCCAGTTGTCCCTAAGGGGATGATACTATTACGATTAATACCTACAGCAGCTCATTCATTGGACGATGTAGAATATACCATAAAAATATTTAAAAAGATTAAAGGGAAACTTGACTCAGGAGAATACCATTCTGAGGAAGTCCTCAATACAAATGCTTGATTTGATCAAGCTCTATGATAAATGTGGCTGATCTTAAATAGCATCCAATGGCTGTTAATTCTAATAGTCACAATAATTTGTGGACCAATTGCTATGCTAATAGCATTAGTCTCTCCTAAGACCTCCTTTTTTTTCTCTAAACATGTTTGGGCTAGGATGTTTTGCATTTTAGCTGGAGCTAATATCCAAATAAAAAATAGGGAAAGAATAGCTAATTTAGATGAACATGTAATATTTTGCTCAAATCATCAATCCAATTATGATATAATTGCCATTTACAGATCAGCTATCAATCCGATTTATTTTATTGCAAAAAAAGAATTAAAAAACCTACCATTTATAGGATGGTATATAAGCACTATTGGCATGATCTTCATTGACAGGTCTAATAGAGAAAAAGCAATGGAAAGCATGAAAGAGGCAGGTCGCCTTATAAAAACAGGAAAAGATGTAATAACGTTTCCTGAAGGAACTCGCTCAAGAACAGGTGAATTACAGATGTTTAAGAGAGGCAGCTTTATCATTGCAAAAACAAGCAATATTAAAATAATCCCAGTAGGAATAGCTGGTTCTTATAAAATAAATCCACCCAAAAGTTTTCAGCTTAGACCAGGAAAAATCACTGTAAATTTTGGAGAACCTATCAATCCAGAAAACTACTCTAATTATTCCCCAGAAAAACTAGCAGATCTCACAAAAGAAAAAGTAGCTCAATTAATTGAAGAATCTAAGTAATTTACTTAATTCCAAGCATCCTTTAACCTTGAAAATGAGTCCTTTAAATAAATGGCATGATCTTTTCAATACTTTTTACGTATAAAAACTATAACAATGTCAAGATTTGAAAAAATAGCGTTTATTGAAAGCTTTTGGAAGATGTTTAACATTGAAGACAGGTTAAATCATTGTAGTGACAATCATTTGGATCAGCTTCTTAAGTCTATCAACAATCAAGTAAAGGGTTATAAATATGTAAATGCAGCTTTACATGTAAAATTCATGCCTGTATTCTTAAATTAAGAATTAACAAAACTCTATTTAGATAAGTTATTACAAGTTAAACTTATCCCTTAGCTTCATAATTAAATTGCTACTCATGTAGTCCTCAGTATCTTCTATACCTAGAATTTCTATTTTATGTAAAATAGCATTTCCCATTTTTTTTAACAGGTATTGAGCATGATGCTCCTCCATACAGATGATTCTATCCGCCCAATCACACATTTCAAAATCGACATGCTTTCCATTAAATTTATTACATAAATTTTCATCAATACCAGCACTACTAAAACTAAAATTCGAATATTTCTTCTGAAAAATATGCTCAGCAGTTTTACTTCTATCCCTATTAGCTGTACATATAAATAAAATGTTCATTTTTTGTTACCTTTATATTATATATATATAATCAATATCTACCTCAAATGAAGCAACTTTCGATATTCCTTTCAGTCTTAATGTCAGGATTAAATCCTTCTAATATACATAAGCACTTCTAAATGAAGAAAATCTTAATCACCCTCATAACATTTTCTCTATTCACAACTTTCCACACTCAGATTGTAGTTAATGAATATTCAGCTTCAAATTTATTCACTTATTCCGATAATTATGGAAATTATGTGGACTGGTTTGAAATCTACAATCCATCTGGCAGCGCTGTCGATCTAACTGGTTGGTATTTATCTGATAATGTTAACAATCCTATTAAATGTCAATTAACAGGTGGTTCAGTTCCTGCAGGAGGAAGAACAACTATCTTTTGTTCAGGAAGAGATGAGGTTTCTGGTGGTAACATTCATACTTCCTTCAAATTAACACAAACTAAACCTGAAGAAATTATTATCACTGATGCCGCTGGAAACATTGTTGACCAAGTCCAAATGATACCTTGTAAACCAGGTCACTCTAGAGGAAGAGATGCTGATGGTAGTGCTACTTGGGCTTTATTTACTTCACCAACTCCAAATGCAGCTAATGCAAATCCAAAACCTGAATATGCTACTACGCCTATTTTTGATATTGTTCCAGGCTATCAAACAGGAAATATTAGTTTAAACATCAGTAGTCCTGATCCAAATGTTACCCTTTATTACACTAATAACGGAACCACACCTACTATTTCTTCAAATACTGTTTCTGGTCCAATCTCTATTAATACAAATACGGTAATAAGAGCTATTGCTATAAGCTCAGACCCTAATGTTCCTCATAGTTTTATTGAAACTAATACCTATTTTATTAATTCTACTCATACTGTTCCTATTGTATCTATATGTGGAGATGACATTTACAGCTTTATTAATGACCAGCACCCCAATGCTTTTTATGATAACTTTTTAGGTGCCATTGAATACTTTTCCAGTGCAGGTATTTTAATAGATGAAGGAGTTGGAGATTACAACAAACATGGTAATGATAGTTGGTCATATGATCAAAGAGGTATAGATTTTATTATGCGAGACCAACAAGGATATAACTATGCCATTCAACACCAAATCTTTAGAGGTAAAAACAGAGATGATCACCAAAGGTTAATCATTAAAGCTGCTGCTAACGATAATGTCTCTTTTGAAAATGGAGGCGCTCATATTAGAGACGCCTATGTACATTCCTTATCTCAAGTTGGTGGATTGAGATTAGACGAAAGATCATACGAACCATGTATTCTTTATGTCAATGGTGAATATTGGGGCGTTTATGAGCTTAGAGAAAAAGTGGGTGATAGTGATTTTTTAGATGAATATTATGATCAGGATGAAAAATACAACAACAGTCCTGAATTCATACAATTTTTAAAGACATGGGGTGGCACATGGGAACAATTTGGAGCTCCTTATGCCCAATCCGATTGGAATTCATTACGTAACTATATTCAAAGTAACAACATGACAGTTCAAGCAAATTTTGACTATGTGGATAGTCTTTACAACTGGAAAAGTTTGGTTGATTATTTCTGTTTGAATAGCTATACCGTTTGCATGGATTGGCTAAACTGGAATACTGCTTGGTGGAGAGGACTTGAACCCTCTGGAGATAAGAAAAAATGGAGATATGTTCTTTGGGATATGGATGCTACTTTTGGGCATTACATCAATTACACTGGAATTCCTAACCAATCTGCAAATGCAGACCCCTGTGATCCAGAGACTTTACCAGATCCCGGAGGACAAGGACATACTGAAATTCTTGTTAAATTAATGGACAACCCTACATTCTACCAATTCTATGTTTCTCGTTTTATCGATCTTGGAAACACCGTTTATAGCTGCGATTACATGATTAACCATTTAGATAGCTTAATTGCCATAATTGAACCTGAAATGCCTGGACAGGTTGCTAAGTGGGGAAGCAGCATGAATACATGGAATAATAATGTTCAGAATTTAAGAACTTTTATTAATGACAGATGTTTAGCCATTCAACAAGGAATGGTAGATTGCTATAATTTAGATGGTCCTTATGAAATCACATATGATGTAAACCCTGCTGGTGCAGGAGATATAAAAGTAAATTCAATATGGCTTAATAACTATCCTTTTATTGGTGATTATTATGGCGGAATTGACATTCTTTTAAAAGCAAATGCCAATACAGGATATATTTTTGATTACTGGGAATCATCCATTAGCGACCCATTTACATCACCCTTGGACTCATCTGACAATTCTTTCCAAATTACAGGCCCACAAAACCTCATTGCTCATTTTAGATTAGACGGAAATCCTCCTACTCCAACCTACGATGGAGTTAATATTCCTTCTGCATTTTCACCGAATGGAGATGGAAACAATGACCTACTTGACATTTTTGCTGGAGTCGATGTATTGAATTTTAGCATGGATATATATAATAGATGGGGACAGCTTTTATTTAATTCTAAATCTACCGATCAACTATGGGATGGATCTGTTAATGGAACACCTGTTAATTCTGGTGTTTATATTTACAAAATAAATGTAATCTATAACGATGGGAATTCTGAGGTTAAACATGGAAATATTACATTAATTCGTTGATGAAATGAAATTTATAATTCCCATTATATTTTTTCTATTTCCTATCTATATAAATGGGCAGGATATACATTTTACACAAACACCCATGGTCCCTCAATTGATCAACCCTGCTACTGTCGGTGTTTTTGAAGGATGGGAGCGAATTACATTATCAAATCGCAAACAATGGTATGGCATCCAGAATTCTTATTTCACTTCTCAATTTTCTTTTGATCTTAATTTATTAAAAAACGACAATGGCCCTAATAAAAGCTACCTAGGTTTGGGATTGTCTTTTTACAATGACATTGCAGGAGATGGGAAATTCGGCATCAATCAATTAAATATTTCAGTAGCTGGAATTATCCCTGTTGCTGAAAATCAAACTGTTTCTGCTGCTATTCAAATTGGAGGAGCCCAACGAAGTGGTAATATCAATTCTTTAATGTGGGGGAATCAATTCAATGGTACAGAGTTTGATATGCAAGCTCCATCTAATGAGTCCAATAGTATTTCATCCTATTTCCATGAAGATTTCGGGGCAGGTATTTTCTACAATTATAGAGGAACTAAAAGCACACTTATTAGAAATGAAATATCTAGTCTATATGCTGGAGCTGCGTTTTTTCACATTACAACTCCAAAATTAAAATACAATAACGGAACTTCTGACCAGCTTAATTCTAAAATAGTATTACATGGAGGTGCAGAAATTGACATACCTGGTTCTGAATGGTCTGCTGCTGGATCTTTTGTTTTTATGGATCAGGGACCTCATCAACAAACCATGCTGAATTTGATGATGAAAGCAAGAATGAAAAACGGTACTAAATATACAGGTGTATACAATGAATCCTATTTTGGTTTTGGACTTGTACACAGGTTTAAAGATGCTTTAGCCCCTCAAGTATTATTTGAATTTGGGAGCTACAAAATCGGAATTCTGTATGAGCTTACCGTTTCTAATTTAAGTGCAGCTTCTAAAGGAGGATTTGAGATCTCCTTTCAATGGGCAAATATGAGAAATGCATTATTTACTTCTAGAAGAACTAAAGGTCATAAAAGACAAAAACTTTAATGAATTAAATCAGAAGATTTATTTAATTCTTCCAATACATTGAATAAACAATCAATATCTTTCTGAGAATTGTAACACTGAACAGACATTCGAATGAATAATTGATCATCGGATTTCATTAATGGGATTTCAATTTTATATTTATTGAATAAAACCTCTTTTAATTTAATTTCATTATTTGATTTGATAGGCGCACTACACATTTGACCTAAAAAATCACTATTTAAAGGACAAATAGGTAAAGAACCCAATACACCACACAGACTTTCATAATTATCCAAAACTAACTTCTTACAATTTAAAGAAACCTCTAACCAATTATTTTCTTCTAAAAAGTCAATAGCTCTTGGAATAGTTAAAAATGCAGCTATGTCCCTTGTACCTTGATATTGATGATAATCTATAAATTTTGAATCAGAAGGATCATCACTTTCATAACCCCAACTAATGACCAAAGGGTCAAAGAGATCTTGAATTTTTTTATTGACATATAAAAAAGATGCCCCTTTAGGTGAAAGCATCCATTTATGACATGCTCCAGTATATATATCTACATTAAGATCTTT
This sequence comes from uncultured Flavobacteriales bacterium, assembly GCA_964430245.1. Classification (GTDB taxonomy): domain Bacteria; phylum Bacteroidota; class Bacteroidia; order Flavobacteriales_D; family Parvicellaceae; genus CAYSEW01. The sequence continues at coordinate 56,666 of CAYSEW010000010.1, forward strand.
AATTTTTAATGGTATATGCCCTGGCACATGAGCACCATCTACAATAGTCATTAGCCCTAACTCTTTAGCCCTATCACAAATTTCCTTTACAGGAAGTATCAAAGCTGTTGTACTTGTAATATGACTTATAAAAAGTGCTTTAGTTTTATTTGTATAACCATTGAAAATCTCATTAACTATTTGCTCTTTATTACAAATAGGCAATTGAATTTTCTGCCTTATGTATTTAGCACCTTTCTGTTTACAATAATATTTCCATGTACGATCCATTGCCCCATATTCAAGATCTGTTGAAAGAATCTCATCCCCTGCTTTAAGATCAATACTTTTTGCAATGATATTAATAGCATAAGAAGGATTTGTAGTGTATACAAGATCTTCAGCAAAACAGCCAATATATTTAGCTAATCTTTCCCTGGCTTCCTTTAGTAATATAGGTGCTCTCTCTAACATAAAATGAACTGGACTTTTTTCCAATTCTAATTGCCATTTTTGATACTCATTAAAAACAGGTTCAGGGCAAGCTCCGAATGAACCATGATTAAGGTAAGTTAACTCTGGATTTAAGAGAAATAATGATTTTAAAGCTTTCATTTTATTGGCATCAAATAGTTGGATAAATTTATTCATTTAATGAAAATGATAATATGTCATTTTTACTTTTTATAGCATTTCCCCTAAAATTAGTATCTTAAGGGCTTCAAATAAGCATTTCATATGAGAAACATTTATAAGATCTTATTTCTTTTTATTCTAGGATTAATCCATTTTAATACCTATTCACAAATTTGCAATATTGATTACACATATACTCAGCCAGGAATCTACCCTGATTCAATGCCTACAGGATATGTTGGTCAACTTTACAACGAAGACATAACTTTTGTAATGCCCTTGGATACAATGGGTGCAACTATAACCAATTTTAATATAGTCAATCTGGCCTTGCCTGTTGGCCTTAATTGGGATTGCAATAATTCATCCAATGGATGTAATTACAATCCCCAAAATGACCAATATGGCTGTGTAAATATATTTGGAACTCCTTTGCTTGCTGGAAATTATGATATTGAAGTGAGTATTTTGGTAGATGTAGTTGCTTCAGGTCAAACACTCACTAACATACCTGTTTCCTTTTTCGTATTTATGGAAATCACAACAGGGTCACCAGGTGGCGGAAACACAGGCTTTACAATGAGTAATACTAGTGGATGTAGTCCTGTCACAATAGATTTTAACAATAACAATCTCGGTCAGCTAGCCTATTATTGGGATTTTGGAAATGGTAATACTAGCACACTTGAAAACCCTCCAAGTCAGCAATACAATAGTCCTGGTCAATACATTGTAAATTATGAGGCTTATAACAATTTAGACACTATTGATCTTTACACATTAACTAGTGTATCCATATTAAGTGTAACAGAAAGTTGGACAGGGGCACCATGGGGATGGGAGCTATTGAATGGCAATGAACCAGATCCTTATTTTATACTTTATGAAAATGGTAGCCTGATCTATCAGTCAAATTATGAGTACAACAATGACGGCCCCATAACATGGACAATGAACATTACCCTAGACCCTAATAACAGCTATGAAATAGCAGTAGTTGATGCTGACGAATCTGCCGCTGCCACTAGCACTTCTGAATTTACATACGGTGCTGATGATTTTATTGGCTCACATGTGATTAATTTTGGTGGGTGTGGAAACTGTAACGCAGGTAGCTATGCTGATGTCGGGTATAATATTGATTACCAACAAATTTACCCTGTTCCATCTATTCAAAGTATTGACACTATTAACATCTATGATTACCCTGGACAACCGAACATTAATTTTGATCCTGTCAACTTTGTTCTATCTACAGATTCTTCACAATATGGCTTACAATGGTATGCAAATGATACAATAATGGCTGGGCATACCAATCCAACAGATACTATTATTGAGACAGGCTATTACCATGTTGTTGCCTTTAATAATTTTGGGTGTGCTACTTCATCTGATACTATCTTTGCTGTTTACTGTGATACAAACATAATTGCATCTATAAATATGGATGTAAATCTTGATCTTTTCACAACTGCACCTACTGGCTGGACATTTCAATGGTATGATAATGGAAATTTGATCAATGGAGCAACAAACGACACCTACACTCCTAATCAATCTGGAAATTATACTGTAGTTATTACTGACCCTAATGGATGTGCCTTCTCCTCAACTACTTATGCTTACTCTGTCGGAATAGAGTCTAAAACAAATAACTTATGGTCTGTATATCCTAATCCTGCTAATCATACTATTAATATTATTCTTAGCAATACTTTAAGTACAGATCATATTGAAATCTATGATATTTCTGGTAGATTAATTGATAATTATTCTCTTAATGGAAATAATACTCAAGAATTAAATATCAGCAATTATTATGCTGGCACTTATTTAATTTTATTGAAAAGCAATAAAGGAATTCTTACTAAGAAATTCATTAAAAAATGATTTATTTAATAGGACTTAATCCGATATATTGATCATTAATCAAACTAACTTCATAAAGTTCTCTTCTAGGTTTGAATATTAGCTTATTATTTTCTGATGGTGGCTCCATATTCATATAATGCATTTCATTGTCAGTGTAATTAAACACAATAGTATTTTGATTCATAAACTCCCAAAACCCACTTAAACTTGACCATATTTGAGGACCTGTTCCACATAAGGGGTAATTACCTGCTGACAATTCACCATTGTTTTTTATTTGTATACTATATCCAGGCATTCTAAAATTTCTAGCATTAGTAAATACCATTTTATAAGAGGATAAAAGCTCTTTATTTTCATTTATATGATATTTATCTACTAAGATCCAATTATGGTTATTTAGTGTTAATTCAATCTCAGAATTACCCTGAGCATGAATATTTGACATTAAAAAAGGGAATAATAATAGAAAAAAGAATAATTTGATTTTCATGATTTTAGCAACTATATTTAATTACTATTACAACCAGAAAAACAATAAGTTCATTAGCTAAAAAATATACCTTTGTTAAATCCATCATTTTAAGAGCTTAAATGAAAAAGATATTAATCCTATTTATTTCCTTATCCTTATTTTTTAATGGGTTATCTCAACATTTCAATTTCAGAAATTTTAACCTTAAAGATGGCCTTCCACAAAATTCAGTATACAACATATTTCAGGATGATAAAGGATATATCTGGCTAGGAACACAAGGCGGTGTTGCCATTTTTGATGGTATAGAATTTACAGACTATAATCAAAAAGATGGAATCGCAGGAAACCATGTTACAAAAATATGTCAGGATAAAAACAAAAATATATGGTTAGGACATAGATATGAAGGGTTTACATGTATTAACAATGAAAAAACAATAAAAACTTTCCCTATTGAAGGAAAGTACAATTTAATAGCTACTACACCTTGGAATGATGGAATTCTCTCAATTATAAGATCTGAGGACTCCGTCTTAAATGTTCTATATTCATTGCAACATCTTATCTATAAGAATGATATAATTCAATCTAAAAATATTGAACTTGAAACAGCTTTTCAAAAAAACCAAATAAAATCTAAAGACGAAGAATTATTTCTTGCAACTAACAATGGATTACAAGTATTAAACAATGATCTCACCTTAAAAAGTGAATTATTTAAAGGAGAAAATATAACTGATTTTGATTGGAATGGAAATGGAGATCTCTATGTTTTAACTTCCAATAGAATAAAAATTTTAAGTGCTGACAAAATTGAAAAAGAAATATTATTAAATGATTCATATGAACAACTAATTGCATGTGAATCAGGGCAGATTTGGTTAAGTAATGACAAAGGCACCTTATCTATAATTGGAGATAAAAAACAAACCATCAATTCGAAGAATGGTCTTCCTAATAGTAAAATATACTGTATTCTTGAGGATAATGAAGGTAATATTTGGTTTGGATTTCATGGAAATGGATTATCTCAATTAGTGCCTGCTAATTTTGAAACATTCGATGAATCACAAGGAATCAAAAATGACCAGATATCATCTATTTGTATGGATGATTTATCTAGGTTATGGATTGCTGGCAAACAAACTATTGATGTATTAGAATTCCATCAGAACTCTAATTTTTCTTTAAAAAATGTAATTCATCTTTCTGACCTTATTGAGATTGAATTTGAAGATGTTAATTATATTTTTCAAGACAGCAGGTCACTAATGTGGTTGGGTACCGAAAATGGAGTTTTTATAATGGATAGTGAATTCAATATTATTAAACATCTTACAGTAAATAATGGGTTGTCGAATAATTTCATTATTAGTATCGCTGAAGATAAAGAGCATAATATTTGGCTTGCAAGCTTGTATCATGGTATCACGAAAATCGCTTTAGATAATAATGAATATTCATTAGAAGTATATGATAAGAATAATGGCTTATGTAGTAATTCTTTCTGGACTGTTTTTGTTGATTCTAAAGGGATAGTCTACTTTGGAAGCAATGACGCGGGTATCACCTACTGGAATGGTCATGAATTTAATCATATTAATGAAAATCAAGGTCTATTAAACCTTAGAGCTGGATCTATTACAGAAGACACACAAAACAATTTATGGATTGGATCAATAGGTGGAGGTATTTTTAAATATAACGGTGATAATTGCATACAATTTTCAAGTAAAAATGGATTAAGTTCAGATAATCCATATTTAGTAATAGCAGATAATCTAGGAAATATATGGGCTGGAACAAATACTGGTTTGGATATGATGCCAATTACTTCTATTCCTGACAATAAAAATGTAAACCTATTTAAGCATTATGGCTTAAATCAAGGTTTTTTAGGTATAGAATGTAATCAAAATGCAAAATTTAAAGACCAAAAAGGAAATTTATGGTTTGGAACAGTAAAAGGAGTGATTGAATGTAATTCAAATAACATAAGTGAAGACACAACTCCTCCCAAACTACACATTACCGAAAAGAAATTATTCCTTCGTGAATCAATAGCTGCATTAAAAAATGAATTTAAATACAACGAAAATTACATCACTTTTGATTTCATTGGACTACACTACACCAATCCTCATCAAGTAAAATACCAATATATGCTTGATAATTTTGATGAAAGCTGGTCACCATGGAGCAAAAACACAACTGCAACTTATTCCTATCTTCCACCTGGGAAATACATGTTTAAAGTAAAAGCAGCTAATGGAGATCTATATGAATCTGAAATAAAAACCTATGAATTTGAAATCACCCCCCCTTACTGGAATACAATATGGTTCTACTCACTTTGTTTTTTCTCCATTCTTATCATTTTTATTGTCATTATGCGTATTAGAACTCTTAAAATTCAAAAGGACAAATGGGTCTTAGAAAATAAGGTAGCCATAAGAACAAAAGAACTTAATTCTGAAAAGGAAATTGTAGAAAACCAAAAAGAAGTCATTGAATTAAAAAATAAAAACATTACAGATAGTATTCTTTATGCTAAAACAATTCAGGAGTCTGTCCTCCCAAATCATTCAATTCTTAACAACTACTTTGCTGATCATTTTATTTATTATGAACCTAGGGATATTGTAAGTGGTGATTTTTATTGGTTTAAGCAAAATAAAGATTACATGATCATTGCTACTGCCGATTGTACAGGTCACGGAATCCCTGGCGCCTTTTTATCTATGCTGGGTAGTGAGTTATTAAATCAGATAGTGCTAGACCCCAAAACAAAATCACCTGCAAAAGCCATCGAGTTATTAGATATAGGTATCTATAATGCAATGCATAAAGATGAAAATTCAATTAGACATGATGGTATTGACATCTCTATTTGTGTTTTCAATAAAAAAAATAATTCATTCCAGTATTCAGGAGCTGGAAGACCTATTATTGTTCTATCAAATGGTAAAATTGAGATCTACAATCCTATTTTATGTTCTGTAGGCGAAATGAACAAACGTGGAGAAAAGCCTATTGAAATCGATATACCTATTAAAAAAGGAGATAGGGTTTATATGTTTTCAGATGGTTACATAGATCAATTTGGAGGGGCAAAAAATAAAAAATTCCTTCAAAGAAGATTAACTGAAATGATTCTCAATTCAACAAATACTCCTCTTCATGAACAAAAAAATATATTCTATAATGCTCTACATGAATGGCGAGGAAATAATGAGCAAATAGATGATGTTTTAATAATGGCTGTTGAACTATAATTTTTTTAACCTAATTTATTCGTATTTTTCACAAAGCTACCTCCACATAAAACAAACTTTTATGGGAACATTAAAGCTTTTATTCATATTATTTTTTCTTTCTATTCAATTTAAAATGAATTCTCAATCATTTGAATGGGTAAATAAAATAGGAAGTAATGAAATAGATCAAATTAATGCAGTTTCAACCGATCAAAACGGTAACATATACATTACAGGAGCCTTTAAAGGCACTGTAGACTTTGATCCTGGTCCAAGCACTAATTCTATAACAGCAATAGGCGAAAGTGACATATTTATTCAAAAACTTGATCCCTCTGGAAATTTAATATGGGCTAGATCTATGGGAGGCAGTAATTTTGATTATGGACTTAATTTAACTGTTGATCTAAATGGAAATGTTTATACAACAGGTGTATTTAAAGGGACAGTCGATTTTGACCCTGGGAATTCTACTTTTGATCTAATTTCTAATGGACAATATGATGTGTTTATTCAAAAGTTAAATTCGTCTGGAGATTTAGAATGGGCAAAAAGTTTCGGTGGTTCTAATTTTGATTATGGAAGGTCAATCAAAATAGATCCATTTTCAAATATTTACATCACAGGCTCCTTTAGAAATACTGTAGATTTTGATCCTGGAAATGGGACCTATAATATCACTTCAGCAGGAGGAGAAGATATCTACCTTTTAAAACTGAACTTTTTAGGCAATTTTGTTTTTGCAAAATCAATGGGAGGAACTGAAAATGATGTTTCAAACTCTTTAGACATTGACAATCTTGGATTTGTATATTTAACTGGATCTTTCAAAGGAACTGCAGATTTTGACCCTGGAAATGGAACTAACAACCTAACTTCTTCAGGCGGTAGTGATATCTTTATTCAGAAGCTAAATTTATCAGGGAACCTTGTTTTTGTAAACCAAATAGGAGGAAATGGAGAAGATGGAGGCATAGAAATTCATATTGACCAAAACAACAACATCTATTCTACAGGATATTTTAGCTCTACTGTTGATTTCAATAACACTGTAAACAATTACACTTTAACTTCATCTGGCTATGAAGATATTTATATTCTAAAGCTAAATAGTTTAGGAAATTTTAGCTGGGCTAAAAGCATAGGCAGCCCTGATTTCAATAGAGGGAAATCTATTACCACTGACCAAAATGACAATGTATACATTACTGGGTTTTATAGAGGCTCTGTGGATATAGACCCCGGCCCAATTGTCAATAATATTTTTTCCAATGGTTATCAAGAAGTTTTTATACTCAAATTAGATGAATACGGTGATTTTAAATTTGGCTTATCATTAGGTGGGAATGGAGATGATTATGGAAATGATATTCATGTAGACATTAATTCAAATATTATAATTGCTGGTGATTTTCAAGAAACAATTGATTTTAATCCAAGTAGTGTATTAGAAGAAATAACATCCGAAGGTAACTTTGATGGATTCATCTTAAAATTAGGGACCTCTTCATGTTTTCCTGATGCAATAAGCCCAGTTCATTTACAATTAACACTAGATGAAAATTGTGCAGAAACAACATGGGATATTAAGGCACAAAGTGGCCTAACACTACACAGTGGAGGACCCTATAATTGCGACCCTAATGGTGGGGGAACTCAGGCAAATACTACTATTAATGACACACTTTATTTACTACTTTTTGAATGTTATCAGTTTAATATTTACGATTCTAATGGAGATGGCCTAAGTAGTGGAAGTCAAACAGGTGGAAATAATGGGTCATGGGAACTTTCCGACCTAAATGGACTTACTATATCTTCTGGTAATGGAAATTTTGGACATCAGGATTCTAGTGAATTTTATATCAATGCTGAAATTACTTCCGATAGAAAATTGAATACGTTAAAAAATAGTATTAAAATATATCCAAATCCAGCAAAAAATAAGGCAACTATTGAGCTACTAGAAAGTTATTCACTTATTAATGAAATTAAAATCATTGATATTAATGGAAATATAATTTTAAATCAACAAAACATAAGATCATCGACATGTATTTTAAATACAGAAAGCCTAGCAAAAGGACTGTATATTATAAATACAAAAACTACTAACAAGAAAAATTTATACAAATTATTAATTATTAATTGATTATATTAATAGGCAAGCATTTGATATCATTATGACTCCATTTGAAAAACATAGACATAACTACATGCTATATGGAGCATTATTTGGCTTATTTTTTCCAGTAATAGCTATTGTTATACTATTAATTGAAAAAAATTCTTGGTCAATTAATCAAGTAGTTTTACTTCATCAAGAATCAGCATTATTATGGATCATTGACACTGCTCCTATTTTCTTAGGTCTTTTTGCCTCTTTTGCAGGTCAAAAATTAGATGTCCTAAACAAAAAACAAAATGAACTTCAAGAAAAATACCTTGAGAATATTAAATTAAAGGAAGTCGCTGAAAATGCAATTGAAATAAAAACTGAATTTTTCACATCTATGAGTCATGAATTAAGAACACCTCTTACTTCTATTATAGGATATAATGAATTACTTAGTGAAAATGCACTATCAAAAAAACAAATAGAATACAATAATATCATTAAAGAAGTATCCTATTCAATGCTTGACATTGTTAACGACCTACTAGATACTTCAAAAATTGAAAAGAAAAACATCACACTTTATAATGACAATTTCAATATTAACGAAACCTATATTATGGTTTGCAAATCCCTAAGGTCTATTGTTAATAAAGAAGTAGAATTTACATTCGAAACAGATTTTCAAAATAAATATGTATATGGAGACATAAACAGAATCAAACAAATCTTTAGAAATCTAATAGGAAATGCAATAAAATTTACGGATAAAGGCTCTATACATTCAAAATTAAAGATCAATGAGATTGGGAGTGACAATATTAAAATTGAATTTGAAGTAGTTGATACAGGGGTGGGTATAAGAGAAGAATTTTTAAAAGATATTTTTAAACCCTATAATTTAATTGAAGATAAAAAGAAGTCTGGAATACTTAGTACAGGTTTAGGTCTATCTATCACTAGTCAGTTGGTAAAGCTAATGAATGGTGAAATAAATGTCTCTAGTAATTTTGGTTATGGAAGCACTTTCAGCTTTTTTATAACTCTAAAAAAAGGAATAAAAACAAATCCTGAAGGTAATGGTAAAATGAATTTTAAAGACTTAAAAGGAAATGGAACTGTGCTATTAGCTGAAGACAACAAAATGAATCAAACCTTAATTACAAAAATACTTAATGACTGGAACCTCCAAGTAAATATTGCCAATGATGGAAAAGAAGCATTATCACTACTTAAAAAGAACAATTTTGACCTTATTCTAATGGATGCTGAAATGCCTATAATGGGAGGTTTTGAAACTTCTGAAAATATCAGAAAATCTAAATTTAGTTTTTCAGAAATCCCTATTGTTTTTTTAAGCGCCAATAAATTTGATGATGAAAATATGCTCAAGGAAAAATATGGAGTCAAACATTTCTTAACTAAACCATATAACTTGACAAATCTATCCAATGCTATAAATGATTACATTGTATTATCTTAATCTGATAAAATACCGTTTATTAATAATAATTCTTTTTCCTTTATTGACTATCAATGTTAAAGGGCAATGTAATGGATCAGCCTTATTGTGCAATAAAAAATACAATGAAGTAGCTTACCTTACAACACACAATGCATATAATTCTGGAGAAGACAACTTTAGTCTACCCAATCAAAATTTCAACATTACTTCACAGTTAAATAATGGGGTAAGAGCATTAATGATAGATGTTTATGATGTGCTTGGCACCCCAACTGTATACCATGGAACATCAATATTAGGATCTGCACCTTTTTTAGATTATTTATCTGACATTAAAACCTTTTTAGACCTTAACCCAAGTGAAATAGTAACCATAATTTTGGAATGTTATATTTCTGCTAATGAAATTGAGTATGAGCTTACTCAAGCAGGATTAATGCCATTCCTGTACTCTCATACTACTGGAAACAGCTGGCCTACCTTACAAAACATGATTAATAATGGTGAACGATTAGTTATTTTTTCCGATGTCGATGATGCAAGTGCAAATCAAAGTTGGTACCATTATGTATGGGATCATGCTGTAGAAACCCATTACACCAATCATAGTCAAAATGATTTTAGCTGCGATTTCAACAGAGGAGATTCAATCAACGATCTTTTTATTTTAAATCATTTTGTAACTAACAGTGTACTTGGAACTGGAGATGAAGCTCAATCAGCTATTGTAAATGCTAACCCTTATTTCATCAATAGAGTGCTACAATGTCAACAGGAAAAAAACAAATTTCCCAATTTTATAACTGTTGACTTTTATGAACTAGGAAATTGTATTGATGTAGTAGATCAGGTCAATGGCATTATCACTTCGATTGACCCCGAAAAAACACAGCTATCTGAAATGATCAAAGTTTTTCCAAATCCATCGAAATCAAATTTCTCATTAGAATTAAATAAAAAGATCAAGCCTCCTTTGGAGATTAAAATAGTGAATCATCAAGGAAAAGAAATTCATGCGATTTCTAATATACTTGAAAGAAAAATAAATATTACATATCCTCTGGACAGTGGTTTTTATTATATAATTCTTATTGACAAAAAAAACAGAATTTATAATCAAAAGATCATCAATATCAACTAATAATGAAACACCTCAAATTCATAAGTATTTCTATTATTTTAATATCCCTTTTATTTTCATTTAACTCCTGTAAAAAAGGATATATGGACCGTTATGGTCCTTTTTATGTTTCTAATGACACAACTGTTGTAATGGATGGAGACATGGGAAGTAGAATTGACCAACAATTTGAAAAATTAATTGAAAATTACCCTAATATTAGATTAATAATAATGGAAGATTGCCCTGGATCTAGAAATGATGAAGAAATGTTCAAAGCTGCTCTCAATTTAAAAGATCACGCCATTAACACACATTTACCTCCAAGTGGAAAAATACAATCTGGTGCAGTAGATCTTTTTCTTGCAGGTACTGTCCGAACAATGGAAACTGGAGCTAAAATAGGTGTTCATGCATGGAGTGATGGTAGTAGTGAGGCTACTGATTATCACACAGAACATGCTGAGCATAAACCTTATATTGACTTTTATAAAAGTATTGGTTTTTCAGATCAAGAGGCAGAAGACCTTTATTTCTTTATCATTAATGCTGCTTCTGCTGATAATATTCATTGGATGACACAACAGGAGATCATAGATTACAATATGCTAACAAATTAATTTTCTACAATGGGAAAGCATGTACTATCCAAGTCTACTTTCATAAGAGGATTAAAATGTCATAAATCTCTTTATTTAAATAAACACAATAAGCACCTTAGAGATGAACTATCTGAAATGCAATTGGCTATTTTTGAGCAAGGCTCAAAAGTAGGTGAGCTAGCACAAGATTTATTTCCAGATGGTATAGATTGTACTTCAAAAAGTTATTATGATTTTAGTGAGGCTTTGAATAAAACCAAAGAGCTCATTAAAAATGGGCAAAAAGTAATCTATGAAGCAGCTTTTCAATTTGATGGTGTTCTTGCTATCCTTGATATTCTTGTTAGAGATAAAGATGGATGGAAAGCATATGAAGTAAAAAGTTCTACAAGTGTTTCATCTACTCATATTATGGATGCAACAATTCAAACTTATGTCATTCAACATTCAGGTATTGAATTAAAAGATGTATCCATAGTTTATATTAATAACCAGTATAGAAGACAAGGAAAATTAAATTTAAAAGATCTTTTTGGTATTGAATCTGTATATAAACAAGTTTTAAGTTTACTTCCAACAATTCCTAATCAAATTAATGAGCTAAAAAATGTTTTGAATAAAACTGATACTCCAAATATAGATATTGGTTCTCATTGCACTTCTCCATATAATTGCGATTTTAGAGAGCATTGCTGGAATCATGTACCCTCCTATTCAATTTTTGATATTTCAAATTTAAATCTGGAAAAAAAGTTTGAACTCTATAAAAAAAATATTTTAGACTTTAAAGACATCCCTTCCACTTTTCATTTAAGTAAAAACCAAAAAATACAAATTGAATGTGAATTAGAAGACAAAACTATAATTAACAAAACTGAACTTTCAAAATTCTTAAATGACCTGAAATATCCATTGTATTATTTAGATTTTGAAACATTTAGTACAGCCATTCCAATTTTTAATAACACAAAACCGTATCAGCAATTGTTATTTCAATATTCACTTCATGTACAAAAATTAATTAATGGCACTGTCTCTCATTTTGAATATATAGCAAATCCTGATGGAAATGACCCCAGAAAAGAGCTTATTAATCAGCTTATTAATGATTGTAAGACAGAAGGGGATATTTTAGTATATAATATCAGTTTTGAAAAAGGAAGGTTAAAAGAATTAATAAATATATTTCCTGAATATAAAGACCAAATAGAGAAGATCATACATAGATTAAAAGACCTTATGATCCCTTTTCAAAAGAAATGGTATTATACTAAAGAGATGAAAGGTTCCTATTCTATAAAAAAAGTACTACCAGCTTTAGATAATGAACTTACCTACAATGAACTTCAAATTCAAGATGGAGGGCTAGCCAGCCATACTTTTACACAATTAATAACAAATAAGGAGAATAAAAAATTTGAATCTGTACGAAGGGATTTATTAGACTATTGTGAAATGGATACGTTAGCCATGGTGAAAATAGTTGAAAAATTAAACTCTAAAATTTAGTACTCTTATTAAAAATAATATATTTTCAATCCATAAAAAATTTTATTTTAGTAGCATCAAATGGAAAAATGGAAAATTGATATAGAAGCCAAAAACCTTACAAAATATGAAAGGCTTTGTATAAAATTAATTGAAAATTACGCCAGCAAAAACAGGCAAAATATTGACGTTTTTGAAGAAAGACAGATCAAACAACTACTCTCTAGAATGTTTAAAAATGAATATGAATATCTATTAAATGAACCTGAAGATTATTTTGAATTATATGGTGATGATCATTTAATGAATTAAAAATCAACTATTAATTATTTAAGTAAAATACATGCTTTAAATGAACATTTTTCTAATGATCTAATCAGCATGTTTTACCAGGGAATGTTCTCAGATTCATTTTCTGAGCACATCGTTGCTTTAACTGAGCACGACAATCATAAGTCAGTTAAAAAAAGACTGTCATTTTTGATGATAGAAGTTTTTCAAAACATTGTAAGACATGGAGGCCAAGAAGAAAAAAGCAATGACTTTTTTGGTGTAAGAAGTATTGAGGATAGTTTAAATATTTTTTCATCTAATCGAATAAATAAAAAAGCACATGAGTTTTTAAGCTCAAAGCTGAAAGAATTAAATAAACTTAATGCTGATCAGCTTAAAACTCTTTATAAAGAAATACTTCAGTCTGGACAATTTTCTGACAAAGGAGGTGCTGGATTAGGCTTAATAGACATGGCAAGAAAGTCCGGAAACCCCATTCAGCATAATTTTGAACCCTTAGAAAATAATGATTTTCAATTCAATTATCAGCTTGACCTTTCATCTGAAAGAGGGGTTGAATTAACTAAACACCAAAAAATAAATATTGAAGACAATATTCAATCATATAATGATATTAATGACAATGATCTTGTCTTTTTTTTCAAAGGTGATTTCTCAAAAAACAACACTCAATCTCTTTTAAATATACTAAAAGCAAATACACAAACTTATTCTAAAAATGAGGAGTTCAATAATTTTCGAATTTTTCATTCTGGAGTTGAGCTTATCCAAAACATAGCAAGACACGGAAAATCAGTTAATGAATACATAGAGGGTGTCTTCTGCTTATTTAGAGTAAATTCAGGAGTCTATATTTGCACAGGAAATTCATTGAAAACTGGAGATTACTCCACTATGGAAATGCATATCAATAAAATCAATGAATATTCTAAAGATGATCTTAATAAAGTATATTTAGAAACATTAAAGAAAAATGCGCTAAATGATGATGTTAAAGCAGGTGTTGGATTAATTGATGTAAGGAGATATAATCAATCATTTATTGATTATGAAATAAATAATAAGGACAATGGACTCTATTTAAAAATGGGAGTTTTTATTCCAATATATAAATAAACTATTATGGCTGATTTGGGTGATACAATAATTGAATTTAATGAAGACAAAGGTTTACTGAAAATTTCAGGAATATCTATGATGGAAGATGCCTTAGAATTCTATGTTGAAACTAAAAGTAAAATTGATGGCTTTTTATCAAGCTCAGCCACCAACCTTACAATAGAATTCGAATTGACCTATTTCAATTCTTCTTCCGCAAAACAATTTATACAAATTCTCACAAAATTAGAAGGTGATAAAGGAAATGCTATATGGAAATATCCAAAAGATCACAGCATCATGCATGACAGAGGAAAAGAATTGGAAATATTAGTAGATGTTCCTTTTGAATTTATTGCTATCTAAACTTGAAATCCCAATACCAAAATATCATCAATTTGCGGTAAATCTCCTTTCCAAGAATTAAATTTGTTCATTAGAAAAACATCTTTTGATTCTACAGCACTCAAACTATCCATTAAATTATCTTGGAATAATTTCATCCCCATTGAAGTAATATCCTTTCCTCCTAACTGGTCATAGTATCCATCTGTATACATAAAAACCCAATCGTTTTTATTTAACTCAATAGAATGTGTTTTAAAATCCCTTTTAAGTAATTGACTTTTTTTTGAATAAGACCCTCCAACTGAAAATATTTCTGCATCAAAGTACCTTACCTGGTTATTCTTCAAAATCATAATTCCATTACGTGCTCCACTAAATGACAAGGTTCTATTTTCTGTATTGAATACACATAATGCAATATCCATCCCATCTTGAATCACTCCACCACTTTTTTGATCTAACACCCTTACAATCTCATTATTCAGTTCTTTTAAAATATCACCCGTATTCAACTTATTCTCATCAACGATTTTGTCTAACAATAAACTACCCATCATACTCATAAAACCTCCAGGAACTCCATGACCTGTACAATCTACAGTAGCAATAACACTTATTTCAGCAAAAGATCTATACCAATAAAAATCGCCTCCTACAATATCTTTAGGCTGATATAAAACAAATAAATTTTTGAAATAACTCTTAATTTCATCAGTATTTGGCAAAATCGTATCCTGTATTTTACTCGCATAATTAATAGAGGCCAGTACCTCTTTGTTCTTTTGTTCTATTTTTTGACTTTGAATATCAAGCTCTTTAAAGGCTTTATCTACCTGTTTTTTTTGAATTTTAATTATTTTATTTTGCCTTTTAGTAACTCTAAAACGGTGGTATAATAAAAATGAAAATGCAAAAATTGCAGCTAAAACACCCAAAATACTATAGCGGACGGTCCTTTCTTTATTTAGCCTAGCCTCATATTCCAAATGTTTGATCTTTTTTTCTTCAGCATTATAAATACTATCAGCGATACTCTTATTTAAATAATTTAATTTATATTCCTGTTCTATAATCATTTTTTGATTAGTAATATCTTTAAGGCTATCATTTAATTTGTGATATATTTCATAATAAATTAAAGCAGATTTATGGTTTTTCAAGGTCTTATTAATTTCATATAATTCACTATAAGAATCAGCTTCAACCCTTTTGAAGTTGTATTTTTTAGAAATATCTAAACTAGAGTCTATATAGACTTTTGAAAGACCATAGTCCTTTTTAATTCTGTTAATGCTCCCTATAAAATTAAAGGTCATTGCTGTTCTATATTTATTTTTATTTCTCTTAAATATTGAAAGTGCTTTAAATATGTGGTATTGAGATAAATCATAATTTTTTAAATCAAAATATAATTCTGAAAGGTTCCCATGAGCTTCTGCTATTGCTTTTAAGTTATTTTCTTTATTAGCAATTGAAAGACATTCTTCATAATATTTTTTAGCACTATCTAAATAATTTATTTTTTTAAATCTATCTGACATTTTAAAATAACATCCTCCTAGAATTTGATAGCAATTAATTAGCTTATCATTATCATTTAACTTCAATGATAATTGAATGTTGTTTTGAGAGAAATTAATAGCTTTATTATAATTTCCTAATAACGCATTAATAACAGCAAACTGCATATTACATTTAAAAATCCCATTTTGTTCATTTATTTTTTGATAGCTAAAAATTGACTTTTCAATATATACAATTGCCATTTTATAATTAGATAATTGTCTATAGTGTAACCCAAAATTATAATAAGAATCAGCTATACTTTTATGATGATTAGATAATACAGCATATTTTAATCCAATATTTATATACTTTAAAGCAGAATCAGGTTGTGTATAGTTTAATAATTGTCCTAATGTATTTATTGCTTCGATTCTAATTGTATCATGTAAATTTTTATTTTCCCATATAGCTAATAATGAATCTTTATTGATCTGAGCTGGAATAGCAACCCAAACAAAAAAAATAAATACACTAATAATTACCTTTTTCATACTATATTTTAAACCCTAAAACAAGTACATCATCGATTTGGGGGTATTCCCCCTTCCAAGCATTAAACTTAATCTGTAAAAACTCAACTTTTGAAGCTTTAGCGTTCAAGCTCTCCTTTAAAGTATTTTTAAAAAGATCAGCTCCCATTGAATTGACCTCCTTGCCGCCTAATTGATCGTAATACCCATCGGTATACATAAAAACCCAATCGTTTTTATTTAACTCAATAGAATGTGTTTTAAAATCCCTTTTAAGTAATTGACTTTTTTTTGAATAAGACCCTCCAACTGAAAATATTTCTGCATCAAAGTACCTTACCTGGTTATTCTTCAAAATCATAATTCCATTACGTGCTCCACTAAATGACAAGGTTCTATTTTCTGTATTGAATACACATAATGCAATATCCATCCCATCTTGAATCACTCCACCACTTTTTTGATCTAACACCCTTACAATCTCATTATTCAGTTCTTTTAAAATATCACCCGTATTCAACTTATTCTCATCAA
Organism: uncultured Flavobacteriales bacterium; assembly: GCA_964430245.1. GTDB lineage: Bacteria > Bacteroidota > Bacteroidia > Flavobacteriales_D > Parvicellaceae > CAYSEW01. Next base: position 73,992 of record CAYSEW010000010.1, read on the forward strand.
CGATTTTGTCTAACAATAAACTACCCATCATACTCATAAAACCTCCAGGAACTCCATGACCTGTACAATCTACAGTAGCAATAACACTTATGTTACCAAAGCATCGATACCATAAAAAATCACCACCAACAATATCTTTGGGTTGATATAAGACAAAATGTTCCTTAAAAAAATCAGTCAACAACTCTTCATCAGGCAAAATTGAATACTGGATCCTTTTAGCATAATTGATACTCTTAGTAATTTCATTGTGATGTTTCTCAACTTTGATTTTTTCCTCTTTTAATTGTAAAGTCCTTTTATCTACTTTCTTTTCTAGAATTATATTGACACGTTTTAATTGACGTTCTCTTATCTTTATTATAGTTATAATAGTAAAAACTAGAGTAACAAAAACCAGAAGATAAAACCAAGTTGTTTTCCAAAATGGGGGAGAAATTGTAAATGAATAGTTTAATATTTTACTTGACACACCATCAGAATTATATACTCTTAAATGGAAGACATAACTTCCAGGCAATAAATTGGGATAAGTAACACTGTTAAATTTATTTTTAGGACCCCAATCACGATCCAAACCTTCTAACCAATAAGAATAGGTCATTTTATCATGATTGATCATTGTAACACCAGAAAAATCGAAAGTCAAATGATTCTGATCATAATAAAATATAGGCTCATGTTCATTTAAAATATCTTTAGAAGCTCCACTTTTTAACTCCCATAAACTTACTCTATCATAATTTAATCTTATATCATTAATCGATAAAAAAGGAGGGTTTTGATTTATTAAGTCATAATTAGGTCTGAATTTAGAAAGGCAACCACCTATACTACCAAACCATAAATTACCATCTATATCTTTCCAACTTGAATTGGTATTACATTCAACTCCCAAAAACCCTTCATTTGGACCATAATGTTTAGCCACGATCTGTTCTTGTTTAATTGATTCAGGAGTAATTTTATCAATACCTAATGTTGTTCCTAAATAGAGGTTATTCATATTGTCAAACTGCATGGTATAAATAACTGAATTTGTTAATCCTTTTGATCCATCAAAATATTTTGCCTTTTGAATATTACCTTTATTGGTGCGCAAAAGATATAACCCATGATCTGTACCTATATAAATATTTCCTAGACTATCTCCTTTAATTGAAAATATTGATTTGAATGAATGATTAAAATCATCTAATTCAGGCACATCGAATAACCTCCCCCCTTTGAGAACAGATAATCCAGATGATGTGCCAATCCAAATATTTCCACTAAAATCTTCATAGATAGATTGCACAATATTTCCTTTAAGCCCTTTTTCTTTATTGTAAAAATCAATTACATGTAAATCTTCACTAAAAACAAGTAATCCTGAATATGTTCCAATCCAAATATTGCCATTTTTGGCTAATAAAGCTGACCTAGCTCGATTATTAGCATTTAAAATTTTTTCAATAATTTCATGTTTAAACCCTTGAGAAAGTAATTGATTACTATTTAAATTTAGCTTTTTATATTCTCCGTTTTCATAGATAACAATTCCAGACTTAGGTATACAAAACCACATTCTTTTATTTCTATCCTCCATGATAGCATGAATGGAATTACTAGTTATTAAATTATCCTTAACAACATATTTTAGTAGATACTTAGAAAAATGATCAGCATCTTTTTCTTTTATAAATAACCCATCACTAGATCCAGCCCATATTGTTTCATTTGAATCTCTTAATACAGACCAAATGGTCCCCTTTAATTTAAATTGATGATCATAAGTAATAAATGGATTTTCTCTGTATTTAACAATACCATTACCTGTAGTACCAACCCATATATTATCTTCTTTATCAATTAATACATCATTGATCTTTTGTCCAAAAAAAGTGTAATCATAATATTGATAGCCTAAACCATTAACATTATAGATGTAAATTTCTCCTTTTGAGCTATTAATTGTTGCAACAACTATTCTTTCCTCCTTTAACTCTATATCTGTTATGGTTTTGTTGTTTACATCTTTAAAATATTCGTCATTATAAATTTTATTATCAGATAAAATTGCTATTCCATTTCCTGTACCTATTAATAGATTATTATTAAATTGTGTTAAGCAATTAATTGAATCAGAATTTAACCCATCACTTTTTTTATAAACAGTATTGCCATTTTCTGAAAGTTTAATCAACCCTTGATTAGTACCTATAAATAAATCATTATTAAACTCTCTTAAAGAATAAATTTCTATAGAATTATTTTTATCTACAGGAAGGTCAATCTCTTTGATTAAACTATTTTCAATTTTATATATAAATTTCCCTGAAAAGAAATATATTTTATGAGACACCCCCTTATGAATCTGATGGATAGGTCGGTCATAAAACAACCTTTCATATTCCTTATAATTCTTAATAAACCCTTCATTATATGAAACTACCTTTTTGTCTTTAATATACGCCAAACCTCTTCTTGTTGCGATTAAGAATTCATCATTATTAACCTCAACTATACCTTCAATTTCATGAGTAGGCAAACCGTCTTCTTCATAATATCTAATAAATTCTTTTCCATTAAAGCAATTCAATCCATCATGTGTTGATATCCACAAATTGCCTTCACGATCTTGAATAATATCTGTAATAACTGACTGGCTTAATCCATCTGGATCTGTAGTTAAATATTCAAAGTTTGATTTTTGAGCATAATTAGTTTGATTAACTATAAAAGAAAAAATGGATATAAAAGCTAATACTTTCCTCAAATCAATAACTAAGATTATTTCTAATTTTCCAATATAGCAAAAACAAATTATGTATTTTATAAATTTTTGAAATTAAATATGGAATATTTATTGTAGTAATTGAAATTTAAAACCAACAATTTCACTTCACATGAATTCGTTGATAATATTAATTGAACATTAACAAAATACTATTGGCAGTAATTAATTTTATAAATGAATAAAAAAAAGCAGAATATAATGCGTTATATTTTTTTCTCAACCATCTTCCTTTCAATTTTTTCATCGGGTATCTATTTATGGAATGAGATCAATTTTAATACAGAGAATACTGCAAAATATTTCCCAAAACCAGATGTTGACCCAGCATTCATCGACATAGACAGCCAATGGGTTGACAGTATATATGCTACATTATCCCTAAAAGAAAAAATAGGTCAGCTATTCATGGTCGCTGCTTACTCAAATAAAGATCAGGACCACATAGATGAAGTTAGCAACCTGATCAATGAATATAATATTGGTGGATTGATTTTTTTCCAAGGTGGTCCAAATAGACAATTAGACTTAACCAACTATTATCAAAGTATTTCAAAAACTCCATTATTGATCTCTATAGATGCCGAATGGGGACTTGCCATGCGTTTAGACAGCACCATGAAATTCCCCCATCAAATGACATTGGGAGCCATACAAAACAATGAGCTTATTTATAACATGGGGCAACAAATTGCCAATCAATGTAAAAGAATTGGAACACACATAAACCTTGCTCCTGTTGCAGACATCAACAACAACCCCAACAACCCTGTAATTAATTATCGTTCTTTTGGTGAGGATAGAGAAAATGTAACTCAAAAATCATTGGCCTATATGAATGGGATGCATAATGAAAAAATTCTAGCAAGTGCTAAACATTTTCCAGGGCATGGAGACACTGACAGTGATTCTCATAAGACTTTACCTATCATTAATCATAATAAAAACAGATTAGACTCTGTTGAGCTATATCCTTTTAAAACATTAATTAAAAATGGGTTACAGTCTATGATGGTAGCACATTTATACATTCCAAGTTTAGACAACACGCCTAACAAAGCTTCTTCTCTTTCTTCAAATATTGTTACTAACCTACTGAAAAATGAATTAGGATTTAAAGGCTTGGTATTTACAGATGCTTTAAACATGAGAGGTGTAACGGCATTCTATGAGCCAGGAAAATTAGATGTTCAAGCTCTCGTTGCTGGGAATGACATACTCCTAAGGCCTGAAAATATTCCTGTTGCCATTGAAGAGATCATCAACGCTATAAATAGTGGACTAATAAAAGAAGAAGAAATCAATAAAAGCGTAAAAAAAATATTAACCATGAAAGCATGGTTAGGATTAGATAATTATCTACCAAAATCTAAAGAAAACCTTTTCAATGATCTACATAGTTATGACGCTCAATTTATTAATCATGAATTGTATAAAAACGCATTAACTGTTGTTAAAGACAATGCTATCATCCCTATTTCTAGATTAGACACACTGAAGATCGCTTCTGTAAGTATTGGTAATAATGGAGCCAACGAATTCAATCATTCCATTGACAGGTATTGCTCATTTGAACAATTCAATATTTCTTCAAAACCTAGCTATGAAGAAGCTGATCAATTAATTGAGCAGCTCAATGGATACAATCTAATCATTATCTCAGTTCATGAAATGAATCAAAACCCCTATCAGAATTTTGGACTACATCCAACTATTGACAAATTATTATCCAGAATAGCTGTAGGGAATAAAGTGATATTGAACCTTTTAGGTAATCCTTATAGTTTATCCAAATTAAAGTCTTTGAATCAATTAGATGCTGTATTAGTAAGCTATGAAGACGAATCTCTATCAAAAGAGCTAAGTGGTCAGTTAATATTTGGTGGAATTGAGGCTAAAGGAAAATTGCCAATTTCAATAAATAATAAATACCCTGCTGGTCATGGTATTAAAACAGCTAAAACAAGATTATCCTACGTGTTTCCAGAATCAATTGGAGTCAATAAAAAAGACCTAAAACAAGTAGAAAACATTGTAGCTGAAGCATTAAGAGAAGGTGTTTTTCCTGGGTGCCAAGTATTAGCAGCTAAAGACGGACAAGTATTTTATCAAAAATCTTTTGGCAGACACACCTATAATGAAAGTGCTAAAAAAGTAGATAACAATGACATTTATGACCTTGCATCTATTACTAAGATAGCCAGCTCTGCAGCTGCAATTATGAAGCTATATGAAGAAGGTCATATTCACCTTGATTCCACATTAAGCACCTACCTCCCTGACATTGTTAACAATACTGAATATGAGAACATTATCCTTAAAGAAATGCTAACTCATCAGGCTAGACTTACTCCATGGATTCCCTTTCATTTTAAAACACTTCATAAAGGACAGCCAAAATATGATGTTTACAGTATTAAGAAATCAGATTATTTTGATCAACGTGTTGCTGAAAACATGTACATCTATTCTTCCTATCGAGATACTATCTTTCAACAGATAATTAAAACTGCTCTTTTAAAAGAAAAAAAATACAAATACAGTGATGTCGGTTATTATTTTTTCAATGAAATCATTAGAAGGGTTAAAAATACCAATCAAGATCAATATGTAGAGAATGAGATCTATGGAAGATTAGGATTAAATAACATTGGCTACAATCCCAGAGATAAATGGACTTTAGAAAGAATCCCTCCCACTGAAGATGATAAAATATTCAGAAAACAGCTAATTCAAGGAGATGTTCATGATCAGGGCGCTGCTTTATTTGGAGGTGTAGGAGGACATGCTGGATTATTCTCAAATTCTAATGACCTTGCTGTTCTTATGCAAATGTATATGCAATATGGTCATTATGGAGGCGATACATTATATGATAAAGAAATCTTGGAATTATTTACCAGCTCTCCTTATCTAGAAACACATAGGAACAGAAGAGGAATTGCATTTGATAAACCTGTTCTATCTGGTGTTGGCGGACCTACCTGTAACTATTGCTCTTCAAATAAAAGCTTTGGACATTCAGGATTTACAGGAACCTTAACCTGGGCAGATCCGGAAAATGGTTTTGTTTATGTATTCTTATCTAACAGAGTATATCCTGATGCTGAAAACAGAAAAATCCTTTCATTAAGCATTAGGACAAGGATTCAAAAGGTATTTCTTGATGCAATAAAGAAAATAGATCAATAAATTATCCTAAAATATTCACTGCAGCTGGACCTTCATTAAATACTAGGTCATATATACTCAAATTAGGAATAAAACCCATTTTCTCTTCAAATACCTGAATGTACTTGTTTTCATTGTAATATTGTGATGTGCCCATTTTTGGATGAATCAGACTCCTTAGGTCTAATTTATTTTTTATCTCTTTTTCGTAGCTATCAGTATAGCTTAATTCTATTTCAAGATCTAATAACTTTAAAAAAATATTTAATAATTCCATATTAAAATCCACAAGATAATGGATGTTCTTTTGCTCATATAAATGAATGAATTTATCTTCATAAAATTCGAAATAAGGAGAGGATCGATAACTACTTTCTAATGATTTCCAATGAATTTTTTGCCAGTTTTGGCCATAATCAATCTTCACCTCCTTCATAGGAGTATTACTACTTCTAGTAATAGGGATAATCAAAGCTAATTTCCCATTAGCACCATAGATTTCACATCTATTTCTATAGGATTGCTTAACATAGTTTTCATGTACATCAATGCTAACTTGATCAGCTTTTAACAGGCAGGAATAAAAATCTAAATTACCAGCATATAAGGAGCTAAAAACCGCCTTCATTATTCAACAAATGAAAAGACCCTATCCCATCTTATACTACCAAAAAATCCTTTTTCAGCATCTGGATGTCTTGAAAACCAAACAAAAGAAGCTGTCCCTACTACATGATCTTCTGGTACAAAACCCCAAACTCTTGAATCTGCTGACCCATGTCTATTATCTCCCATTAACCAATAGTAATTCTGCTTAAAAGTATAGGAAGTTTCTTCTTTACCATTAATAATATACGGACCACCTTTTACATGTTTTACCTCATTTTGCTCATAAACCTCAATGGCCCTTTTATAAATGATCCATGTAGAATCATTCAATTCAATTTCCCCTCCTTTTTCTGGGATATACAAAGGACCAAAATTATCCCTTGTCCAATTAAAATCTGGATGATTAGGGAAAATAGGACAATATTGATATTGCATAGCATAATCATAGCCTTTAAGCTTGTTCTCTCTTTCTACTTTTTTAGGGTTCCATTTGGATTTAATTTTATTGGCAGTAGCATCACTACATATATACTCATAAACTATGTATTTTACCCCATCAATATCTTCATCTGGTCGTTTATTGATCTGCCTATTCTGTAGATCATTATAATAATACATTCCATAATTATCCGATAAAAATTGTTCTGGAGGAATACTAGCATTTTTATTATAATAAAACTTATATGTAAATAATGCTTCTGGTGGTAGTTTTTCTGGAACACCATCAATATGAATAATATTATTAATAATCTGCAAAGTATCACCTGCCACACCAACACTTCTTTTAATGTAGTTCTCTTTTTTATCAATAGGAAGAGTTGTAATTCCTTCTGTTTTTTCGATTCTTTTAGAGAAAATAGGTCCCCCATTAATGAATTCATTCCTTGTAAAATTCATGTATTCATCTACATCTTTAGCATATGCCTTATAAGTCATTTCTTGAGGCATCCCAGTATTTGGATCTACTGATAGATTATTGATCCATCTAAAAAATGCCTCATCCCTTAAAATTCCATAATAATCATGTGCGATCACAGCATCATGTATGATTACTGAATCACCAACTGGCCAATTAAAAACCATAATGTCATTTCTTTTAATCTCCCCATATCCAGGCAATCTTGTATAATCAAGCTTGAACCATTCTACAAATGAAGGAATAAAGGTGCCAGGGATTCTATTGTGAACAAATGGTATAGACATTGGCGTCTGAGGAAGCTTTGCTCCATATTTCATTTTATTAACGAATAAATAATCTCCTATTCTCATGGTCTTTTCCATAGAACCAGTAGGAATAGTAAATGCTTCAAAGAAAAATGTTCTGATAATAGAAGCTGCAACAATTGCAAATCCCAAGGCATTGGTCCATTCACAAGCCATTGTCTTCTTATTGGGTTTATCCTTCGATCCTATTAATTTAAAAATCAACAACAAGGCATGCCCTACAAAAGGGCAGATAAAAAACAAAGTAATATGATCATGAATAAATCGTCTGTTTCTCTGTTCAGATTTTGTCCAATCTGTAGGTTCAACCAATTGATTCTTATCATCATAAGCTAAAAATGGAATGTAATACCATGGTAAAAGGATACACATTAATGAATCTTTTGGTGTGTACTTACCAAACAACCGAGCAGTTTCTACATTACATCCAACTGTAACTACGAAGTTCACAAATGGAATAATGAAAAAGAAAATCCACCACCATGGTTTTTTAATCACTTTTAGCCAAACAAGAATATTGTATACAGGAACAAATCCTTCCCAGCTTTTTCTACCAGCTTTTTCAAAGATCTTCCATAAAGAGCCAAAATAAATGGCAATCATTAAATACATTAAAATTTGTGGTATCATCTTATAAATTTAAAGTCCAAGCACCTCTTTCATTGAAAAAATTCCTTTTTTATCTTGAAGGAATTCAGCTGCAATTACAGCGCCTAAAGCAAATCCATTTCTATTCAATGCTTCGTGCTCTATGCTTATCTTATCTTCACTACTATTATATTCAACTCTATGAGTCCCTGGAATATCTGCTTTCCTAAATGATTGTATTTTTAAAATATGATCTTTCACTTTTTCTGCTTCTTTCCATGAATCATAAGCTGTTAATTCTTCAAGCATTCCGGTGGCAATTGTAATGGCGGTTCCACTGGGCGAATCTAATTTTTGCAAATGATGGGTTTCTAAAATTTGAGGTTTATATTGTTTGTTTGCATTCATTAACGAAGCTAGTTTCTTATTTATTTCAAAAAAAATGTTAACGCCTAAAGAAAAATTAGTAGCTGCTAATAAAGCTCCATTTAACTCATTACATTTATTTTTTACTATTTCAAAATCATCATACCAGCCAGTTGTACCTACAACTACAGGTATATTTAAATTAAAACAACGAATTATATTATCAAAAGCACTATCAGGATTAGTGAATTCAATGGCTACATCAGCTTTATTTATTTTTTCATTATCCCATTGATCAACATCTACAACTCCAACTATTTGATGCCCTCTCTTAAGAGCCAATTCTTCGATAAGTTGACCCATTTTACCATATCCTATAATTGCTATTTTCATATATTAAATAAACAGAGACAAATGTATAATAAAAGCTAAACTTATGTAATTCTTGACCCTTACTAAAAACAGAATTTTAAAAAACAACTATAAAAATTTGATTCGTCTTAATCATTAATCTGATTTAAATTTCTAAATTAACATCTTTAATCAGCTAAAATGTACTCCTTCAATCCAAAAATATATTTAAACATCAATAATTTTATTCGGGTTTTATGGGCAATTGCATTACTGTTAAATTGTTCAACTTTTTATACTCAATTTCAGATTAATGGCAATGCTTCTCAAATAGATTGCAAATGCTATCAATTAACACCGAATCAAGCTGGACAAGTTGGATCTGTATGGAATATTTATCAAATAGACCTTAATCAACCGTTTGATTTTAACTTTGATGTTTTCTTGGGATGCAATAATTCAAGCATCTGGACTGGTGCTGACGGAATAGTTTTTGGGTTACAACCTCTTAATACAAATATTGGAACTGCAGGAGGTGGAATGGGAATGGGCGGTATTTCTCCCTCTTTAGGCGTTTACATAGATACTTATCAGAATACTGCTCATAATGATATGCTTAATGACCATATTTCCATAAATAGTAATGGAGATTTTAATCATTCTACAGCCAACAATCTTTCAGGACCATTTGATCTTGGAGAAATAGAGGATTGTGCCTATCATACATTAAGAGTTGTATGGGACCCTTCAACAACAGTTTATTTAGTTTATTTCGATGGAAACCTAGCGCTTACTTATGTTGGTGATATTATCAATACTATTTTTGGAGGAAACCCCACTGTATATTGGGGATTTACTAGTTCTACCGGACAAGCATTCAACGAACAAAGGTTTTGTATTGACGTCCCTGACATCACAATTGACGTATCTAATCTTTCTATTGTAGATGAGCATTGTAACCAATCTGATGGAAGCATTACAGGAATAAGCTATACTGGAGGTTTGAGCCCTATCTCTTTTGATTGGAACGGAACAACGACTACAAGCATAGACACAACCAGCCTTATAGCAGGAACTTATCAATTGACAATATCCGATGGTCTAGGATGTAATGAAACTACAGGTCCTTATACAATTAACAACATACCTTCTCCTGTGATAGACACAACTTCAATGATAATTATTGATGAGTCCTGTGATCAATCTGATGGTTCAATTTCAGGTATTACTATTTCAGGGGGTATATCTCCCTATAACTACACATGGAATGGAACTTCAAGTACTGTAGTTGATCAAACAAACCTTTCTAATGGTAGCTACCTGTTAATAGTAAATGATCAATATGGGTGTCAGGATTCATTAGACCTTTTAATTGATTCTATTCCTGGTCCAGAGATCGACACGTTATTATTAGCTATCTATGATGAAGACTGTGGACAATCAAATGGATATATTAATGGGTTGAATGTTAATAATGGGACATCTCCCCTTACCTATTATTGGAATAACAGCATAGTTAATAACATTGATACTAATAATTTAAATCTTGGCACATATACATTTACTGTAGTAGATACTAATGGATGCAGAGACTCAGTTACTTATATGATCAATGATATAAATTACCATACTACTTTATTTGATTATAGCCCACTTAGTATACTTGCCGAAAGTACAGTTACATTTAATGACCTTTCAATTGACACAACTGTATCCTGGTTATGGGACTTTGGAGAAGGAACATTAGACACTACTCAATCCCCTAGTTTTATTTATGAATATCCTGGTGATTATACTGTTTGCTTAACCTCAACCAATAATTTCAATTGTTGGGAAACTTATTGTTTAGATCTAACCATTGATGCATTAGAACTAATTATTCCTAATGTGTTTACTCCCAATAATGATATGATCAATGATTATTTTAAAATCACAGGGATTAATGATCAGTTTGAACTAAACATCCTAAATCGATGGGGAGAAACAATTTTTCAAGCCTTTCCTTACAAGAATAATTGGGATGGAAGAACAACAGCAGGTATAGAACTTCCAAATGGAACCTATCTCTATATACTTACTAATCATCAAGATGAAGAAAAATATTCTGGAACTTTTCAAATCCAGAGATAGATTATCATCTATAGATTTGCATCTAACTTTTCTGCCAGTGTTTCTTTAGGAACTGCACCTACTACTTTTTCTACTACTTCACCATTTTTCAACACCACTATTGTAGGAATATTTCTAACTCCAAATTTCGCAGCAATGCCAGGATTGTGGTCAACATTTACTTTCCCCACCACGGCTTTACCTTCATATTCAGTTGCTAAAGCATCTACATGGGGACCTACCAAACGACATGGTCCACACCATTCTGCCCAAAAGTCAACTAATACTGCTTTATCTGATTGCATTGCTAATTCTTCAAAATTAGCCTCTGTAAATTCTAATGCCATTTTATATTTTTTTTAATTGTTTACGAATATAATACCAAGTTCTATTATCTCAAATTAAATCTATTAATTTTAAACCTTAAATTGAAAGGCTAGGCTCATTTATTTCACCTTGCTTTTTGTGTTCAGCTAATTTTAAATTATAAACGAATTCATTTATTTTAGACTGATTAACAGAATATCCTAAAAAACTATTTTGTTGTTTTAGCTGATCCAACAACAGGTTTGATAAAGAAATTTTTAAATTTCTAGAAGCAAGCACAACAGAAGAAAAATCATTCTTATCTACCAATTCAAAATAAACAGGTTTACTTCCTTTATTCTTCAAAAAAATCTCATCAATAGCTTGTATTTCTAATGCATCCATTGAATTGGCATCCCATCTCAAATAAATCTTATTTACTTTCTTTTCTAGTACTTCTGACAGTAATTCAATATGCTGAATTTTAAATTCTTTTTGTTTGCCATCTGAATTATAATGTCTTGGCTTTAGCTGTATTTTTCCAGTTATATGCAAAAAACAACCATTAACGAAAAAACGACTGAATTTTAAATATTGATCGCCAAACAGTCTAAACTCCATAGACCCCATCATATCCTGAATTTCTAGCACACCATATTTATTACCTCTTCTACTCTCTAGATTTAATGCTTTATTGACAATCCCAATAAATGAAAATTCTTTCTCAGGAAGTTCAGCCAACTTATTTTGTAAAACATTAATGGAAATATTCCTAAAATTATCAAGCTCTATTTGATAATCTTCCAAGGGATGACCAGAAATATAAATACCAACTAATTCTTTTTCTTTATTTAATTTTTCAAATGTATTCCAAGGTTCAGCTTCTGGAATTTTAGGTTCAGGTATTTCAGGAGAATCTGAAATTGAATCGAATATTGAGGTTTGTGTAGAATTTTTAATTCGATCACAGGCCTGCCCATATTTAATGACCTTATCAATTAGAATATTGCCTTTTTCGTCCTCCTTAAAATATTGCGCTCTATGAATATCACTAAAACTATCAAAAGCACCTGCCATTGCAAAATTCTCAAGCACAGTTCTATTGCAATCTCTTAAATTGATTCTTTTTACAAAATCAAAAATTGAACCATATAGTCCATCATTTTTTCTTTCGGAAACAATATTCTTAACAGCACCTTCTCCTACTCCCAAAATAGCCCCTAATCCAAACCTAACCTCTCCTTTATCATTAACTGCAAACTTATACCAGCTTTCATTTACATCAGGTCCTAATACTTGAAGGCCCATTCTGTTACATTCTTCCATAAAGAAACTCACCTTTTTTATATCTTTCATGTTATTACTTAGTACTGCTGCCATGTATTCGGCAGGATACCTAGCTTTTAGATAAGCTGTATGATATGCAATTAAGGCATAACAGGTTGAATGCGATTTATTAAATGCATATGAAGCAAATGCTTCCCAATCTTTCCAAATTTTTTCAAGAACCTCTCTATTATGTCCTTTTTGCTCTCCTTGATCCAAAAATTTCGGCTTCATTTTAGCAAGAAGGTCAAATTTTTTCTTACCCATTGCTTTTCGAAGTGTATCTGCTTCACCTTTAGTAAACCCAACTAATTTCTGTGACAAAAGCATCACCTGCTCTTGATAAACAGTAATCCCATAGGTCTCTTTTAAATATTCTTCCATTTCTGGCAAATCATATTTTATTTCTTCATTGCCATGTTTTCTTTTTATAAAGCTTGGAATGTATTCAAGTGGACCTGGACGGTATAGCGCATTCATTGCAATAAGATCTGAAAACTCAGTTGGTTTTAAAGATTTTAAATGTTTTTGCATACCCTGAGACTCATATTGAAAAACACCTATGGTTTCTCCTCGTTGAAAAAGTTGATACGTTTGTTCATCGTCCAACGGTACATTCTCAATGTCAATTTTTTCACCAGTTCTAGCTTCAATTATTTTTACAGTGTCTTTTATTAGAGTCAATGTCTTCAACCCTAAAAAATCCATTTTCAATAATCCTGCATTCTCTGCAACAGAGTTATCGAACTGTGTACACCACATCTCAGAATCTTTTGCCCTTGCAACTGGGACAAACTCTCTTATATCTGATGGTGTAATAATTACTCCACAAGCATGAATTCCTGTATTACGAACAGATCCTTCCACCAACTTTGCCTGTCTTACCACTTCCCCTTCTAAATTATTTTGCTCAGAAATCTTTTTAAGATCAAGCGCCATCTTAATCTGATCAGAGTTTAATTTTTCAGACAGCTTTTTCTCATTAGAATTAAATAATGTATTTAGCTTTATATCAGGAACCAGCTTAGCTATTCTATCCGTTTCATTTAAAGAAAGATCTAATACCCTACCTGTATCTCTAATTGAAGATTTAGCAGCCATGGAGCCGTAGGTAATAATCTGAGCAACTTGACTAGACCCATATTTATCTATTACATATTGAATAACTTTTGACCTTCCCTCATCATCAAAATCAATATCAATATCAGGCATCGACACCCTATCAGGATTTAGAAATCTCTCAAAAAGCAAGTTATACTTTATAGGATCTACATTTGTTATGCCTGTACAATAAGCTACGACTGATCCTGCAGCAGACCCCCTTCCAGGCCCAACTGAAACCCCTTGCTCTCTAGCTTCATTACAAAAATCCTGAACTATTAGAAAATAACCAGGATACCCTGTATTCCTAATTGTTTCCAATTCAAAATCCAATCTCTCTTCAAGTTCTTTGTTTATTTTTCCATATCTTTTTTCAGCTCCTTTATAAGCTAAATGCCTTAAATAACTATTCTCCCCATTTTTCAAAGACTCATCTTTCAGATCTTCTGGGTCATTAAATTCTTCAGGAATATCAAATGCAGGTAATAACACATCACTAGCCAGCTTATACATCTCACATTTACCTATTATTTCATTAGTTGTTCTAATAGCGTCAGGAAGATCTGCAAAAAGCGTTTTCATTGCTTCCTGTGACTTGAAATAATATTCATCATTAGTATATCCAAACCTAAACCCTCTTCCTCTTCCTATTGGAGTTGATTTTCGTTCCCCTTCTTTAATACATAATAATATATCATGTGCTACAGCATCTTCTTTATTTAAGTAATGGGTATTATTTGAAGCGAAATACTTCACATTGTGCTTTTTTGCAAACTTCAAAAGCACATCATTGACCATGTCTTCCTCTTCGAGTCCATGCCTAGTTAGCTCTATATAAAAATCATCCCCAAAATTAGAAGTCCACCATAACAATGCCTTTTCTGCTTGAGCCTCACCAACATTTAAGATCAATTGTGGAATTTCACCTTGCAGTCCTCCTGATGTAACTATAATATCTTTCTTATATTCCAGCAATATCTCTTTATCTATTCTTGGCACATAATAAAACCCTTCTACATGTCCTGCTGATGAAAGTTTGATCAAGTTCTGATAACCATTTTTATTTTTTGCCAACATAGGAGTCATATATCCATAATCCTTATTGGAATGATCCAACCTATTATTACAAACATAGAATTCACTACCCACAATAGTGATTAATTTTTTTTGTTTTAATTGATTGATAAGATCCTCTTTTTCATCTGGGTTCTCATCTGTTTCTAGCTCTTTAATTTGTAAGTCAATCTTTAAATTATGTCTAAACCCTTCTTCTACAAATTGAAAAGCAGCCATCATATTTCCAACATCTGTTAGCGCAACAGCAGGCATACCATCTTCAGAAGCTTTCTTTATTAAATTTTTAACTTGAGTAGTAGATTGCAGTATTGAAAATTGAGAATGGTTATGTAAATGTGAAAAAGAAACATCTGATAGTAATGATAAAGTAGCATCAACATCAGTTTCTTTTTTAAGATCATCTTTAGCCGATCTTTTCTTAAGTTGTTGACTTTGCTTCTTTAAATTAACATGCTTTATACCAACAGGCTGAATTAAAGAATTGTTTTTATTTAAAAACTCTGCATATTGCTGATCATCAAATAACAATTCTTTAGAGCTAATGACCTTAGTTCTGATTAACTCCAGAAAACACCTTGCGGTAGCCTCAACATCTGCCGTTGCATTATGTGCCTCAGCAAATGGATCATTAAATAAAAACTCATGCAATTCTGTTAACGTAGGAAGCTTGAACCTTCCTCCTCTTCCTCCAGGAATCTTACATAATTGTGCAGTTTTTTCAGTACATGTATCCAATACTGGAAGGGTTAATAAAGCATTATCTGCATTTAATCTATGGAATTCACATCCCATTATATTTAAATCAAATCTTATATTTTGACCAACAATAAAATCTGCCTTTTTAATAACCTCTGAAAATTCTTTTAAAACAACTTCAAGAGCAGTACCTTTTTCAATTGCTAATTCAGTAGAAATGCCATGGATCTTTTCAGATTGAAATGGAATGTCGAAACCATCAGGGAGAATAAGATGATCTTTATTTTCAATTAATGTACCATCAGCAGCATGTAACTGCCATGCAATTTGGACACATCTTGGCCAATTCTCTGTATCAGTAACAGGTGCTTTAAAATTCTTAGGTAATCCTGTCGTCTCTGTATCAAAAATTAAAAACATAGCTCCCCCTCCATTTAGATGCGACTAATTTACTAAGTCATTTGAAGCATTACAAATGCTGTTGAAAACTTTATCTCATTAGTAAATAAGAAAGTTCCTCATTAATGTAGCTTTACTTTTATGAGATTAATTCATAAATAAATATTGAAATCCCTGTTATTCATAAAGAATAATAAAAAAGTAATTAGCTACATTTTAATTACTTTAATTCTAATTCGCTTTCTATACCTTAATTATATTAACTGGAAATACGGAGCTTTAACGACCGGAATTCCTGGAGTTCAATATTGGTTAGACTCAGATAGATATCTATTTGGAGCAGATAATCTTTTAAATAGTCTTCCAGTTGAAAGTAGAGGAGGGCAATATTTAGGTTATATTATTTTTATTGCTTTTTTTCAACTGATAGGATTTTCAATAGAAATTATTCCAATTATCCAGATTTGCATAGCATTATTAGCTGCCTATTTAATATATGACCTTACTAAATCAATAACTGGTAGCCGATTAAGCGGTATTGTTTCTTTTGGATTTTATTTATTAAATCCATTCATCACTACCTGGCATTTATTCATTTTAACTGAATCTTTATATTCTTCATTTGTAATCTTTTCTTGTTGGTCTATCTATAAAGCACATTTAAATCCATCTTTCAAAAATTACATTATATGTTCAATAATCCTTATTGCAACTATCCTCATTAGACCTAATGGTTGGGTTTTTATTCCTATTGTATGCTGTTTTTTTATTTTTTATTCAACTAGATTAAATCTAAAAATAAGAGTTAGTTTAATTTTATTATCGCTACTATTATTTATTATTGGTACTGTATCTATTATAATTATTAATAACTCTACAAAAGTAACTAACCCATATGAGCTAATGATTAAAGGGGAAGTCATTTGGGATCACCCAAATGAAAGGATTGAGATGCCTAAAGATCTTAGCTATAATAAATCTAATTGGAGTAGTGTTTTTATATATGTAATTGACCACCCAATTTCAAGTTTAAAATTAATAAGTCTTAGAATCGGAAAAATGTTTATTCAAATAAGAGAGCATCATTCTTTTAAATATAAAGCTCATATTCTTATGTGGGTCTTACCTGCATATTTATTAGGTTTATTAGGTTTATTCTATTATAAAAAAAGAAGTATAATTCTTTTAATCATATCAATTATAATTGGGCATTCAATAGTCGTAGGCTTAACACACGCATCCCATGAATCTAGGTTCATTATTTATATTCTACCTATAATATATATCCTTAGTGGTTTTGGATTTTCAATTGTATTTAAAAATATTTTACGATATTTAAAGATGACTGAAAACCATATGAAAATTACTTAACGGATTTTCGTTTAAATATGTGTATTAAAAAAACAACTAATATAATTTTTCACGTCATTTAATATGTTTGACATCCCCAAACATTTGGAATTTTATTAAACAAGCCTATTTTAAATATGAAAAAACTTATTCTAACTCTTGCTCTTTGCCAAATAATTTCAATCAATCACTCTCAAAAATCAGATCACAATGTCCTTACCGATGTAACAGTAATCCCTGAAATATCTCATGGAGTTACTATTGAGCTTAGAGATTATATTGAAGACCCTAATGCAGTTAATGAAATTACTAAAACTGAAAAAATTGGATACCACCCAAAAACAGACTGGATCTTAAACGACAATATTAACCCAAATGCATTGCCTAATGGATGGGATCCAATCCACCAAAAAGATTACAACACTTCTGGGGTTCCCAAAGCATTAAATCAGAATTTTGAAGGGATTGGATATACAAGTGTAAGTCCTGCAGACCCATCAGTTGATGTAGGTCCAACTTATGTTATACAAATGATTAATGGTGGATCAGGTTCTTATTTTGAGATTTTTGACAAGTCAGGAAATACTGTAATCAACCAAACCTATTTTGACAATTACTTTGGAATGCCTGGTGGAGCTGGAGATCCCATAGTACTATATGATGAATTAGCTGGTAGATGGTTAATGAGTGAGTTTTCTTCCAGTGGCAATAATCTTCATGTTGCTGTTTCTAGTACAGGAGATCCTTTAGGGACATGGAATACTTATATTTTTAACGCACCCAGCTTTCCGGATTATCCTAAATATTCTATATGGAACGATTCATATATTCTAACAACCAATGAAAACACTTCAGCAGTCTATGCCTTAGACAGAGCTAGTATGTTAACAGGTGCAGCAGCTACCTCTCAAAGATTCAGTGTTCCCAACTTTGGAACCATTGGATTTCAAGCTGCAACTCCAGTAAGTTTAAATGGAACTACCCTTCCTCCTACTGGTACTCCCGCAATGGTAATGCGAATGAGAGATGATGCTTGGAATGGAGCTGCCACTGATGCCTTGGAAATATGGGAGTTTGATATTGACTGGAACAATCCAGGGAATACTTCATTAACTCAAGTTGCAACTTTGGCAATATCTCCATATGAGTCTGAATTATGTGGCTATACTTCTTTTTCATGTATTCCTCAACCAGGATCAGGGACTACACTAGACCCATTAAGAGAAATACTAATGAACAGAATTCATTATAGAAATTTTGGGACTCATGAATCCATGGTATGCTGCCATGTAACCGATGTTGATGGTAATGATTGGGCTGGAATTAGATGGTATGAATTAAGACGAACAGGAGGAACTTCTGGAAGCTGGTCTATTTATCAGGAAGGAACTTATGCGCCAGATTCTGATCATAGATGGATGGGGTCAATTGGTATTTCAGCAACTGGTCAAATAGCACTTGCTTATAATGTTTCTAGTAATTCCACCTTCCCATCTTTAAGATATACTGGTAGAAAAGAATGTGACCCATTAGGAGTTATGACTGAACCTGAAACTGTAATAATTGATGGTTCTGCAGCAAATAATTCTAATAGATATGGAGATTATAATGCCATTGGTTTAGATCCAACTGATGGTGAAACTTTTTGGTTTACAGGAATGTACAATCCAGCTAGTGCATGGAGCACAAGGATCGCTTCTTTTACTATTCCAACCTGTACTCCTTTAGTACAGTTCAATTCTTCCAACTATTCTGTAAATGAACCAGACGCAAATGTAACTAGTGGATGTCTTGATTATTATGTACTTACAGTTCCAATACAAATTGGATCAGACCCCTCTCAACCAGCAGATGTAACAGTAAATGTCACAGGTGGCACAGCAACACAAGGGATTGATTATACAATAAATAATGTTACTCATACATTAGATGGCTCTACCCTAGTAGGAAATGTAGAAATTTGGATATACAATGACGATTATGTAGAAGGTGCTGAAACTATTGATTTAGACTACACATTAAATGCCAATGGTGGAGATGCAACAGCTGGTTCATTTAATCAAACTGTGACTATTACAATTAATGATGATGATCTACCACCTACTTCAATGACCAATAATTTAACTATCTTATTTGAAGATTTTGAAAATGGAATAGGTGCATTTACAAGTACAAACCCTGCAGGAGCAGGTAATGATCCTTGGCAAATAGGAGATGTAGCTACAGCTGCTTCACAATTTTATGCAATTCCTACTACAAATAATACTCAATTTGCCTGGATCAATGATGATGCATGTGACTGCGATCAGAACGATGTTGATTTATTTTTCCCTTCAATAGACCTTAGTAATTACACAAGTGCGTCTTTGTCAATGGACTCTTACTATGAAAACAACAGCTATCAAGGCAATCAAGAAACTGCAGAATTAAGAGTTTCCATTAATGGTGGTCCATTTAATACAGTTGCCAGTATAGTAGCTTCACCTATAGATGTAGACTGGACTAACCAAATAGTTGATATTTCAGCATATATAGGTAATAACAATGTGCAGTTTGCTATCAACTATAGTGATGGTACTGGATGGTTATATGGCTGTTCTGTTGATAATATATTAATTACAGGCACTGTACCTATAGGAGTACAGACTGCTGTAAATACAGGAGTATCTCAAACCTCCAATGTTGGCCCAAATGAAACTGTTCATTTTTATGATCCGATTACCAATGATGTAATGATGACTATCGCTAATTCATCTTCTCATGATTTCGGTTGTGTAACAGTAGAAGTAGACAGAGATGGCTCTACACCAACTGCACTAGAATTTGCCAGTGCAAGTATTCCAGATTATTTACATTCAAAAACATTTACGGTGACTCCAACAAATACTAATGCAAGTGGGACTTTTGATGTAACACTGTATTACGAAGAAGCAGAGGTTACAGCATGGGAAACCTTTACTGGAAATAACAGAAGCAATGCAGAAATAATTAAAGTAGCTGGAAATAATAGAATCAATGATGTTACAACAACAAATTTTGGAGGTTATACTATCAATAATGTTGCAGCGACAATCGGATCCTTCAATTCTGATGTAACTTTTACCGCATCATTCACTAATGGTTTTTCAGGATTTGGAGTTGGCATTTACAACCCTAATCCAACAGTTGTGACACATAGCACAGTTAACACTAATCCACTTTGTAACGGATCATCAGACGGAAGTATAGTAGTTACTGCTAATGGAGGAACACCTACCTATCAATACAGTATTGATGGAGGAACTACATGGCAATCATCTAATACATTCAATGGATTAGTAGCAGGAAATTATGATGTAATTGTAGAAGACAATGCTTCTAATCAATCTACTCCTTCTACTGTTGCTCTGGTTGATCCTTCACCAGTTACATTTACAGAAAATTCTTCTGATCCAATTTGTAATGGTGGCACTGACGGAACAATTACTATTACAGCAAGTGGAGGAACAGGTTCCTATCAATATAGCATAGATGGAGGAGCAACCTATCAATCCAATAACACTTTCAGTGGATTAGTTGCAGGAAATTACGATCTAATTGTACAAGACAATAATGGATGCCTTTCTACTACCTCTTCTATAACTTTATCAGATCCAACCTTTGTAGATTACACAGCTACTGCTACTGATGAAAATTGTGGCTTATTAGATGGATCATTGACAATTACAGGAAATGGAGGAGCCGGAACATATCAATATAGTATTGATGGTGGAACAACTTTTCAAAGCTCAGGATCATTCAATGGTTTAGCTGCAGGTAATTATAACATTGTAGTTGAAGATGCATTGGGTTGTCAAGGTGCTGGTACAGAAACAGTAGGAAGCTCAGGTGGGGGCAGCATTGTTAATATTAATTCAACCGACCCTAGCTGCAATGGAGTATTAGACGGAACCATCTCTATTACTGCAACTTCTGGAGGAAATCCTCCACTTCAATATAGCATTGATGGCGGAACAACTTTTCAATCTAGCAGTAATTTCTCCGGATTATCCGGTGGTGTTTTCCCAATTGTGGTGCAAGATAATATAGGATGTCAAATCACCTCTTCCGTAACATTAGTAGAACCTGCAGCTATTACTTTTACTAACACATTAACTCATCCCTTATGTAACGGAGATGCAAATGGATCCATCATAATCAATGCATCAGGAGGAAATGGGAGCTTACAGTATAGTATAGATGGTGGCGCAACATTCCAAAACTCTTCTACTTTCAACAATCTAAATTCAGGTAATTATTCAATTGTAATAGAAGACATCAATAATTGTCAAAGTGCTGGCAGTGCTACTTTAAATAATCCAACTTTGATCACATTTACAAGCTCAGCAAACAATGAAACTTGTGGAAATGCGAACGGAAGTATTGTTATAGTTGGTAATGGAGGAACAGGGTCACTTCAATACAGTATTGATGGAGGGTCTAATTTTCAATCTTCTGGAACATTTTCTGGTTTAACAGGTTTTACTTATTCCATTATAGTAGAAGATGCCAATGGGTGTCAAGCAAATGGAACAGAAACAGTCTTATCTGAAGATGGTCCTACAATCAACTCAATCAATGTAACTGACCCTTTATGTAATGGGAATAATGGTTCTATAGTGATTGTTACTAGCGGTGGAACAGGGTCATTACAATATAGTATTGATGGAGGTGCTAGTTTTGGATCTTCTCCCACTTTTAATACAGGAGATGGCATTTATTCAATAGTGGTTGAAGATGCTAACGGGTGTCAAATTACAGGAAATGCAACTATAACTGAACCTCAGGTAATATCCTTTAATACAACTTCAACAAATGCCAATTGTGGTGTAATGGACGGATCTCTTACTATCAATGGATCTGGAGGTACAGGAACTCTAGTTTACAGTATAGATGCTGGTGCTAATTTCCAATCTGCTAATTCATTTTCAGGTCTTTCATCTGGTACTTACAACATAGTTGTTCAAGATGACAATGGATGTCAGGCAACTGGTAATGGCAATATAGCTGGCACGGGAGGAAGCACCATATCGAATATTAATGTAACTGACCCCTTATGTAGTGGAGGAAATGATGGTGTCATTACCATATCAGCTAGTGGAGGAACACCTCCTTTGCAATATAGTATTGATGCTGGCATTAATTTTCAGTCAAGCAATAATTTTAGTACTGTTTCAGCAGGTATTTATGTAATTGTAGTTGAAGATGACAATGGATGTCAAACCTACGACACTACACAGCTTATTGACCCAGCTGCTCTAAGTTATGCTAGTAATACCATTAATGAGAATTGTGGTGCTGGTGATGGTTCCATCTCTTTAGTTGGAAATGGTGGAACAGGATCATTTCAATACAGCATCGATGGTGGGGCTACTTTTCAAGCAGGTGGTGTCTTTACCAACTTAAATACTGGATTATACAATGTAGTAATTGAAGATGGGAATGGCTGTCAAGTTTCTGGAAATGAAACTATTGGAAGCACAGGTGGAGCCACTATTAATTCATTAAATTCTACAGAACCTATCTGTTTTGGAAGCAATGATGGCACAATTGAAATTATAGCATCTGGAGGTACAGGAGCATTAACATATAGTATTGATGGAGGCATTAGTTTCCAATCTTCTGGTACTTTCAATGGTTTAGGAGGTGGCACCTATACTGTGATAGTTCAAGATGACAATGGTTGTCAAACCTTTAATACTATTGTATTGAATGAACCTACTGAGATCATAGCAACTATCTCTATTATAGAAGCTACTTGTGGAAACAGCAATGGAAGTGCTACAGTTTCAGCAAGTGGAGGAACAGGCAATCTTACCTATCAATGGGATGATCCAAGTAATCAAACTACTACAACTGCAAGCAATCTATATGCAGGAATTTATCATTTAACCATTACTGATGATAACGGTTGTATTCTTTTAGATTCTGCCATTATTAGTAATCAAGGAGATCCTTCAATTATTGTAACTACATCTGCTGCCACTTGTTTCGGGAATGCAGATGGCAGTGCAAGTGCTGTTGCAATTGGTGGGATAGCACCATATAACTTTAGCTGGAATGACCCTAGCAATCAAACATCAAGTACTGCTACTGGTTTAACTGCAGGCACCTATTTAGTTCAAGTTACTGACGATGTAGGTTGTATTGCTTTTGAAACAGTAACAATAACAGAACCCCTGGAACTAACCAACAGTATTACAATTATTAACACATCATGTGGAATGAATAATGGTCTAGCAATCAGTAATATTCAAGGAGGAACACAACCCTATACTATTCTATGGAATGACCCTGCTACCCAAACCTCTCCTACAGCTGTTAATCTAGCACCGGGATCCTATTATATTATGATAAATGATGTTAATAATTGTTCAATTGCTGATTCAGTTACTATTGATAATTCAGATTCATTAGTAGTTCATGTAGAAGTAACTCATGAAAGCTGTGAAAATGAAGCAGATGGAAGCATCTCTACATTTGTTTCTCAGGGAACTTCACCATTTGCTTATCTATGGTCTACTGGAGACACTACTTCTATTTTAGCTGGGCTTAGTGCAGGTGAATACACTTTAAATATTTCCGATTCATTGGCATGTTCTGCTATGCTGATCATTCCAATTGAGACAGAAAATGAAAATTGCATTGTCATTCCTACTGCAGTATCTCCTAATGGTGATGGTGCCAATGATTTTTGGATCATAAGTGGAATTGCCGATAATACTGATGTTTCAGTAGAGATATTTAACAGATGGGGTGGAAAGATCTATCAAAATGACAACTATCAGAATGATTGGGACGGCACCTTTAAAGATAAAGCAATTCCAGCTGGTGTTTACTATTTCATAGTCAAAATTTCTGAGGATGAGATATACACTGGCTCATTAACAGTTTTGAGATAAATTTAAATTAAGGAGTATGAAAAAATTAACCATCGTCTTAATAACAATCAGCATTAACTTTACAGGTTATTCACAACAACTAACCTATAATAGCCAATACATGCTGAATCAATTCTTGATTAATCCTGCTGCTGCTGGAACTAAAGAATACATGCCCATAAGCACTTCATTCCGACAACAATGGGCAGGGTTCAATGATGCACCCAGAACACAAATGCTTAGCGTCCACTCTCCTATTGGAGAAAATATGGGAGTTGGTGGCATCCTCTACAATGATGTAACAGGACCTCTAAGAAATATTGGTTTTGAAGGTAGCTACTCCTACCATTTAAAAATAAATGATGCTTCTAAATTAGCAATGGGGCTCTCCATTTCTCTTACTCAACATGTTTTGGATGGATCCAACTTTATTTTAAATAACACCAATGACCAGGTACTCAATGGTGCTACACAAAAATCATTTAACCCAGATGGAAGCTTTGGATTATACTATTATTCCGAAAAAGGATTCCTTGGGATCTCAGTACCTCAACTCATAGAAAATAAATTAAAATTTGGTGATAATATTGAAGAACTGAACCGTCAAGTAAGACATTATTATTTATCTGGAGGATATCGTTTCCCAATGGGAGACAATTTAGAGCTGGAGCCTTCTATTTTATTAAAATATACAATTGCATCACCTTTTCAATTCGATGTTAACGCCCGATTATTCTATAAAGAAAATCTTTGGACTGGAATCTCTTACAGACATGATGAATCGGTTGTTTCTATGGTGGGAATTCAAAGAGATGAATTCATGATTGGATATGCTTTTGATTACACCTTGAGTAGTATAAGGAACTATTCTGCTGGAACACATGAATTATACATGGAATATCAATTACCTGTAAAGAAAAAAGCTACAGTAAGCTTCGATTAATCTTTAGTTAAAAAGTCTTTAAACCAATATCCGGAATCCTTTATGGTTCTTTGCTGTGTTTGAAAATCTATGTGAACCAATCCAAATCTTGGTTCATACCCTTCACTCCATTCAAAATTATCGGTTAGGCTCCAAACAAAATAACCATTAACAGGAACTCCTTCCTTCTTGGCTTTTAATATATTGAAAAGATAATCCTTAAAAAACTGAATTCTTTCTTTATCATGCACCCTTCCATTAACAAGTTCATCTTTATAGCATACTCCATTTTCTGTAATGATAATATTATCTATGTTATATCCAGAAAACTGCTTTAAGATCTTATAGATGCCTTCGGGATAAACTTCGAATTTCATTTCATTCATGGGCACATTTCTTTTTTCAGCAGCAATCTGCTTGGCCCATAAATAAGGGGGGAAAAGACTTTTTTTACCAACTACCCGAAAGTAATTTTGAAGACCTATAAAATCAAACTTGAATTTTAAAGCTTCCTCATCACCAGGTTCAAAATATCTTTTTATCCTTTTTAATGCAGGAAGACCATCAATAGGATATCCTAACCCTAAAGAAGGTTCTATGTATAAACGGTTCAATAAAGCATCTAATCTTGCTACAGCATTACCATCTTTTAAATCATTTCTGTGAGGGTCAATATGAGAGCAGCTGAAAGTGGTTCCGATATTGGCATTTACAACATTTCTTCTTATTACCCTTCCCCCTTCTGCTATGGCCAAACAGGTATGATGCGTAGCTTTTAAAAATTTATAGGGGTTTATTATTCCAGGAGCATGATATCCTAGCATGTAACCCAACCCTACAAAAGCAGCGGGTTCGTTCATCACCATCCAATTCTTTACTTTACTTCCATATTCTTTGGTGCAAAAATGGGTATAGCTTGAAAACCAATTAACGATATCCCTGTTGGCCCACCCTCCTTGATCTTGTAATTTTTGAGGTAAGTCCCAGTGATATAAAGTGATCCAAGGTGTTACATCTTGCTTAATACATTCATCGATTAATTTATGATAAAACGCTACTCCTTTAGGATTTACCTTACCTATTCCATCTGGAAAGATCCTGGACCAGGAAATAGAAAATCGAAATACTTTTAAATTCAGCTTTTTAACCAA
>CAYSEW010000011.1:0-12915 GCA_964430245.1 uncultured Flavobacteriales bacterium
GATAATATCCCTTATTGTTGAATGTCTTGTCTTTTGGAGAATAACTCCCAACGGTAGAGTAGTGGGGTATTTTAGGTTGATCCCTATTATCTTATTAAATACATAAAAATAAATAATACGATAAAAGATACAAAATAATAGATAATCTTGTTTTTTCTATTCATACGACAAAACTAACAAAAATAAATCTCTATTTTCTCAATCTTCCAATCGGATTCTCTACCCAACCTTTCTTCTCTGATTTTTCCTTTCTTTAAAATTGAGAAAACATAGTTTCCTTTAAATTCATTTCCTCTTGGGGTTTTGATATTTCGGTCATTAAACCAATTTGAAATCTTTCGATATCCTAATCCTTTTTGATGAAGTTTCTTAATTGTATTGTACAGATATTGTTGGTGTTCTGAATAGAAATAATTATTCAAATTTTTATCCGTGATATTGACATCAAATAACAGATTAACTTTTCTTCTAGAATAATCTTCCCTTGATAATGATTTTGTTACTGTAGAATAGTGGGGTATTTTAGGTTGATTATTATATCTTTTACTATAGTTTTTTTAGTAATTTTATAACTGATAACTAAGAAAATAATATGACATTTAATATTTGGTTAATTTCAACAATCATCGTTACAATTATGGTTTGGGGATTTATTATAAAGTACCTAAAGAAAGAGAAGGTAAACTAAACCAGTACTAATTTTATAGAACTAATCACTGGTTCCGTTAAAACCCTTTTTTGTTTAGTATAATTTCTTTTTGAAAAACTCTATTTTTCAAGACAAGCCACAACTTCCTCAATAACTTTTTTAGTATTCCCAATGAAAATTTGATCTTCTATGATAAAAATAGGTCTTTTAAGAAAAGTGTCTTCCTCTAAAAGAAGTTTTTTATAGTCGGATTCTTTAAGAGACCTTTCTTTCAATTTCATTGTTTTATATTTAATGGCTCTACGAGAAAAAAGTGATTCATAGGAACCAGCTAGCTGCGCCATTTCATCCAACTGTTCTTCAGATATTTTTTCTGACCTTATTTCTTGTTGATCGCCATCCCATTCTAACGCTTTTAAAATACGTTGACAAGTACTGCATTTTCCTAAGTGATATACCTTTTTCATTTTTCTAAAGTAAAAAAGTATCAGTAATAGATAGCTTAATATAACTACAAAACTTTTCTGGATAATTCATTTTATTACTTTAGCCGCCAGAAATGATCAAGGATTATAAATATTACTTTTTACTGCATGCTGTCATCTTAATATGGGGATTTACAGGTGTGATTGGAAAACATCTAGACATATCAGGGATGGAATCCATGCCTATAGTCATCTATAGAATGTTGATAGGATGGGTTTCTCTTTTGATCTTTATGCTCATAATGAAAAGAACAATAAGAATAGACAGTAAAGGTTTATTTAAAACTCTAGGAACTGGTGTAATAATAGCTGCTCATTGGTGGGCTTTTTTTAAATCCATAGAGTTGGCAAACGTTTCTATTGCGCTTATTTTCATGTCTACTTGTGCACTATTTACTTCATTTGTAGAGCCCATTATTGCAAAGAAAAAATTTGATTACAAAGAGCTATTAATGGGAATTATGGTAGTGATAGGGATAGCCATAATTATTAATGACCTTTCTTATAATTCTGACCATGAATATTTCTGGGCCATAAGCCTAGCTTTATTATCTGCATTTTTAGCTGCTATTTTCTCTGTAATCAATTCCGTGCTGGTAAAAGAATATGATTCTCAAGCTATTACTTTATATGAATTGATTGGCGGTTTCACAGCCATTACATTAGTCACTTTTTTTCTTGGAGAACACGAGCTAAGCGACTTTAATATTTCAATTTATCAATTTATATTACTATTTATATTAGGTTCAATTTGCACCTCTTTTGCTTTTTTAATGGGTGTATATATCATGAAGTTTATTCCCGCGTATACTGTAAACCTTTCAGTAAATATGGAGCCCATCTATGCCATTGTATTAGCACTTCTTTTTTTCGGGAAAAAAGAAGTGATGAGCTTTAATTTTTATATTGGAGCTTCAATTGTTGTGGGAACAATTCTATTAAACGCTTATTTCAAAAAAAGATCTCGAGCAATACAGAACAAGGAAAAGCAATAGCTTTATTTTATTTTCAACAATATTCCGGCATATAGCTGCTGTATGCTAGCAGGGCCTTGTATTATAATATTAGTAAACACCAACTCATCTCCACTATTTAAACCCCTTAAAGAAGATCTCATTTGTGCAGTCAAACGACTATTATTGCTTTTATAAGTTATCTCATTAATTATTAGATCGAAAGAAACAACTGTATAGGAAACATTTAATGGATGAAACCCTAGCGACACCAATAATTCAGCATTTATAGCACTTTTTATATCAATAACACCACTCGTTCTACCACCAAAATAAGCAGTAGGTGCAGGCAATGGAGATATTCTAAATTCTGATTTACCTAGATAGACCTTTTGTTTGTAGTCATTAATAACATACATAGCAATATATGCTGTATTTCCTCTCATAGCTTTTACTATGTAGTTCCCTTCAAAATCACATTTTTCAGAAATAATACAGTTAACACATTCAACTTTAACATCTTCTTTTGAGTAACCTTTAGGAGGAACAACTTTAATTTTATTATTCCAGCCTTTATAAAGGACATTAAATTCCGAATTAAAAATATATGATACTGAATCTTTTTTAGTAACCTTAATAGAGTTTTTTGAATCTTGAGCTGACAAGCTAAAGGAAAAAAATACAATAAATACGAATATTAGTTTTTTCATGTTTTAATTAATTACACATGTATAATTACTAAAAACAATAAAGAAACACTTACTCTATTCAGTATTTATATTCCACATAAAAACATGATCGTTATTGGCGAATTTCTCAAGATCTTTAGAGAAAATAATGATTCCCAAATCTGCTAATATTAAAAATCCTGCTCCCCCTAAAGTAATTGCATAAACTACAGGCACCTTAGGGTTTGTCCCTAAATAGAGTCGATGTACACCTAACAAACCCAGAGAAACATCAAAAACAGCAGCTGTAACCTTTGAGTGATTGCCTTTATCTTTATGTAAATTGAAAACTTTTTTAAGTCGCTTTTTCCTCACCTTAGGAATATCAGCTGTGTAAGCATTCATAGAAAGCAATACAATCATTCCTATAGAAAAAATTCTAAGCAATTTAAATTCATTTATTTGGCAGCACTGAAATTCTCTTCAACTTTATCCCAATTAATTACATTAAAGAATGCCGCAATATAATCTGGTCTTCTGTTCTGGTAATTTAAATAGTAAGCGTGCTCCCATACATCTAATCCTAATATTGGAGTACCTCCGCAACCAATTCCCGGCATCAATGGATTGTCCTGATTAGCTGTTGAACAAACTTCTACTCTTCCACCTTCATGTACACAAAGCCATGCCCAGCCAGACCCAAATCGTGTAGCAGCTGCATTGGCGAAAGCCTCTTTAAAAGCATCAAATGATCCAAAAGCATTTTTAATTGCATCTGCCAATTCCCCTGCTGGCTCCCCACCTCCATTAGGAGACATTACCTCCCAAAACAAACAATGATTAAAATATCCTCCACCATTATTTCTTACTGCACCATTAGACATATCAAGTCCTTTTAAAATATCATCGACTGAACTGCTTTCTAGATCGGTTCCTTCTATTGCAGCATTTAATTTACTAGTATATCCTGCATGGTGTTTACCATGATGGATCTCCATTGTTCTTGTATCCATATTAGGTTCTAATGCATCGTGTGAATAAGGTAATTCGGGTAATTCAAAAGCCATATCATTAAGTTTTAATTGTAAATAATCTAGTTATTAATCTTTAATACAAATATAAACATTTGCATATTTGACTAACTTAATTAAAAAATTTAATAAAAATGATTGACCAGCCGCTTTCTCATGAATATTTTATGAAAAAAGCTATTGCAGAAGCGCAGTTAGCTTATGAAAAAGATGAAGTGCCTGTGGGCGCTATAATTGTTTCAAAAAACAAGATCATTGCAAGGGCACATAACCTCACTGAACAACTTACTGATTTTACAGCCCATGCAGAAATGCAGGTTTTTACAGCAGCAAGTGAATACCTTCAAAACAAGTATTTAACAGAGTGTACATTATATGTCACATTAGAGCCCTGTGTAATGTGTGCAGGAGCAGCATTCTGGACCAGGATCGGAGAGATTATTTATGGAGCAAAAGATGAAAAAAGGGGATTTCAATCTATTAACAACAAGATCATTCATCCATCAACTAAAGTGTCTGGAGGAATACTTACTGATGATTGTTCTCAACTGCTTAAATCCTTCTTTATAAATAAACGCATAAACCCTAATTAAGAAGTATGTTATAAATCCACTTTTTTTTATTTACTTTTAAAGCTATAATAATCAAAAGCAACATTAAATGGAAAATGGTCATTCAAAGAATTCAGTTCTTTCACCAACAACCAGTGATGTTAAATATGGCTTTATAATAGACAATAGAAAATGTATTGGCTGTCATGCCTGTACTGTTGCTTGTAAATCCGAACATGAAGTTCCGGTTGGAGTAAATAGAACCTACGTAAAACAGGTCGAAAAAGGAACTTTTCCAGAGTCAAAAAGATTGTTCTCGGTAATGCGTTGTAATCATTGTACCAATGCCCCTTGCGTAAGCATATGCCCTACCGAGGCACTATTCATAAGAGAAGATGGTATAGTAGATTTTGACAATGACAGGTGTATTGGCTGTAAATCTTGTATGCAGGCTTGCCCATATGATGCACTTTATATAGATCCCGAAACAAAAACTGCAGCAAAATGCAATTATTGTGCTCACAGAGTTGATGTAGGTCTAGAACCTGCCTGCGTAATAGTATGTCCTGAACAGGCCATCGTTTCAGGAAACATGAATGACCCTAAATCTGAAATTGCTGATCTACTTTCAAAACATGACGTGAAAGTCAGAAAAAAAGGGAAAAATACTATCCCCAATTTATTTTACATAAATGCGCAAGATGAATCATTAATCCCTTCAAAGTCTGAACCTTCTGATCAATATATATGGAATTCTCAATCTACAGGAGTTGGACATTTCTCAAAATTTGCAGAGTCTTTAACTAAAGGCAAAAGCCTTTTAGAAATGACTGAACAGCTAGACCCGAAACTTTTTTCAGCAGATGAAATAACGGCTAAAAAAGAAAGAAAAACGTCTGTTGAGGTATTAATGGAAAAATCAAAAAGGGTTTTTGACACTCCAGACAAAGGTATACTTTGGGGCTGGGAGGTCTCTTCCTATGTTTGGACTAAAGCCATATCTACTGGATCTTTTCTAATTGCCTTTTTGAGCCTATTCTCTAATTTCTCTTTTCAAAGTGATTATAAAAGTCAATTGGTTTTAAATATTAGTGACGCAACTACAACCTTATATATTGGGATTGCTTCAGGCTTATTTTTCCTAACTCTTACAGGTATATTATTAGTAATGGACCTAGATCAGCCTAAACGATTTTTATTTGTTCTATTAAGACCACATTGGAAATCGTGGCTAGTTAAAGGTGGATATTCTATTACTATTTTTGGCATCTGCTTATCTCTAAGTGGATTGTTAATATTTATGGATGTAAGTTTTAAGTATCAATTTATCCTTTTAAGTATTACTTCTGTTTTTGCAATTATCACTTCTATCTACACCGCTTTCTTGTTTAGACAAGCCAAAGGTCGCGACCTTTGGCAAAGCCCATTATCTGCTTTTCATATGCTTGTTCATAGTTTAATGGCGGGGTCTTCTTTATTTATCTTGCTTTCATTATTCTTGAATTTCCAGACTACTTTTCTACATTTTTCTCAGCTTACTTTTGTTGTTTCAATTGTTCTAAATCTTATTATCATTTTCAGTGAATTCAAAATTCTTAACCATTCATCTGATTCAAAAAAAGCATTAAATTTAATAGCAAATGGAAGATACCGTCAAGTCTTTTGGCTAGTCGCCATAATCTTAGGAAATTTAATGCCCTTAGGTCTTGTTTTTTCAGGGTTGCCTTTGTTTTCAGTCATTAGTAGTATACTATGTTTTATCGGAATATTCACAACTCAACACCTTTGGGTAGAAGCTCCCCAAAGAATACCTCTTACATAAAATATGGGAAGAAAACGGAAACATAGTATTATAGAAACAATAGCGGAAAAGTTAAAACTGATTCCTTCTCTACATGATGACAAGGAGGTAGAAATTAACAAGCTATCTCCTGTAGGAAAATTAACCAATTATCCACCTCCTGAACAATGGGATGATTTTGTAGATTACGACCCAAAAAGCTGGCCAAAGAAGAAGAAAAAACATTACTCTATCGTTCCTACCACTTGTTTTAATTGTGAATCTGCCTGTGGTCTTTTAGCATATGTAGATAAAGAAGATGGTTCAATCAGGAAATTTGAAGGCAATCCCTACCATCCTGGTAGTAGAGGAAAAAATTGCGCAAAAGGTCCAGCAACCATTAATCAAATCAAGGATACGGATCGAATTTTATATCCATTAAAAAGAACTGGTAAAAGAGGAGAAGGAAATTGGAAAAGAGTAAGCTGGGATGAAGTGCTAGATGACATAGCAGGCAGGATTAGAAAAGCACTTAAAGAGGGGAGAAATAATGAAATAGCCTATCATGTAGGACGGCCTGGTCATGAGGGATATATGGATAGAGTTCTAAAAGCTTGGGGGGTTGATGGTCATAATAGCCATACCAATATTTGTTCATCTGGTGCCAGATTTGGCTATAATTTATGGCATGGATATGATAGGCCTTCTCCAGATCATGCCAATGCAAAATTTATCTTATTAATAAGTGCTCATTTAGAGTCTGGTCATTATTTTAACCCTCATGCGCAAAGGATCATTGAAGGAATGATGAAAGGGGCGAAACTAGCTGTAATGGATCCAAGGCTATCAAATACTGCAAGTATGGCTAATTACTGGATGCCAACATATCCAGGATCTGAAGCAGCATTATTGCTTTCTATGGCTAAAATTATACTTGATGAAAAGTTATATAATAAAGAATATTTACATGACTGGGTAAACTGGAAAGAATATTTAAAATTTAAAACTCCAGAAAAAAAGCCTGATTTTAATGACTTTATTGAAACCCTTAAAGAAGTATATAAAGACTATACTCCTGAATTTGCAGCAAAGGAGAGCGGAATTAAAAAAGAGACTATTATTGAGATAGCTAGAGAAATTGGAAAAGCTGGCTCTCAATTTGCAACTCATAACTGGAGAAGTGCAGGGAGTGGGAATTTGGGTGGATGGGCTGTGTCAAGGTGTTTACATTTCTTAAATGTTCTTACTGGAAGTGTTGGGACTGAAGGAGGGACATCTCCTAATGCATGGAATAAATTTAAACCGAAATTCTTTGACAACCCCCCAGCACAAAAATTTTGGAACAACCTGCATTTTCCTGACGAATATCCACTTGCCTTTTTTGAAATGAGCTTTCTACTCCCTCACTTCCTAAAAGAAAATAGAGGTAAAATGGATGTTTATTTCAGTAGGGTTTTCAACCCTGTATGGACCTACCCTGATGGTTTTTCCTGGATGGAGGCATTTGTTGACGAAGATAAATTTGGAATACATGCAGCTATGACTCCTACCTGGAATGAAACTGCTTATTACGCTGATTATGTATTGCCAATGGGGCATTCTGCTGAGAGACACGACATAAATAGCTATGCAACTCACTCAGGTATGTGGGTAGCGTTCCGACAACCTGTTCTTAGAGAAGTTGCTAGGAAAAATGGCAAAAAATTTAATTTCACTTATGATGTAAACCCTGGTGAAGTTTGGGAAGAAGATGAATTCTGGATAGAGCTTTCTTGGAGAATAGATCCTGATGGCAGTCTAGGAATTAAAAAACACTTTGAATCTCCTTATAGAAAAGGAGAAAAGATTACAATTGATGAATACTATCAATATATCTTTGAAAATATTCCTGGACTTCTTGAAACTGCTTCAAAAGAAGGACTTAACCCTTTAGATTATATGAGGAAATATGGAGCTTATGAAATAGAGAAGGTGGCTTATAATAAAAACCTTAACTCTCTAAGTGATGAGCAAATGAAAGGCGCGCATATAGATCCAGAAAATAATGTAATCATTAAAAATGGTGAATCTATAGGAGTCATGATCAATGATAAGCCTTGTGTTGGGTTTCCTACTCCTTCTAGAAAACAAGAATTTTTTTCACAGACCATGATTGATTGGAAATGGCCAGAATATGCCATTCCCACCTACATAAAAAGCCATATTCATCCAGATAATATTGATAAAGAAAAAGGTGAATTCCCATTAGTTCCTACATTTAGGTTACCTGTCCTTATTCATTCAAGATCTGCCAATGCGAAGTGGCTTACTGAAATGGCGAATAGAAACCCTATTTGGATGCATACGTCCGATGCCGAATTGCTTGGGATTGAAACTGATGACCTTTTAAGGGTAAACACAGATATAGGATATTTTGTAGATAAAGTATGGGTAACTGAAAGCATGAAGCCTGGCGTAGTGGCATGCTCACATCATATAGGAAGGTGGAGAAGGCCTCAAGATAAAACAGGAAATAGATGGGCTACCAACACTGTTGAAATAAATCATCTGAAAGATGGACAATGGAAGATGTCAACAATAGATGGCATTAAACCTTACAAAAGTACAGATCCTGATTCCTCTAGAATCTTCTGGAATGATGGAGGTGTTCATCAAAATATAACCTTCCCTGTTCACCCAGACCCAATAAGTGGTATGCACTGTTGGCATCAGAAAGTTAAATTAGAAAAAGCCAGGCCTGAAGATAAGTATGGAGATATTTTTGTAGACACTAACAAATCTTTTCAGGTTTATAAGGAATGGTTGAGCAAGACAAGACCCGCGCCTGGGCCAGACAACCTAAGGAGACCCTTGTGGTTTAAAAGAGCTTTAAGGCCTGAAGACAGTACTTATTACTTAGATTAATATCTTATTTTTTAAAAAATAAATCATTAATTTTGCCCACAATTATAAAAACTACAATAGTATGTATCCACCAGAACTAGTTGCTCCTATGAGAGAAGATTTAACCACTGAAGGTTTTAATGAATTGATAACTTCTAATGATGTTGATCAGGCAATAAATGAAGCTACGGGAACAGCTTTAGTTGTCGTTAATTCCGTATGTGGCTGTGCAGCTGGAAATGCTAGACCAGCAGCTAAAATGGCAATCAACAATGCTAAAAAACCGGATCAATTACTTACTGTTTTTGCTGGAGTACATACTGAAGCTACTAACCAGGTTAGAAAATATTGTTTACCCTACCCTCCTTCTTCCCCTAGCATGGCTTTATTTAAAGATGGGAAATTGGTTCATTTCATAGAAAGACATCATATTGAAGGTAGGCCTGCGGAACTAATTGCAGAAAATCTAACAGCGGCTTTTGAAGAATTCTGTTAACCTTTTTTATCCAATACTTTTGGAAGCTTAAAATAAGTTGAATCTTTTGAAGGTGCATTTTTTAAAGCATCTTCTTGCCTTATAGTTTCAACGGCTTTATCTTCCCTTAAAACATTAACTTCCTCACTCATATGGATTAATGGTGCAACTTGATCTGTATTAAGCTCTTTTAGCTGATCTACAAATTCAAGCATTTTATTCATATCATTAATGATCATGGCTTTTTCTTTATCCTTAAACTCAAGCTTTGAAAGCGATGCGATCTTATCTACCATTTTTTCATTAAGCTTCATAATTCAGTTCTTTTTTGATGACATTATACGTATGATTCCTCAAAGATATTAAATCTTTTTCTGGAAACGAATTTGGATCCAAGGGTTTATGTATTGTGACATTAGCAATGCCGGGTCTACAAATCCCAAGAAAATCAGAATGATCCGTAAAAAGATCATAATTGTTTTTAAAAGTGATAGGGATGATTGGCTTATTCGTATGAACAGAAAGAGAGAAAGCTCCATTTTTAAATCTTCTTAACTTTTTTGATCTAACCATACCCCCTTCTGGAAAAATAGCAACCGACCTTCCTTTGTTAAGTGCAATTTCAGAAAGATCAATACATTCTTTAGCTCTTTTAATACTATATCTATAAACGGGTATATCTATACCTCTTTTAAAAAATAAATTAATAATTGGCCATCTTAGCACCTCAGCTTTTCCTAAAAAAGCAAATTCATTAGGTATGATTTGATACATTAAAATAATATCGAGATAGGAAGAATGATTAGGACAAACAATATATGTTGAATCTATAGGAAAATTTTCTCTACCAATTACCTTAACCCTTACCAGTACTAAAACACAAATTACTTTTGCCCAGATCTTCTTTAACAAAAAAGCCGTTTTATATTTAGCTTCTCCCCTTACTAATATCATTAATAAAGGAAGAAAAAACAATCCCGTTATAAAAAATATTAACCCAAAATAAATTCTGTAAAAAAATGATATAAATACCTTAATCCCTTTCATAAGTTAACTATAAATTTACCGTTTAATATTATAATTTTAAATATGGTACTTCTTTTTTAAGGTAAACGATTAATTTTGCTTCTATAATTAAAATTTCAAATGTCTAGAATTTTAACTGGGATACAAAGTACTGGGACACCTCATTTAGGAAATATACTTGGAGCGATCCTTCCTGCGATTGAAATTTCCAATGACCCTAAAAACGATTCTTTTTTATTTATTGCTGACTTACATTCTCTTACTCAGATCAAAGACTCAGAAGAATTAAAAAGAAACACTTATGCTGTTGCTGCTGCCTGGTTAGCATTTGGTCTTGATCCTCAAAAAACTGTGTTTTACAGGCAATCAGATGTTATAGAGTGTACAGAATTAGCTTGGTACCTCAATTGTTTTTATCCATATCAACGTTTAAAATTAGCTCATTCCTTTAAAGATAAATCCAATCGACTTGAAGATGTAAATGCTGGGCTTTTTGTGTATCCTATGTTAATGGCTGCAGATATTCTTTTGTACGATGCTGATTTTGTTCCTGTAGGAAAAGATCAATTACAGCATTTAGAGATGACAAGAGATGTAGCTTCAAGAATTAATCACAGGTATCCCGATTTATTTATTGTTCCTCAACCACTTCTTAAAGAAGACACTATGCTTATTCCTGGAACAGATGGTGAAAAAATGAGTAAATCTAGAAATAACATTATTGATATATTTCAATCAGAAAAAGAAATAAAAAAAGTAATAAATAAAGATATTATTACTGATGACATTCCTTTAGAAGATCCTAAAGAACCGGGTAATTCTACTGTTTTTAAATTGTATGAATTATTAGCCTCTTCTGAAGAAAGTAAAGAAATGGCTAGAAAATTAAAAGCTGGAGGATATGGATGGGGGCATGCTAAAAGAGAACTTTTAACCTTAATAATTGAAAAATATAAGTCTCCTAGGGAGAAATTTAATTACTATATGTCCAATAAAGAAAAATTGGATGTGATTTTAAAAGAAGGTTCACTTAAAGCTAAAGAAATAGCCCAAACTACACTCAATAGATTAAAAGAAAAAATTGGATATTAATTCCCACTTTACAACTTTTTATTTTTTTTTGAGTTTAATTGATAATGTCATTTAAAAAAATAAATTACTCTATGTTTAATATCAAGAAAGTTCATACTGGTTCTGTTTATTTATTTACACTACTATTTATCATATCATGCACAAAGTCTCCTGGAGTAGGAGGTCAAGCTACAATTAAAGGGAAAATCATTGTCAACAACATAAATGCTTTAGGCAATGTATCAGCTGAATATGATGCTCAGGAGCATGATGTTTATATAATATATGGAGATAATAACAATACTTTTGATGATGATGTGAAAACAAGTCATGATGGTACTTTTGAATTTAAATATCTAAACCAGGGGAATTATGAGGTTTTCACCTATAGTGAATGTTTAAGTTGCCCAAATGGACAGGATAGTCTTATAAAAATTAACACCACTATTGGGTCCCGAAACGAAACGGTAATATTAGAGGATATTGTTATTGCTAATTATTAAACATTTAAAAATGTATCGTTTATCTTTCTTGTTGATACTATTAATCCCTGGGCTTGCATCATCTCAAATTAATAATGAAGATTTTGGCAATTGGTTACGCACTGACTTTAGTTATGGTGTCAATAAAAAGGTTTCCTTAAATGGCCGGTTTGAATTAAGGACTATTAATAACTCTACTGAAATCAGACAATTATTTTCAGAATTTTCTGCAAAAGTAAAATTAAACTCATTTTTTAGAACTGCATTTGCCTATAGAGCGAAAAGTGTTAATGAGGAATACGGTAATATTTTTCAAAATCGTTTTCATGCTGATCTCACATTTAGGCATAAAATAGGTGAGCTAACTTTTCTTCTAAGAAATAGGGCTCAGTATAATTTAATCCCCAATGAAGTCAATCAATTCTTTGAAAGAATAAGAATTAAAACCGCTTATAAAATCAATAAAAAAATAAAAGCTTTTTTATTTAATGAATTCTTTTTTCATATAAATAATTTAGCTGGTCCAAAATATGATAAGAATAGACTGGGTATTGGAATTGAATATAAGCTAAACCGTTCTCTATTTCTTGGCATAAAATACCTAAGAAATAAAGAATTAAATTCTTACAATCCTCAAATCATAAATGTAATTGGTTTAGGGATCACCCATAAACTCAATTAACCTTAAATGACTTTAAAGCTCAAATTTAATTCCTTGAGCTAAAGGTAATTCTGCACCCCAATTAATAGTGTTGGTTTGTCTTCTCATATAGACTTTCCAGGCGTCAGAACCAGATTCTCTTCCTCCTCCTGTTTCCTTTTCACCTCCAAATGCTCCTCCTATTTCAGCGCCAGATGTGC
>CAYSEW010000011.1:13015-16876 GCA_964430245.1 uncultured Flavobacteriales bacterium
CCTCCTGTTTCCTTTTCACCTCCAAATGCTCCTCCTATTTCAGCGCCAGATGTGCCAATATTCACATTAGCAATTCCACAATCAGATCCTAGGTGAGATAAAAATGCTTCTTGTTCTCTCATATCAGTTGTCATAATTGCAGAGGACAATCCTTGAGGAACTGCATTTTGAATATCAATTGCATTTTTAACCTCACCGCTATACTTGATCAAATAAAGAATTGGAGCAAATGTTTCATGCTGAACAATCTCAAATTGATTTTTAGCTTCTGCAACTACTGGTTTTACATAACAGCCACTTTCATATCCTAATCCAGATAGAACACCTCCTTCTAATAAAATTTCAGCTCCTTCTTTTTTTGCTTTTTCAATTGCTTCTAGATACATATTTACGGCATCTTTATCGATTAATGGTCCCACATGATTTGATTCATCTAATGGATTTCCAATTTTTAATTGCCCATATGCATTAACTAGCGCTTGCTTTACCTCATCATAAATAGTCTCATGGATAATAAGCCTTCTTGTAGAAGTGCATCTTTGCCCTGTAGTACCAACAGCTCCAAATACTATGGCTGGAATTACCATTTTAAGATCAGCGCTAGGGGATAAAATTATTGCATTATTACCTCCTAATTCTAATAATGATTTTCCTAATCTTGCTCCTACAGCTTTTCCTACAGCTTTTCCCATTCTTGTAGAACCAGTAGCAGACACCAAAGGAACTCTTTGATCTTCAGACATTTTTATCCCTAAATCTGCTCCGCCAATAACAACAGATGAAATTCCATCTGGAAGATCATTTTCTTTAATGACCTGAGCAATAATATTCTGACAAGCTATTGCACATAAAGGTGTTTTTTCTGAAGGTTTCCATATACAAACATCACCACAAACCCATGCTAAAGCAGTATTCCATGCCCAAACAGCTACAGGAAAATTAAATGCAGAGATAATACCAACAATTCCTAAAGGATGGTATTGTTCATACATTCTATGTAAAGGTCTTTCTGAGTGCATAGTTAATCCATGGAGCTGCCTCGACAGCCCAACCGCAAACTCACATATATCGATCATCTCCTGAACCTCTCCTAGCCCCTCCTGATATGATTTCCCCATTTCATAAGAAACCAATTGACCAAGGGGTTCTTTTTTCTCTCTTAATAATTCTCCAAACTGTCTTACAATCTCTCCTCTTTTTGGAGCTGGAACCATTCTCCAACTTTCAAAAGCTTTTTGAGCTTTCTCTATACATGCATCATACTCTGCAGAAGTCGCTGAATTTATTGTTGCAATTAAACTTCCGTCTACTGGAGACAAGGAATCAATTACCTCACCTCTAGTCGTGAACCAATGAGCTCCTACAGCAGATCCATTGTTACTAGGCTTTATCCCCAATGAGTTTAAAGCATTTTTGATGTCTATTTGTTCCATTGTTTCTGGCATGTCTTTTATTTTTAAAATTTTGGGCAAATTTAGCAAAAAAGTATCTGTATCACTATTTAAGAAAGACTACTTATCGTCCTTTTTATTTAATGGCTTTTCTTTACTATCAGAATTAGTTAGCGCATTATGAATTTTATCCTCTATAAGATTTTCATTGTTTTTTAATAAAAATGAATCTATTAAAACATCTTTTACTTTTTCTCCTCTGTTTAAAATAAGCGAAATGGCCATAACAACACTTGATAATAATATTGTGTAAAGAAGAATGCCTTGATCAAATGCATCTAATGTATAATCATACTCTGGATTATATAGCTCTAAAAGATTCCCATGTCCATCAATCATACCATTTGGAATAGAAAAAAACAGTAATACA
This sequence comes from uncultured Flavobacteriales bacterium, assembly GCA_964430245.1. Taxonomy (GTDB): domain Bacteria; phylum Bacteroidota; class Bacteroidia; order Flavobacteriales_D; family Parvicellaceae; genus CAYSEW01. Next base: position 14,837 of record CAYSEW010000011.1, read on the forward strand.
GTAATTAATCCTCTAGGAGCTATCCATACCAATGGAAATATCCCTTTGCCTTTTATCATTGCTAAAAACAAATACCTTATTAGGATTAAAATGGCTACAATAACCAAGCTTATCAATCCGAATCTCCAATCAAATAAAGAGCTAATTGAAATAGTAACTCCAAATATTACAAAAAAGAAAGTCCTTAGAACAAACGCTGTTTCTAGTGTAATTACATGCAACTCATGTAATGATTCTTTTAATTTATCTCCAACTGAAAACCCCTTTAAAGGCCCTCTAAAAAACAATGTGTTATTATTAAGTACTAGACCGAAAAATAAAATGATAACCAATGATGAAAGGTGGAATGATTTACCTACTGCATATAACAAAATTAACACTGAAAATATTAAAAAATATTTGGCTTGTAATTGAAGCTTTTGAAATAAAAAAACCAATAAATACCCACTTACAATTGCAATTAATATCGTAATCCCAATATTCAAAGAAACACCTTTTACTATTTGAATTACACTTTCAGCATCTCCATTATCTTTTAAAAAGTAAAAAAACATGATTCCTAGAATATCTGAAAATGTACTCTCATATATCATGAACTCCTTTTTTTCATTCATTAAATACGCAACAGAAGGTATTATAATAGCACTACTCATTATAGAAAGAGGAACAGCGTAAATAAATGCTGTAAACCAATTTAAATTGTTGTTTAGAGGAGGGTTGTGCCATATCAGCATGAATAAAGCCGCAATTGCAAATGAAGAAACTAATAAGGACAAAAGAGCCACAAAAAAGCTTTTTGTAATCAAACCTATTTTCTCTCTTTTTAATTCTAGGTCCAAGGCAGCTTCTAGTACTATAAATATCAACCCAATATTTCCTAAAATTTCAAGTCCTAGCATTAATTTTGAATCTTTAGCACTTATATCAGGTGTCCATATTGTTTGCTGAATAACCAAGCCCAAAAGAATTAACATCAAAACACTTGGTATTTTTGTTTTTTTAGAAATCACATTAAACAAAAAACTTAAGATAATGATCAGTGACGCAACAATTATTATATAATATGGATTCATCTTTTAATTAGGCTTTAGCTGATATTAGATGATGGCAAAAGAATTCTAAAGGTTGTTCCTTTATTTAGTTCTGTTTCTTTTATATAAATTTTTCCTTTATGATGATCTTCTATAATTCTCTTTGCCAAAGAAAGTCCTAACCCCCACCCTCTTGTTTTTGTAGTATAACCAGGCTCAAAAACAGCCTTTGTATTATTCCCTGAAATACCTTTCCCTGTATCTGACACATCAATAAATACTTGATCATTGTCATTGCCAATAGTAAAAGTAAGATCCCCCTCGCCTTGCATTGCGTCAACTGCATTTTTAGTTAAATTTTCAATCACCCACTCAAATAAAGGTTTATTTAGCATCGTTTTTACCTCTTTTTTGGTTGCTATCACCTCAATTCTGATCTTTTTTGAGATTCTGCTTTTTAAGTAGTTTAAATTTTGTCTTATAACATTAATAACTTCTTCATTTTTAAGCACCGCATCCGACCCAATTTTTGAAAATCGCTCAGTGATTGTCTCCAATCGATGTATGTCTTTGCTCATTTCTACAATAGCCTCCTCCTTAACTCCTTGTTCTTTTAATATCTCATGTAAAGCCATTAATGACGACAAAGGGGTTCCTAGTTGATGGGCTGTCTCTTTTGCCATACCTACCCAAACCTGGTTTTGCTCAGCACGTCTAAATGTACTGAACAGCAAATAAGCAACCAATAAAAATGCTGCTATTACCGCTAACATGATGTAGGGGAAATACCTTAGCTGCTTTAATGTTAAGGATTCCTGAAAATAAATAATCCCTTTTCTGGCATCTCCTAAATCTATACTAATAGGAGTGTTCTCATATTTCATTTGCTCAATTCTTTTACTTAGCTGCGCTTCTGGAATATTTGTTGCAATTATATCATTGGTTTCCGCATCTACAAATACAACTGGAACCATTGCAGAGTTACTAATTAAGTCGTAATTAAAAGACT
>CAYSEW010000011.1:16976-24091 GCA_964430245.1 uncultured Flavobacteriales bacterium
GCTTGATTTGAAAACTCATTAACTCTTGCTTTTATTTCTTGTTCTTGTTTTTCATAAACAGTGATTTCTGGCATGTTTACAGATGATAAAAAAAATGAGTTTTCATCCGTAAGAAGTAAGGGAATATTGTCTTTTCGATATAATGTATCTACATTCTTTTCAATGATACCAAATGCGAATTCATAATCCGAATTTTCTTTTCCAATTGAAATTGTTGCAGATGCCCAAAGCTCTACATTTTCAGTCTCTTTTTCAGACAATGCACTAAATGATTGATTGGTAAGCTTAACAAGATCTGCTTTTTTTTTGATTGCTTGACTCCATAGCTTTATTTTTTGTCTTTCCTCTAGTTGAACTTCAGAAGCAATATAAGAAGCATACCAAATTGTACCTGCAACTATAATTAAAGCAATTAAAGCCAGAACATATTTCCATTTTTGTTTTCGGGAATAAAGATTCATATAAAAACTATATCTACTAAATAACTTGGGCTAATTAACAATTATTGTTCAATTAACTGTCATATAAAAGTTGAGTTTAGAATATCAATAAATGATTTAATTTAAGTTACTCTCCTCCTATTTAACTTCATTTTCCTGAATTAATTTTGCATTGTATTGACCATCAACTAATGAATTGACATGCTTAATTATTTTATCAGCATCAATACTAGCTAGGTCATATTCAACAGTCATTAATTTAAGGTCATAATCTATATTACACTCATCTACTCCTTCAAGTTTACTCACCTTATTGTCAATATAAGATTTACAACCTTTTTCACACATCATACCCTCAATAGAAAATTCACCTAACATTATTCCAGAAGATTGAATATTGTTATTTTGTTCTTTATTTTCACTACACCCAATAAGAACAATCATTATGAATGCTATTTTAAAAATTAACTTCATTACTAAATTTTAAATCAAAGATACAAACGATATTTACAAAACATAACTAAACTAAATGTCAAACACCTTTAAATCTTGGTTTCTTTTACTATTGATCTCAATAATTTGGGGTAGCTCTTTTTTACTAATAAAATTGGGTTTGATGGATGAGTTTGGAAATGAAAGATTAACACCTGAATTTCTAGGCGCTCTAAGATTGAGCATTGCATTTATTATTTTATTACCAATATGCTTCAAATACCTTTTTAAAACTTCCCCAAAAGACTTGAAGTTTCTGCTGTTAGTTGGGATTCTTGGCAATGGAGCACCTGCCTTCCTATTTCCATATGCTGAAATTCATTTAAGCAGTGCCTTGTCTGGAATTTTAAATTCATTAGTCCCAGTGTTTACAATACTCATTGCCGTTTTTGTATTCAAATTCATATGGAAGGCCAATCATATTTTAGGCATTACAATTAGTATTATTGGGACTTTATTTATTCTAAATGAAGATTTCATAATTACATCTAACTCTAATTTTTTAGCAATTGGATGTATTTTAATAGGTTCTTTATGTTATTCCATTAGCCTTAATGTCATTAAATATAAGCTAGGTCATTTAAGCCCTGGTCATATAACATCCTTTTCATTTTTATTTATTGGACCCCCTTGTATTGTCTATTTATTCATCAAAGATTTTCCTGAATATATTCAACAAAACACAATGGGTTATGATGGGATAATTGCAGTTTTTATTTTAGCAGTCATTGGCACCTCTTTTGCCGTCTTACTATTTAATCACCTTATAAAAATTTCAAATCCAGTGTTTGCTTCTTCAGTAACTTATTTTATACCAATTGTTGCAGTAATTCTTGGAGTTTATTACAAAGAAGAAATTACCTTTAACCAAATTATTGGTTTGTCCCTTATTTTGATGGGTGTTTTATTAATTAATATAAAATCACCACTATCTAAACTTAAAGTGCTTATTAATTTTGTAAAAAAAACAAACAATGCTGCTTAGAATTACATCTATATTATTTTTATTAACCACCTTCATTGTTCTTCAAAATTGTAAAAGTCCAGATGAAACTGACTTTAATGATGATTCTCCAAAAAACAACACATCAACAATAATTCAAGAATTAAAACCTGAATTAAATAAGATAACACCAGATTTAGACACTCCTCAATTTAATGAAGATTCTTCATTTGTCTTTATAGAAAATCAAGTTGCTTTTGGTCCTAGAGTACCTAATACTCAAGAACATAAAAATTGTGGAAAATGGCTCGTTTCTAAAATGGAAAATTATGGATTTGACGTGATTGTACAAAAAGGAAAGGTAACAGCTTTTAACGGACTTGAATTAAATATTAGCAATATTATTTCAAGGCATAAGCCAGAAGCAGAAGGAAGGATCTTATTATGTGCGCATTGGGATACAAGACCATTTGCAGATGAAGATACTATTGATATATTCTCACCTATTGATGGTGCAAATGATGGAGCTAGTGGGGTTGGAGTATTATTAGAAGTAGCAAGAAATATTAGCACCTTATCTCCTGGATATGGAGTTGATATTATATTTTTTGATGCTGAAGACTATGGCGCTTCTAATGTTGTCTCTGACCTAAGAAACACCAATGCGACATGGTGCCTAGGATCTCAGTATTGGTGTAAAAATCCTGTAATTAAGAATTACCAACCAAAATTCGGAATTCTTTTAGATATGGTGGGTGGAGAAAATGCTAAATTTTATAAAGAGGGAATTTCTGTTCAATTTGCCAACAAACAACTTAAAGCAATATGGAAAGAAGCCATCAGTCTTGGCTACTATGATTATTTTATAAATAAATTGGGCGGAGAGATCACTGATGATCATTTATACTTAAATAAAATATCTAATATTCCGACAATAGACATTATTGACTATGGCCCCAAAGAAAACAACAATTTTACATTTGGTAAGTTTTGGCATACTCATGCAGATAACATTACTATTATACATAAGCCAACATTAAAGGCTGTTGGTCAAACTCTTCTTCATATCCTATATCAAAAGATCTAAAACAATGACAGATAAAAAACTTTATTTACTTGATGCCTTTGCTTTAATCTACAGAGCTCATTTTGCATTTATCAGGAATCCAAGATACAACTCTAAAGGTATGAATACATCTGCAGTTCTAGGCTTTACTAATAGCTTGCTTGAAATTATAAATAATGAACACCCTACACATATTGCTGTAGTATTTGATTCCCCAGGAGTTGGCATACGTGAAGATGTATATTCTGATTACAAAGCAAATAGAGAGCAAATGCCTGAGGATATTCAAATAGCTATTCCTTATATTAAAAGGTTAATAGAAGCCATGAATATTCCCGCTATAGCTTTAGAAGGGTATGAAGCTGATGATATTATGGGGACACTTGCTTTTGAAGCAGAAAAAAGAGGTTTTGTCACTTATTTAATGACACCTGATAAAGATTTTGCTCAGCTAGTTACAGAAAACATATTCATCTATAAACCTGGTAGATCAGGTTCCCCTTCTCAGATTTTAGGCCCAAAAGAAATCTGTGAAAAATTTGAAATTACCAATCCAAAGCAAGTAATAGATATTTTAGGATTATGGGGAGATGCTGTAGATAATATTCCTGGAATCCCAGGAATAGGTGAAAAAACAGCAAAAAAATTGATTGGAGAATATGGAAGTGTTGAAGCATTATTAGAAAATACCGACCAACTAAAAGGTAAACAAAAAGAAAATGTTGAGACCTATGCACAACAAGGGTTAATGTCAAAACATTTAGCAACTATAATACTAGATTGCCCAGTTGAATTTAATGAGTCTTTACTTGAAAAAAAGAAGGCAGATGAAACAGCTATTCTTGATCTTATGTCCGAGCTTGAGTTTAATCAACTTGCTAAAAGAATTCTTGGTGAAAAAACCGAATTAAAGGCCAGTCCTAAAAGTGGTCAAATGTCTTTATTTGGACAAATTGAAGAAAATGAAGAGCTTGAAGTTATAGAATACAAAACAATTAGCGATCTAAAAACAAATTATGTACTAATTGAAAAATTAAATGACCATAAGGAGTTTACTAAACTTTTAGTTCAACAACAAAAAGTATGCTTTGATACTGAAACAAGTAGCTTAGATACCCAAAGCTCAACACTTTTGGGTATTGCTTTTTCATTTAAAAAAGGTGAGGGCTACTACTGTTCTATACCTAATGATTCTAAAAAAGCAAAATTAATTCTTGACCTATATACGACATTTTTTAACAGTGAAAGTATCCTTAAAATTGCCCATAACATTAAATTTGATGCTGCTATATTAAGTAATTACAATATAGAAATCAATGGACCCTTTTTTGACACAATGATCGCTCATTATCTAATTGAGCCTGACCAACGTCATTCTATGGATTTACTAGCTAAAAACTATCTTTCATATAAACCTATAAGCATTGAGACACTTATTGGTAAAAAGGGGAAGAATCAAAAAAGCATGATGGACCTTCCTGCTGAGCTCATAAAAGATTATGCTGCTGAAGATGCTGATGTAACTTTCCAATTGTATGAAATCCTCAATACTCAATTAAAATCAGCCAACTTGCTTGAATTATTTAATGACATTGAGCTTCCATTAAGTCTGGTACTAATGAAAATGGAAAAAGAAGGAATTAAGCTAAATACAGCATCACTTAGTGAGTTTTCAGGCACATTAAATAAAAGTATTTCTGCGCTTAAAAAAAGTATTATTTCTGAAGCTGGTGTTGAATTTAATTTAGATTCTCCAAAACAATTAGGGAATATCCTATTTGAAAAAATGGAGCTAGATGAAAAAGCTAAAAAAACTAAAACTGGTCAGTATAAAACTGATGAACAAACTTTATTAAAATTAAGCCATCATGAAATCATCAAAAATCTTCTAGATTATAGGCAGCAAAAGAAATTACAATCAACATATGTAGAGGCACTTCCTAAATTGATTTCCACAAAAACTGAAAGAATACACACTACTTTCATGCAAACTATTACTGCAACTGGCAGATTAAGTTCCAATCATCCTAACCTTCAAAACATACCTATCAAGTCTACAATGGGAAAAGAAATTAGAAGATCATTTATCCCAAGAACTAAAGACTATTTATTAATGGCTGCTGATTACTCTCAAATTGAGCTTAGAATTATTGCCTCAATGAGTGATGATAAAAATATGATTGATGCCTTCCATCGAAAAGAAGACATTCATTCTGCAACAGCTTCCAAAGTTTTTCATGTTGAAATTGATGAAGTCACAGAAGAAATGAGGAGAAAAGCAAAAATGGTGAATTTTGGTATCATATATGGCATTACACCTTTTGGTCTTTCTCAAAGATTAAATATTAAAAGGTCAGAGTCTAATGAAATTATTGACAGTTATTTTAATGAATACCCTGACATTAAAAAATACATGGACCATATGATCCAATATGCCAAAGAAAATGGATATGTAGAAACTATAAAAAAAAGAAGGCGCTATCTTAAAGACATTAATAGTAGAAATGCTTCTGTAAGAGGTTTTGCTGAGAGGAATGCAATTAATGCTCCTATACAGGGAAGTGCTGCAGATATAATTAAGATTGCTATGATCAATATTCTACATAAAATGGAATCCAATAACCTCAAATCAAAGCTAATCCTCCAAGTTCATGATGAATTAGTATTTGACCTTCATCATAAAGAAAAAGATGTTATGAAAAAACTAGTTAATAATGAAATGTCAAATGCCATTCAGCTATCGGTTCCTTTAGAAGTGGAAATTGGCATTGCAGATAATTGGTTAGACGCTCATTAATTATATAATAGTTTCAATTTAATGTATATTTGAAAAAAACAAAATGTATATGAATTTCATGAAAACATCATCTTTTCTAATTCTAATTATATTTTGTGTTGGATGTGATTCTACAAGCAATGAAAAAATTGGTTCCAATAATAAAAAAACTGATCTTCCAATAAGGGATACGGTTGAAAATTCTAATTTAGAAAATGAATCTCAGCATATTGAAGACATTTATTTAAATGTTCCTTCTCCTATGCGAACTGCTATTATTTTAAATAATGCTGGTGCTATTTACGATCACACTCTGCCACTTGCTCCAAACATTGGCCATAAATACCAAACAAGTGATGAACAAGCCGTTATTTTAGGAGTTTATGGCACTGACCTTAACTACAGTGTCGTTTCAGATGAAATAATGGAAACTGAGTTGTACTTAAAAAGCATTAACCTAATTGGAGAGAAATTAGGGCTTGACAATATCCTAAATGAAGAGGTGAAAACAAGAGTTGACAACAACATTCACAGAATAGATTCTATGCAAGTTATTATTAGCACATTGTTTTGGGAAGTTGAATCAGCCTTGAAAGAAAATGACAGAAAAGACATTTCTGCACTTGTTGTAGCTGGAGGTTGGATTGAAGGCTTATATATAGCATCTCAGTTATCTTTACAAATGCCCGATAATACTAATATCACTAATTTAATTTCTAAGCAAAAATATAGTATTGAAAGTCTATTAACATTACTTAATGCCAATGATTTTTCAGGTCAAATCACAGAAAAGCTAGTGACTCCTTTAAATGAATTAAAAGTAATCTTTGACGATATTAAAGAAGCCATCAATACCACACATGATAAAGCAGACAATAATGCGAATCAAATAGGTAATAATATTGAATTGATCTATGATCAAGAAACTATCGATGAAATACGGAATTCAATCACTCAAATAAGGGATGACATCACCCATTGATATTCGATTTAAAGCACACAAACTCATGTTTAAATTAATTGAATTATTTATTAAAATTCTCATGCCTCCATTTTTCAAAATTTGATCATTTTTCAGATTTATACTACACTTATGCATAAGTGTTAAACCCTTTTTGTAAATTTGGCTATTCTAATACTTATTAAAAATGGATTTATCTTTACTATTTATAAATAAAATTGGTGTCCCTGGACTAATTATTATTTTAATTGTAGTGTTATTACTTTTTGGCGGGAAAAAAATACCTGAATTAATGAAAGGCCTTGGAAAAGGTGTTAAAGAATTCAAAAATGCTTCTAAAGGTAATAGTGCTGATAATACTAATGAAGAAGAAGCAACGGAAGAAAAAAAAGATTAATCATTTCTTTTGAAAAAGCATATCAATTTTTCAGCAATAA
>CAYSEW010000011.1:24191-71420 GCA_964430245.1 uncultured Flavobacteriales bacterium
AGGTTAAATTGCGATGAATTTGCAATGGGTAGCTCTAATGAGAATACTATTTACGGCAGTGTAATGAATCCACATGATCTAACAAAGGTCGCTGGCGGATCTTCGGGTGGCTCAGCTGCAGCTTTAGCTGAAGGCTTATGTATTGCTTCACTAGGTTCAGACACTGGCGGATCTATAAGACAGCCTGCTTCTTTTTGTGGGGTTTTAGGACTAAAACCAACCTACGGAAGAGTTTCAAGATATGGATTAATAGCCTATGGCTCAAGTTTTGATCAGATTGGTCCTTTTACAAATAACGTAGAAGATGCTGCGTTAATTTTAGAAGTTATTTCAGGAGCTGATGAATATGACAGCACTTCTTCTACAAAACCAGTACCAGATTATATCAACCATTTAGATCTTAAAGAAAAAAAAATAAAAATTGCTATCCCTAATGAATATATCAATGCTATAGGGTTAGATAAAGAAATAAAAGAAAGCCTTTTGAATACAATAGCCCTTCTAAAGAAGGATGGGCATACAGTTCAAAACATAGACTTCCCCTTCCTTAAATATTTAATACCAATTTATTACATTCTTAGTACTGCAGAAGCTTCTTCTAATCTAGCCAGATATGATGGTGCTCATTATGGAAATAGAAGTTCGAAATCAACAGATATTGAATCAACTTATACCAACTCTAGGTCTGAGGGATTTGGATTGGAAGTTAAAAGGAGGATCATGCTTGGAAATTTCATTCTAAGCGCAGGCTATTATGATGCTTATTATACAAAAGCCCTAAAAGCAAGAAGAATCATAAAAGAAAAATCTAAACAAATTTTTCAAGATTTTGACATGATGATGACGCCTACAACTCCTTCGACTGCGTTTGATTTAGAAGGGATAAAGGACCCTATTGAAATGTACCTACAAGACATCTTTACTGTCCATGCAAACCTTGCTGGAATGCCTGCAATTTCTATTCCTTTGGGTGTTCATTCTAATAAAATGCCATTTGGGATTCAATTGATGACAGATGAATTTGAAGAAGAGAAATTATTGGCCTTTGCTAATTATTTAATGTCAAACTAAACTGTGTTTTATTTGTTTCGATTTGCAATCTCCATATTATTAATCTCCAACTTTTCTTTTGCTCAAACCCTTTCCGATACTTTAAAACAATTTGATTCAACAACCATTAATGAAGCTAGCTTATTAAATATTGTTAAAGATTATGAAAATAATTTATTAGAGCTCTATGCTAAACTCTATTTATTTGAGGACACCATCAATAAAGATGATTTTTCATCAAAGATTGAAATCTCATTAAATGATTCTATTATAACCACTCGGCTGAATACGCTAAATCATAAAACTCCCTTTGATCTACGGGTTAATTCTTCCACTATTTCTGCTATTAAATTATACATTAACAAAAAACAATATTTAATTTCAAAGATGCTTGGAATGGCTCAATTCTATTTTCCATTATTTGAGCAAGAATTAATCATACAACAACTACCTGTCGAATTAAAATACCTACCAATAGTTGAATCAGCTTTAAATCCAACTGCTATATCTAGAGTAGGTGCAGTGGGTTTATGGCAATTTATGCCTAAAACAGCTAAGATGATGGGCTTAAATATCACATCTTATATTGATGAAAGAAGAGACCCTATGCTGTCTACAAAACATGCCTGTCTCTATTTAAATCATCTTTATGCAATTTATCATGATTGGAGCCTGGCACTTGCTGCATATAACGCAGGTCCAGGAAATGTAAATAAAGCCATAAGAAGATCAGGTGGCAAAAACACCTATTGGGAAATCAGGCCTTATCTACCTAAAGAAACACAAAATTATGTGCCTTCTTTTATAGCGGTTATGTACATGATGGAATATGCTAAACCTCATCATATCGAATCTAAAAAGCCAGATTTTCTGAGCTTTGAAATTGATACTGTGCATGTTAATGATCGAATTGATTTAAGCGTTCTTGAAAGCTGGCTAAGCTATGATTTAAAAAAAATTGAATTTCTAAATCCAATGTATTTCAATAATATAATTCCAAAATCAAATAAAGTACACCCTATTGCTTTGCCTGTTTTCTTAATTGGTGATTTTATTATGCTAAAAGATAGTATCGTTAAATATTCTTCATTAGAATTTGGCACTCAACAAGTTCATTCAAAAAAATCTAACATTGCTAATCCTTCTTATTACATTATAAAAAAAGGAGACACAATATGGGATATTGCTCAAAAATATGAAGGTGTTAGTGTCGCAGATATTAAAAACCTAAACAAAGGCATTGATGTTTATAATCTTAAAACAGGGACAAAGATTATTATTAAATAAATAATTGCACATCATCTAAAACCCCTTTTATCTGATTAACTTTAACATTATTAAGTTTTATAAAGATATCTTTGATAAAAGTTCTTATGAAATACTACTTAGATGACACATATGAATATGACTTTTTATTAATTGGAATTAGCTGTCATGAAAAAGATTATCGTATTTCATGGGCATTAAATCAAAAATTATCTTTACAATTAGTGAAAGAAAAAGAAGATTTAGAGGTGTTTATTAATAAAACGAATGAGCTAAGTTTACATTCTGTTTATACATATAAAAATACAGAAACTCATAATGAATTCATTCTTATAAATAACCGTAGTTCTGCTGGATTTTTAATTCCAGAAAAACAGGTAGCAGATTATTTATTAATTGTTAAAGAAAATTTTGATTTTTCATCCGAACTTTTTCTAAAAAAAATAAAAAACATCAACTTCGTACTTACAGCTTTTAAAATACCTGTAGAACAACTTAAATCAAAAGAAAATTTAATCTTTTAAAATGACTAGAAAAACTAAAATTATTGCCACAATTGGACCAGCTTCTTCCTCCTTTGAGCTTATAAAGCAAATGATTTTAGAAGGTGTAAATGTATGTAGGGTCAATTTTTCGCATGGGTCTCATGAAGAAAACATACAGGCAATTAAAAACATTAGAGATGTAGATGCTAAGCTTGGTTTACATACTGCTATTCTTGCCGACTTACAGGGGCCTAAGATCAGAATTGGCGATATGCCTGAAAAAGGAGTGTTACTAAAAAAAGGAGACGAATTCACATTAGATATTAATGTGGACAAAGGAGGTGAATCTGTAGCTAAGATTACTTATTTAGACCTCCCAAAAGATGTTAAGGAAGGTGAAAGAATATTATTAGATGATGGGAAAATTATTTTGGAAGTGACTTCTACTAATAATAAATCTATAATCAAAACGAAAGTAATAGAAGGCGGTAAATTATACTCTAAAAAAGGGGTCAACTTACCTAATACTACTATATCTACTGCAAGTCTCACTAAAAAAGATAAAGAAGATCTTAAAGTAGCCATAGACAACAATGTAGATTGGATTGGATTTTCATTTGTAAGGTTTGCCAGTGATATTATAGAATTAAAAGCGCTTATACAAGACCATGGTGGACATGCAAAAGTTATTGCAAAAATTGAAAAACCTGAAGCTGTTAATAATTTATCTGAGATACTAAATGCATGTGACGGAGTGATGGTAGCTAGAGGAGATCTAGGAGTTGAAATGCCATTAGAAAGTGTTCCTATTATTCAAAAAGACATCGTTAATAAAGCACTTAGTCTGGCAAAACCGGTGATTATTGCTACACAGATGATGGAAAGTATGATCTCTAATATCACACCAACTCGTGCAGAAGTTAATGATGTTGCCAATGCAGTAATGGATAGTACAGATGCAGTAATGTTAAGTGGAGAGACATCTATTGGAAAAAATCCAGTTGAAGTCATTAAAATAATGTCAAGAATAATCAATGAGGTAGAAAACAATTTCAATGGGTTATATGTACAGGAAAGCATTCCAGAAAAAAATCATGACCGATTTATTACCGATTCTATTTGTTTTAACGCAACTAGATTGGCTCAAAGAGTAAATGCAAATGCAATTATAACAATGACTCACTCAGGGTATACTGCTTATAAAATATCTAGTCAACGCCCAAAATCTTCAATCTTTGTTTTCTCTAGAAACAAGAAGTTACTAAGCTCTCTTTCATTAGTTTGGGGAGTTGATACATTTTATTATAATAAGATGGTAAGCACAGATGATACCATTGCTGATATTAAAACCTTTTTAAAGAATAATAGTTTGGTTTCCAAAGGAGACCTAATTATTAATACAGCAAGTATACCTATCGAAGAAAAAGGCAAAACAAATATGTTGAAATTAAGCTATATAGATTAAAAATCATGAATATTAAATTATTAAAAAAAATATGTGAGGTTCCTGGAACTTCAGGATTTGAAGATAAAGTTAGGGCCTTGGTTTTAGATGAACTAAAAGCTATTAATGCTAAAACAGAAGTCGATAACATGGGGAATGTTACTGCAATTGTTAAAGGGAAAGATGCTTCGAAAAAAGTGATGCTTGCTGCTCATATGGATGAAATTGGTTTTATTGTAAAGCACATTGACGATCAGGGATTTCTTCGATTCCACACTTTAGGAGGGTTTGATCCAAAAACATTGACCTCTCAAAGAGTTATAGTTCATGGGAAAAAAGATTTAATTGGAGTAATGGGTTCTAAACCTATACACGTTATGAGTCCTGAAGAGAAAAATAAAGCAGCTAAAATAACTGACTTCTTTATAGATCTTGGCATGTCTAAAAAAGAAGTAGAAAAATATATAAACGTTGGTGATCCTATTACTCGTGAAAGGGAATTAATAGAAATGGGGGAATGTGTTAATTGCAAAAGCTTGGATAATAGAGTTTCTGTATTTATACTACTTGAAGTTCTTAAGAAATTGAAAAAGCCAGCTCACGATATTTATGCCGTTTTTACCGTACAAGAAGAAGTTGGTATTAGAGGTGCAAATGTTGCAGCACAAGCAATACAGCCAGATTTTGGATTTGGTATAGACACTACAATTGCTTTTGATGTCCCAGGAGCTAGCCCTCATGAAAAGATCACTGAACTGGGGAAAGGCGTTGCTATCAAAATCATGGATGCAAGTACAATCTGTGATTCAAGAATGGTAAAGTTCATGCAAAAAACTGCAGATAAACATAAAATTGATTGGCAAAGTGAAATTCTTACAGCAGGAGGAACTGACACTGCTGGAATACAAAGAATGACTCCCGGAGGATCTATTGCTGGAGCAATTTCCATTCCTACAAGACATATCCATCAAGTAATTGAAATGACACACAAAAAGGATATTCAAGATGCAATTAATTTATTGAAAAAGTGCCTTGAAGAGCTAAACACCTATAACTGGAAATTCAATTAGAAATTTGCCTTTTTAAATTGTTCTAAAAACCGAAGGTCATTTTCGGAGTACAATCGAAGATCATTAACTTGATACTTTAATTGTGCTATTCTCTCGATACCCATTCCAAATGCAAATCCAGTATATTTTTCTGGGTCTATTTTACAATTTATCAACACATTGGGGTCTACCATTCCACAACCCATTATCTCTAACCATCCAGAGTATTTACAAACATTACATCCTTTTCCTGAGCAAATCGTACATGAAACATCTAATTCAGCAGAAGGTTCTGTAAATGGAAAATAAGAAGGTCTTAATCTAATTTTTGCGTCTTCCCCAAACATCTCTTTAGTGAAAAAAATCAATGTCTGTTTTAAATCTCCAAATGAAACATTCTCATCAATATATAATCCTTCTACTTGATGGAAAAAACAATGGGCTCTAGCGGATATAGCCTCATTTCTATATACTCTTCCAGGTGAAATTGTTCTTATAGGAGGTTTCTTGCTTTCCATTTCCCGAACCTGAACAGAAGAAGTATGAGTTCTTAAAGCTAAATCATGAGAAATAAAGAAAGTATCCTGCATATCTCTAGCGGGATGATTTTCTGGAAAATTCAATGCTGAAAAATTATGCCAATCATCTTCAATTTCTGGACCTTCTGAAATAGAAAACCCTATACTTGAAAAAATATCAATGATTTCATTTTTAATAATAGAAATTGGATGCCTAGTACCCAGATTATAAGGCTGACCAGGTATTGTTAAGTCTGATGAAATTTGCTCTCCATCTTTATTATTATCAGAAGAAGATTTCAATAAATTAACCTTCTCTTGAGCTTCTTTTTTTAATAAATTTAATTGCCTTCCAAATTCTTTTTTTTGATCAGCTGGGACATTTTTAAATTCATTAAAAAGGGCGGTTATTTTTCCCTTTTTCCCCAACATGGATATTCTGAATGATTCAACATCTTCAGGTTTTGAAGTTTTAAAAACCCTAACTTCTTCTATTATTTCCTGAACTTTTTCAAGCATCTTTTTCTTTTTATTATTTGAGCAGATATAATAACAATATCTTCTTTTGGCCTGTCTCCAGCACGTGTTATTGAAGCACAAATTTCATCAATTATATTTAAACCTTCTATTACTTCTCCAAAAACAGTATATCCTCCATCTAAAAAAGGGGTTCCTCCAATGGTAGTATAATCCTGAATTGCGTTGGCTGAAAATTTAAAAACAGACGGCCCTTGTATCGCCATTGGTCTAATCTTGTTGATTAAAATATTAACACTATCCTGATACCTGTTTTTTTGACAATATTCTAATCTCTTTAAATAATTACTATTCTCAGGAAGCTTAAAAAAAATGTCAATTAACTCTCTTTCTTTTCGAGAATTGATTTTATTTTCCATTTGCTGCAACTGCTCAATTGAATAAGTCTTCCCTTGCACCAAATAAAATTGACTACCACTAGATGCTTTTAAAGGATTGACGTTGTCTCCCATTCTTGCTGCAGCTAAAGCCCCTTTTTTATGGTAATATTCCTGATAAAATTCAGCAGGTATTGTTTCTCCTTCACTATCTTTACCTAAAGATCCATCGAAATTGGGGTCTTTTGAGTTAGGGTCTCCTGCCTGAGCCATAAACCCTTTAATAACTCTATGAAAAAGCACCCCATCATAAAACCCTTCCTTCACTAGCTTTATAAAATTTTCTTGATGCTTTTTAGTTTTTGGATAAAGTAGAATAACAATATTCCCTTTATTTGTAATTAGCTCAATTTTTACCTGCCCCTTGCTAATTAATGAAATAGAAGACCCATTTTTGCTAATGAATAACAACACAAACATCAGTGAAATTGTTATAGATTTAAACCAATTGGACTTCATTTATATTTTTTGTAAATTTGTTACTTATGCAAAGTAAGGAAATAGTATTCTATTTTGAAGAACTAAACTCTATAAAATGACCATTAAATTTAAATTCCTCCATAAAATTCTTTTGTTTATTCTAATCATTGTAACTACTGCATCATGTTACAAGAAACAAGACACAATTGTTATAATTACAGTTAGGGATACAATTACTAATGACCTTGTTGTGGGGGCTTCAGTTAGACTCATGTATGACACCACAGGCAACCCTAATCCTGCAAGAATTGATGTTACAGCTACTACTAACCCTCAAGGTCAAGCTGTTTTTAATTTCAATGAATTATATCAATCTGGTCAAGCAGGTTTTGCTGTTTTAGATGTCTTATTAAATGGCACAAAAGTAGATGTAATACAAATTGAAGAAGAGATAACTACTGAAGAAACTGTCTATCTTTAGTTTTCACTTAGATAATCAATTATTGCTTCTTTGATTATTTTTTCTTGTTCTTTCTCAGAAAGTTTAGGTAATTCTTTTACTATTTCAAAATGGGGCCAGCCATCTTTGTCTTTTCCTCTATTCTTATAATACCCATATGGTTCAAAAACTGAACATATCCCAATGTGGATAACGTCAAGCTTTTGATCCTTAGATAATTTCTGATATCCTAAATTAAGCTCTTGAATACCTATAAGAAATAATATGGACTGTAAGTCAATACTAGCATCAAAATTTTTAGCAATTTTCTCTGTAGTATCTCTCCATTTCTTTTCAAATTCTAAATCCATAGAACAAATTTACTTATAAAGTTATTTGAACTCCATAAAATATTACAAATTCAAAAAAACCCTTTTCTTTGCTAAAAAATTAACTATGGAATTTAATAACATACTCTATACAAATAATGATCAAATTGCTACCATAACGATCAATAGACCTCAACAATTAAACGCCTTAAACAAAACTACAATAGATGAGTTAAATAGCTGTTTAATTCATGCTGAAAAAGATGCTAATATTAGAGTTATCATTTTAACAGGCAGTGGAGAAAAAGCATTTATTGCAGGTGCTGACATAAAAGAGTTTGCTGATTTCTCGATAGAAAAAGGCAAAAATCTTTCTGCAGACGGTCATGCCAAACTATTTGACCTAGTTGAAAATTTAAATACTCCTGTTATTGCAGCAATAAATGGATTTGCATTAGGGGGTGGTTTAGAACTAGCTATGTCCGCACATATTAGAGTAGCATCTAATAATGCAAAATTAGGGCTTCCTGAAGTAAGCTTGGGTGTTATTCCTGGTTATGGGGGGACACAGCGATTATCTCAGTTAACTGGAAAAGGGAAGGCCATGGAATTAATTCTAACTGCAGGGATGATTTCGGCAGATGAAGCTTATAATATTAAATTAGTAAATCATGTGGTTCCTCAAAATGAACTTATCGATACTTGCTTGAAGATTGCTAAAAAAATTCTCCGCAATTCACCAATGGCAATAAAAAGTGCTATTACCTCTGTAAATGCTGGCTATAAAAGTGGAGAAAATGGGTTCGAAACAGAAATTGAACAATTTGGAAAATGTTTTGGAACAGAAGACTTTAAAGAAGGTACTCAAGCATTTCTTGAAAAAAGACCCGCTAACTTCTCTGGTAACTAAATTCATTTTGTTGAAACAAAGAATAGAAAGTAAAATATTCTATTTAAATACTTCGTTCTTTTACAGAAAAGAAGCCAACATTGAGCGTTTTAAAAAAGTTAGCCGGTCAAACAGCAATTTATGGATCTAGTAGTATAATAGGTCGTTTTTTAAATTTCCTACTTACTCCTTTATATGCTATTCAATTCAGCAATATGCAATACGGGATTATTACAGAAATGTATGCCTATGTTGCTTTTCTAGTAATTTTCTTAACCTATGGAATGGAAACTTCTTATTTCCGTTTTTCATCTGAAGAAAAACACAATAAGAATACTGTTTACGCCAATACCCTTTATTCACTTTTTACAACCTCTACATTTTTTATAATTATTATTTCATTTTTCTCTCAACCCATTGCAGATTGGTTGAAGTATCCGAATCACTCTGAATATATTATATGGTTTGCATTAATAGTAGGTTTAGATGCCATTTCATCTATACCTCTTGCTAAACTGCGTTCAGAGTACAGAGCAAAGAAATTTGCACTTGTTAACTTTGCTAATGTTGGAGTAAATATTGGCTTAAACCTGTTCTTTTTACTGTATTGCAAAGAAAATTTTGATAACGGTAATACCAATTGGATCATTGACAATCTTTATAATGATAAAATTGGTGTTGGGTATGTTTTTATCTCTAATCTTATCTCAAGTATTATAAAGTTTCTTTTATTAATCCCAGAAATGAAATTCAATGGGAATTTTCAATGGTCATTACTTAAAAAGATGCTTTCCTACTCTTCACCTATGTTATTTGTTGGACTAGCCTATGTTGTGAATGAAACTTTAGATAGAGCAATGCTTAAATCTATTTTATATGAACAAAACATAACCAATGGCTTAAATGAAGAATTGGCAGTTGCAAAAGCACAAATCCAAAATGGTATTTATGGCGCCAATTATAAAATCACAATGATAATATCAATGTTTATTCAAGCTTTCCGATATGCTTCAGAGCCTTTTTTCTTTAATAATGAATCTCAAAAAAATTCCAAGGAAGTGATCGCTATCATTATGAATTACTTTGTGATAATACTTGTCTTTATCTTTTTAGTTATTACACTCTATCTACATGTATTTAAATACTTCATTCCCGACCCTGAATACTGGGGAGGCCTTAAAGTAGTCCCTATTTTATTATGTGCTAACATTTTCTTAGGAATTTATACTACTCTTTCAATGTGGTATAAGCTCACTAAACAAACTAAATATGGAGCCTATATTTCAGGGTTTGGAGCCATGATTACATTCTGTATTAATTTGAGTTTCATCCCTATATATGGTTATATAGCATCTGCATATGCTACATTATTTTGCTATGGTTCTATGATGGTTATAAGCTATCTTTTAGGGCAAAGGTTCTACCCTGTTCCCTATAATTTAAAAAAGATATTCCTCTATTTGGGAATAGGAGCATTGATCTATTTTATTAGCTCTATTAGTATGCCTTTTAATCCATTTCATAATTATGGCTGGTTTGAATACACTTGTAATAGTCTGCTAATTTTAGTTTTTATAATTATCGTTTATTTTTTAGAAATAAAGGGCAAAAAAATAATAACTTCGTAAATTGATTTATGGATGAACTTGTCATTAAAATAATCAACCGTTCTGATCACCCTGCACCCTCTTATACTACTAAGGATGCAGCTGGCATGGATATTAGGGCAAATATAAATGAATCTATAATTCTAAAACCTCTTGAGCGCTCACTAATAAAGACTGGCTTATTCATTGAACTTCCTAGCGGATATGAAGCTCAAATTCGGCCTAGAAGTGGCATGGCACTTAAAAAGGGATTAACTGTATTAAATACCCCCGGGACTATTGATGCAGATTATAGAGGTGAGATTGGTGTAATTCTTATTAATCTTTCTAATGAAGATCAAAATATTAATAATGGTGATCGTATTGCACAAATGGTGATTGCAAAAGTAGAGCAGCCTAACTTAGAGGAAGTTACTATATTAAATGATTCTGAAAGAGGTGCCGGTGGATTTGGCAGTACTGGATATAACTAAATAACTATTTATGAAAATAATAATTCCTATGGCAGGAAGAGGATCAAGGTTAAGACCTCACACGCTAACAATACCAAAACCTTTAATTCCAATAGCGGGAAAACCTATCGTTCAAAGGCTAGTTGAGGGTATTGCTGATCTATGTGAAAATAAAATTGATGAAATTGCCTTTATTATTGGAGATTTTGGAGAAGAAGTAGAAATAAAATTAAATGATATTGCTAATTCACTAGGTGCTAAATGCTCTATTTATTATCAAGAAGAGGCACTTGGGACAGCACATGCAGTGTTTTGTGCAAAAGAATCTTTAAAAGGAAATGTAGTAGTTGCTTTTGCAGATACTCTTTTTAAAGCTGACTTTAAATTCAATGAAACTGTGGATGGAACAATATGGGTAAAACAAATAGATGATCCATCTGCATTTGGAGTAGTAAAAATAAATGAACAAAACATAATTACAGATTTTATAGAAAAACCAAAAGATTTTATTTCCGATCTGGCAATTATAGGTATCTATCATTTTAAAAGTGGTGAGAACTTGTTATCTGAAATACAATATTTAATTGACAATAACATTAAGGACAGAGGAGAGTATCAGCTAACTAATGCTCTTGAAAACATGAAAACAAAAGGGATGCAATTTGCTCCTGGAAAAGTAGATGAATGGTTAGATTGTGGAAACAAAGATGTTACTGTTAATACCAATCAGAAAATTTTAACTATTGAGCCGAATAACCATCATATATCAAAATCTGCAACTGTTGTCAACTCTACAATTATCCCCCCCTGCTTTATTGGAGAAAATGTAGAAATAAAAGAGTCTATTATAGGACCTTTTGTTTCAATTGGAAATAACACAAATGTTAAAAGGTGCAATTTAGAAAATTCTATCATTCAAGAAAATAGTCATTTAACCAATGCTGTTTTTAATAACTCAATGGTAGGTAATTATGCAGAATATCATGCAAATAGTAAAGAATTAAGTATTGGAGATTATACTACTTTTTCAGGATAGAAAAAGCTTTCATCCATTTAGGTTTAAATACAACTATTGAAAAATCTTATCCAAATAATCATCATTTTTATTTTATTAGGAGGGGCAGGTTGTACTATACATAAAAAACAAACAAAAAATTCCTCTTCTTTAAATCAAAATAATGAAAACAAGCTTATTTCATTATTAATCAATGCTACTACTGAAAAAATTATTGGCAATTTAGATATTGCTGATTCTTTGTTTAAAGAATGTATAAAGATTGATGCTAAAAATGCTGTTTCTTACTTTGAGCTTTCTGGAATATATAGAATAGAAAAAAACCCAACTAAATCTATTGAATTTGCAAAAAAGGCATTGCAATTTGACCCTTCAAATGAATGGTACAAAGCCAATCTAGCACTTTTTTATAGTGAATTAAATAAATATAAAGAAGCAAGTAAGTTATTTGAGGAGCTAACAAAAGATTATCCAGAAAAATACGAATACCTTTATTCATTATCTGAGTGTTATTATTTTCTCAATGATCTTAAAAAAGCCATTGCTCCTCTAGATAAATTAGAAGAAGCTATAGGATTAAATGAAGACCTGATTTTATACAAATACCGTCTTTACCTTAATATTAATGAATTTGACAAAGCAGTTTTTGAAGTTAAAAAACTTATTAATTCAAACCCAAGCAACGTTCGTTATTATGGAATATTAGCTGAGTTTTATGATTCAATTGGTGACCACCAAAATGCTTTTAAGCTATACCAAAAAATAATTTCAATTGACCCAGATAATGGTATCGTCCAGCTTTCTTTGTTCCAATATTATATTACATTAAAAGACACTGAAAAAGCATTGACTTCATTAAAAAAAGCTTTTTCTTCAAAGGAAATAGATGCTGACATAAAATTCAATTTACTGGCAAAAATATTATTACAATATAAAGATGATACGGTCTTAGTTAATTCTATAAATAGTCTCTTTAATATTTTATTAATTACACATAAAGAAAATTCAAATATCTACTACTTTTATGGCGATTTTCTTCTTCGAAAAAATGACCTTACTGGAGCATTGGAAAATTTTAAAATCGCTGCAAGTTTAAATAACAATACTTACGAATTATGGAACCAAATTGTATTATTAGAAGCAGATTTATTACTTTATGATGAGCTAGTTATAGACTCAAAAAAAGCGATAGAACTATTTCCTTCTCACCCTACATTTTACTACTTCAACGGCATTGCAAACCTTCAAATAAAAAGCTATAACCACGCCATAACAGCTTTTAAAAATGGTATTAATTACATCATTAATGACAATTACTTACTTTCAGATTTTTATCAATATTTAGGAGATGCTTATCATCATGTAAATGACAATATCTCATCAGACAACTCTTTTGAAAAAGCACTTAGCTATAATCCCAACAACACCTATGTTCTAAATAATTATAGCTATTACCTATCTCTTCGAGAGACAAGAATTAATGAAGCAGAAGAAATGATCTTAAAGGCACTGGGGTTTTCTCCAAATAATAAAAATTATCTAGATACTTATGGCTGGATACTGTTTTTGAAAAAAGATTTTATCAATGCTGAAAAATGGCTTAAACAGGCCCTAGCCATCTCTTTGGAAAAAGATGGCACAATATTAGAGCATTATGGTGACGTACTATTTCATTTAAATAATATTACTGATGCTATATATTATTGGGGAAAAGCAATTGATAATGGAAATAATTCTCCTATATTAAAAGAAAAAATTAGTGGTAAAACTTACCTTAAATAATATACTTTTTATAGCAATAATGATCATCTTATTGATCACTTCATCTTGCTCATTTAGAAAAACAACTTCTACTGGTATTCGCTTAAAAAACTTTCCATCAGATGTTCTTATTGATTCTCTAATCAATAAGAATATTCAATATTCATTTTTAAAAAGTAAATCCAATGCTACTCTTTTTTTTGAAGCTGAAAAAAAACAAATTAAAGTCAATATTAGGGCTAGAATGGATAGTATAATTTGGGTCAATCTTTCTAAATCAAGTGTTCAAGTTTTAACATGCCTTATTTCAAAAGATTCTATTAAGTTTTTAAAAAAAATAGGGCAAAAAGAGTACTTTTTAGGAAATTATGATGATGTTGAAAAGATCATTGGCATTAAATTAAATTACATGCTGATTCAAAATTTCATTAACGGAAATGCCTTAATGCTTGACACTAATGTTAATTATGTTTCTAGTATAGATGATGATTCCTATCTATTATCTACCTATAAGTCAAAAAAAATAGATAAACTTCTTCAATCAAATAAAGACACTGACTATCAATTACTTTATCGTTGTTGGATTGATCCTGAGAATTATAAATGTAAAAAAGTAGCCATTAATTTATTAGATATTGATAATACTGTCATCGCTGAATATAGCAACTGGAAGAAAATTAAAGACAATTTAATTCCAATGAAATCATCAATTACTTATATCAATAAAGTTGATACTATAAGCATAGATATTGAATATCATACAAATATTAAGCTAAATAATAAATTAACCTTTCCGTTTAGAATTAACAATAATTATTCTCCCTTTAATATTGAATTCAATGATTAGGTATTTAATAGCATCTATTTTATTCTTTTTTCTTTTTGGGTTTATGCTAGGTCAAAAAAGTAATCAACTAAAAAAGAAAGAAAAAGAAATTCAAAAAAAAATTGAAAACACTAAGAATCTTATTAAAGTAACTCGAAATTCTGAGCAATTAACATTAACTGAACTAGGAATTATACAGCACCAAATTGCATATAGGGAAGAATTGATGTCTCATTATAGCTATCAAATTAGAAAACTAGATGCTCAGGTTGAGCAATACAAAAAAGACACAGCTCTTATAGGATTAAAAATCAAAAAGCTGAAAGAAGAATACAAGAAAATGTTATTGCATGCATTCAAAAACAGAAATGCGGATTACAATTATTTATATATTATTTCTGCAAAAACTTTTTCAGAAGCATTTCATAGAATGGACTATATTCAGCATTATGCAGATTATAGACAAAATCAAATTGAACAGATAAAATTAAAAGAGAAACAAAAGGTCGTTAAAATTGACTCCTTACAACAAAAAATTGAAGCAAAAACACAGCTTACTGAAAAAAAAGAAAAAGAAAAAAGTGACTTTGAAAAGGACAGAGAGCTTCAGAAACAAAATTATTCAAAACTGAAGTCTGAAGAAATTAAATACAAAAATATACTTGCTACACAAACAAAGAAAAAAAAGAAAATTGCCCTAGCTATTAGAAAAGCAATTGAAGAAGAAGTTGCTGCAAAAATGAAAGCTACTGATAATAGTTATCCTTTAACACCTAAAGGGACTGCACTTTCTAAATCTTTTGTTTCTAATAAAGGAAAGTTACCCTGGCCTGTTGATAAAGGTATCGTTACTGGAAAATACGGGAAACACAAACATGATGTAGTTTCAACAGCAATGGTAGAAAATAATGGGCTTGATATTAGTACAGACAACAATGGAAAAATCAAAGCTGTATTTAATGGTAAAGTTACTAGTGTTTTAATTATACCTGGAGCTGGTAAAGTTATCATGATAAGTCATGGGGAATTTAGAACTGTATATGCAAACCTTAAAGATGTTTTTATAAAAAAAGGGGATCAAGTTAAAAAAGGTCAAGAATTAGGGGTATTGCTTAGCTTAGAAAACGGCAAGTTATCTGAAGCGCATTTTGAAATCTGGAAAATAACATCTAAAGGAATGCATACGGAAAATCCTGCTTCTTGGTTAATCTCTCGTTAATTTATCTTTATTACTACATCTAAAGACATGTGTCCTTTTTTAGGTCTAAAACAACCCTGCTTAACAACTATTTCTATGTGTTGCTGAAGTTCTAAATGTTTGTTAATTATTTTTTTAATAGAATTGCTTAAATAACCAAGTTTATAACCTTTAAAATAAACTGCAAATGCACTATTGTCCCATGTTCTTTGGAAATCTTTTTCAATTTTTAATACGTCCCCTTCTTTAAGAAGATGATGTATATAAATATAATTATACCTAGTTAACTCTGTAACATGAGTTATTATTCCTAGCAATGGTAAATGACTTTCATTTTGTTGCTTTATTTTTAAATCTCTCATAATAGTTATTTTAAGCAGTCGCCTTTAATTGGTTAGACATTGAAAAAAGGTCATTGATCTTAACTGTAATCTGTTTATTAAAAAGTGAAGCAGGTGACACATGATTAATTAAAAGATCTTTATTGAATAATGATTCCGATATTCTATCTAATATATACTGGTGGTCATTTAATGTTAAGATCAATTCAGAAAACTGAAAAATAGAAATCGGTATGTTTGAAAAATAGGATTTATTATTTTTTCTTATTGTACAATTTAATAAAAGCTCTGAGTCGTTTAATTCGTAAACAATGTAATTGATTATTGCTGTGTTTTCAAGCTGTTCTTTAGTTGCATTCATGATTGTATTTTTAATGATTACAACACTAAGTTCAGCCTTAACTACGTAAAGTAATTACGTTATGAATTATCTCACATGAAATCAGATGGTTTTAACTGGTGTTTTTCGCTGACAGGGAATTTTTTTTTAATTCCAAAAGCTTTTGCAGTTACAGTTCCTTTAACCTCAATTGTTAAATTTTTACCTAATAACATTGATAGTGTAGAAAAAATTGATTGCCCAATTTTCGATTTAGATGTTTCTAAAACTATAGAATAATCATTCTCTTCATTTTTCTTGATTACTATATTTTTTTTAGCAATTGACTGACCAAAATGTTTGCCTTCTAAATAAATGTCAAGATTTGCCTTAGTAATTTTAATATTATAATTGTTTGGATTATAGATTTTGACATTTAATTCAATAGGTATCAGCTGATTTTTAATGTTTCCAATATTAACATCATTTACACCTTTAAATTCAACATCTTTATAAGTAATACATGAATTTAAAGCTATACACCCAGCTATTACTATTACAAGAAAATGTATGTTATTTTTAACCCTCATTCTATAGAACTATTGTCTATATAATTCATTAAAGTATTTATAGAACAAAGGAATTGTCTCAATTCCTTTGTAATAATTAAAAAGTCCATAATGTTCATTAGGTGAATGTATCACATCTGAGTCTAATCCAAATCCAAATAAAATTGTTTTTAAACCTAGTATGTCTTCAAACATAGGGACAATGGGAATACTTCCACCACTTCTAACTGGAATTGGTTTTTTCCCAAAGCTTTCCTCCATTGCCTTGCTTGCTGCTAAAAACCCTGGAAAATCAGTAGGAACAACCACCCCTTCTCCTCCATGCATTGGAGTGACTTTCACTTTAACATAATCTGGAGCTATAGATTTAAAATGCTCCTCAAACAACTTAGTAATCTTCGGGGATTTTTGATGAGGAACCAGCCTCATAGAAATTTTAGCATATGCTTTTGATGGTAAAACAGTCTTAGCTCCCTCACCTGTATATCCTCCCCATATACCATTAACATCCAATGATGGACGAATAGAGTTTCTTTCATTGGTTGAATAACCCTGTTCTCCATGCACTGAATTTACCTGTAAATCATTTTTGTATTCTTCAAGATCAAAAGGTGCTTTTGCCATCTCTGTTCTTTCAGCATCTGAGACAGCATCAACATCATCATAAAAGCCTGGAATATTGATTTTACCGTTCTCATCATGTAGTGACTCAATCATTTTACATAATATATTAATTGGATTAGCTACTGCTCCTCCATAAAGTCCTGAATGAAGATCTCTATTAGGGCCAGTCACTTCAACTTCAACATAACTAAGACCTCTTAATCCAACACAAATAGATGGCGTGTCATTTGATATAATTCCTGTATCTGAAACCAACACAACATCTGCCTTAAGCATCTCTTTATTTTCTTCAACAAAAATCCCCAAATGTTCCGATCCAACCTCTTCTTCTCCCTCGATCATAAATTTAACATTGCAAGGTAATTCATTGGCATTCATCATTGATTCAAATGCCTTGACGTGCATATACATTTGTCCTTTGTCATCACATGCTCCTCTTGCAAAAACAGCACCTTCAGGATGAATAGCTGTGTTTTTTATTACAGGATCAAAAGGCTCTGAATCCCATAATTCATAAGGGTCAGCAGGCTGAACATCGTAATGACCATAGACTAGAATGGTCGGCAATTCTGAAGAAATAATTTTTTCTGCATATACAATTGGGTGGCCATTGGTTTCATAGATCTCAGCTTTATCTACCCCAGCATCCATTAATTTGTCCTTAATGAAATTTGCTGTTTTTCTAACCTCTTCTTTAAATTTTGAATCTGCACTTACAGATGGTATTCTTAGCAACTCTAAAAGTTCATCTAAAAATACTTCCTTATTCTTTTGTATATAATTAATTGTTCCTTCCATAATATATGATGATTTTAAAGCGTCAAATATAATGATTAACCATTCAGAAAATTATTTCTTTTCATCTAAAAGCAACCTAATAAAATTATCTTTGGTCTATCCTTCTATAATAATTAGAAAAAATGCGCTTATTTATATCTATTTGTATATTATTCCCCTTTTTCTGTTTTGGTCAAATTACAGTAAATAATAATTCAATGACTGTTGAGCAATACATTCAAAATGTATTATTAGGTGGTGGAGTAACTATTTCCAATGTTCAATTCAATGGAGGGACTGCAAGTATTAATAATGAACAAGTAGGCTCTTTTAATGATCCTAATAGTCATATAGGGCTAGGAAGTGGATTGGTTTTGGGCTCAGGTAATGTTCAATTAGCTGCCCAAGCCAATACTGGTTCTGGATCTACATTAGGTGGATCAGGAAATATGGGTACTGACACAGACCTTCAAAGCATTACTCCTAATCAAATTTATGATCAATGCGTAATAGAATTTGATTTTGTTCCAGAAGGAGACACCATTTCCTTTAATTATGTTTTTGCTTCTGAAGAATATCCTGAATATGTTTGTGGATCAGTTAATGATGCCTTTGGTTTTTTTCTAACTGGAACCAATCCAAATGGAGGTACCTATAATGCATATAATATTGCATTAATTCCCGACCCAGCTAATCCAAGTGTCTTTACCTCAACTCCTGTTTCAATCAACACCGTTAATCCTGGAGTTCCAGGTTTATCAGGAATTGCATCTAATTGCAGTAGTATAGACCCCAATTGGGCTTCTTACAATGTTTTTTACTTAAGCAATACAACCAACAGCTATGAATATGATGGCAACACAGTAGTATTAGAAGCTAAAGCTGAAGTAGTTTGTGGAGAAACCTATCATATAAAATTAGCCATTGGAGATGGTGGAGATGCTGCTTTTGATTCTGGAGTTTTTCTAGAAGAAGGTAGCTTTTCATCGGCAGGAGTTAGCATAGAAGCAGGTATTGCTAATGGAGATACTATTTTATATGAAGGCTGTAATTATGCTTATTTTGCTTTCTCAAGATCAGATACTACAGTAGATTTTACCATTCAGTTTGACGTAAGTGGCACAGCAGTTAACGGCACCGATTATCCAACCATCCCAGATAGCCTTGTTATGGCAATTGGCACACAAAATGATACACTTTTTGTTTATCCTATTGTAGATAATATATCTGAGCCTGAAGAGACTGTCACTATTAATATTTATTATATAATGTGTGCTGGACAAGTAGACACCATAAGTGCAACATTATACATCAATGACTATACACCTCTATATTTGAGTATGCCTGATAGTGTAAATATTTGTCCAGAAATTGATGGAGCATACCTTTTGGAAGGAGCTTGGGGTGGCGGAATTCAACCCTATGGTTTTACATGGTCTAATGGGAATACAGATACTAATTCCATTTCGATATCTCCTTTTTCAACTCAAGACTTTCATCTATCAATTACTGACGGATGTGGTGATCCTGTGGTTGACACAACTACAGTCTGGGTACAATGCCCACTTGAAAACATCAATGTATTTTCCCCTAACGGAGATGGAGAAAATGATCTTTTTATTCCTATTAATTTAGATGATTACCCAGAACCCACTATTATTATCTATAATAGATGGGGTAAAGTTGTCTATGAAATGGAAAACTATCAAAATGATTGGAACGGCACTCATTACAAGTCTGGAAAAGAGTTAAATGATGGTGTTTATTTTTATGTGGTTTCACCAAATTCTCCTAAATATGA
The DNA here is from genome assembly GCA_964430245.1 of uncultured Flavobacteriales bacterium. Classification (GTDB taxonomy): domain Bacteria; phylum Bacteroidota; class Bacteroidia; order Flavobacteriales_D; family Parvicellaceae; genus CAYSEW01. The sequence goes on from CAYSEW010000011.1 coordinate 44,285, forward strand.
ATATATCGATCATAAAAAGGAGGAAGTGAAAAGAACTATTTCAGGATATGTACACTTAGTTAGATAAAACTAACTATTGAATTTCCAGTCATTTCTATTGGTTGATTAATCTTTAATAGCTGAAGAACTGTAGGGGCTATATCTGCTAGAATTCCATTTGAAACTTTTTCAACTTCCTTATTTATAATAATAACAGGGACTAGATTAACAGAGTGAGCAGTATGAGGGCTTCCATCTTCATTGTACATTACATCTGCATTTCCATGATCTGCAATAATAATAAATGAATATCCTGATGCCATCCCTTTTTCAATTACTTCTTTCAAACAAGCGTCAACTGTTTCACAAGCCTTGATGATTGCACTAGGCATTCCCGTATGGCCTACCATATCAGGATTTGCATAATTTAAACATATAAAAGCTGGGGCTTCTTTTTCAATATGATTACAAACCTTATTTGTCACCTCAGGAGCACTCATTTCTGGCTGTAGGTCATAAGTAGCTACTTTTGGAGAATGAGCCATAATTCTATCTTCATTTATGAAAGCTTCTTCTCTCCCTCCATTAAAAAAATAGGTGACATGGGGATACTTTTCTGTTTCAGCAATTCTTAACTGTGTTAAATTGTTTTCACTTATCACCTCTCCGAGAGTGGCTTTAAGATTTAACTTATCATAAACAACATTTATTCCTTTAAAGGTTTTGTCGTAATTGGTCATCGTTACATAATGAAGAGGGGTTACTTTCATTTGAAATTCTGGCATATCTTCCTGAGTAAGTGCCATAGTAATCTCTCTACACCTGTCTGTTCTAAAATTAAAACAAATCACTACATCCCCTTCCTCAATATCCCCATCTACATTTAATATTTTTTTGGGGGTAATAAATTCATCAGTAACATTGTCAGAATAACTCTTTTCTATCGCTTTTATTGGAGATTCAAATTCTTCTCCTTTACCGTGTACCAAAAGGTCATAGGCTTTTTTTATTCTCTCCCATCTCTTATCACGATCCATGGCGTAATACCTTCCTACAATACTGGCTATCTGAATTTTAGAAGCAGCAATATAATCAGACAATTCATTGATATATGATAATCCTGTCTTAGGGTTACAATCCCTACCGTCAGTAAAAGCATGTATAAAGCAATTATCAATTTTACTATTTATAACTAAGTCACATAAAGCCTTCAAATGATTGAATGAAGAGTGTACTCCACCTTTAGAAACAAGGCCCATCAAATGAAGTTTTTTGTTCTTTTTACGAGCATATTCAACTGCATTAAGTAACTCCTTTTCCTTGAAAAAACTTTCATCCTCAATGGCATTGTCTATTTTTAATAGGTCTTGATATACTATTCTACCTGCGCCTATATTCATGTGCCCCACCTCAGAATTTCCCATTTGTCCTTTTGGAAGCCCTACTTTTTCACCATAGGTTACTAATGTGGCATTAGGGTTCTCTTTCATAAGTCGATCAAAAAATGGTGTTTTCGCCATATAAACTCCATTAGAATCATCTTTTTTACCAATCCCCCATCCATCTAATATGATTAAAGCCACTTTTTCTGCCATATCAATCTATCTAAAATTTAATCGTAAAAATACTACCCTTATTTTTATTGTTTTCTATCATTATCTCTCCCTTATGAAGGTTGATGATATTATCAACAAGATACAACCCCAAACCAGTACCTTTTGACGATCTTGTCTCTTCTTTGTCTAAGCGATAAAAAAGCTGAAAAACCTTGTCTTTTTCATTGTCAGGTATCCCCGCCCCTTGATCACAAATAGACAATGTAACTTGATTATTTTTGTTTGTTGATGTCCATATAATATCTGAACCAGTTTCAGAATATTTTTGAGCATTTTCAAATAAATTCTGTATAACAGATGTGAAATAAAATAGGTCCACTTTTACATTTATTTGGTTATCAATATTATTTATAAATTGATGTGTGTTTGGAAAATCCTCACAAATTCCTTGAACAAGGTCATAAGCGTTAACTTCTTTAATTTCTAATTTAAGATCATCCTCAGCTACTTGACTGGTCATCAAAATATTCTCTACTAGTTTTTGAAGTCTTTCCTGATCCTGAATTACTTTTTGCAAAATTTCTTTCTTTTTTTCTTCTGGTAATTCTCTACTCAATAGTGTTTCAAGAAATAATTTACTAGAAGCAATTGGTGTTTTTAATTCATGGGTAACTGAAAGTGTGAAGTTTTTTTGCCTTCTAGAAAGCTTAAGTTCCTTTTTGTAAGATCTGATTACATAAATAACACCTATTCCAATAATAATAAAGAATACTAGCGCCTCTCCTGCTATCATTAATACCCTTCTCTGAATATATACCTGATCGTTATTTAGCTTTTGAGTTAAGCTTATAATGTGGTATCCCCACCACAAAAATTGAAGAAATATATATCCAATAAGAATATAAAAAATATATAATGGCCTGCTATTATCTCTTGGATTTAAACTCAAAACAGAACAAAAATAATGAATCAATATTTCTTTTCCACTACTTTAAATATGTTGTTAAAATATATTCCTATTATCTAGAAATTAAAAACTAATAAATTGTAGCTTAGATATTTAAATATTTTCAAAAATGTTAAAACCCATTTTATATAATTGTTTTTTCTTATGCTTCTCTATCTCAATAACTGCTCAGGAGAAAAACGTACTTTTTCTAGGAAATAGCTATACCTATTACAATCAACTTCCTCAATTGCTTAACAATATTGCTACATCATTGGGTGATTCTGTATATTATGATTCTAATACGCCTGGTGGTTATACTTTTCAAGGACATAGTACTAACGCTACAAGTCTTTCTAAAATAGCTTTTGGCAATTGGGACTATGTTTTCTTACAGGAGCAATCTCAAATTCCCTCGTTCCCTCTTTCTCAAGTGGCTACTGATTGTTATCCTTACGCTAGTATTTTGGTTGACTCTATCCTTTCATCCAGCCCATGCGCTGAACCTGTTTTTTTTATGACTTGGGGTAGAGAAAATGGAGATCAGTCTAATTGTGCTAATTATCCTCCGCTATGCACCTATGATGGCATGCAAGCACGACTTAGAGAAAGCTATCTTCAATTGAGTATAGATAACAATTGTACAGTAAGCCCTGTAGGTGCTGCCTGGAAATATGTTAGAGATCAATATCCATCAATAGGACTTTACACCAATGACGGTAGCCATCCCAGTATTTATGGTAGTTATTTAGCTGCCTGTGTTCACTATGCTACTATCTTTAGAAAAACTCCTGTCGGCTCTCAATATTTCTCTAATATAAGTGCAAGTGATGCAGCAATACTTCAACAAGCAGCTGAATTAATTGTAATAGACAGTTTGTCTAACTGGAGAATTGGAGCCAATGATGTTGTGTCAAACTTTTCCTATTGGGTCGTTGGCCCTGAAGTAGATTTTTCCTTTACAGGTCAGAATGCCGATAGTGTTTTCTGGGATTTTGGAGATGGTAATGCATACAATATAAATTCTCCATTGCATGCTTATGTCTATCAAACTGATAGTAATTACACAGTAACCGCTATTGCTTATAATAATTGTGATTCAGATACTGCCTCACAAACAATATCTATAATTGGAACTAATTTAACAGAAAACAATATTCAATTTTCTTTCGTTCAATTTGGAAACAACTTAGAACTAACTTTTGAAAACCCTGAAAAAAGAGTCATTTCATTAGTTGACATAAATGGTAAATTACTTCATCATGAATCAACGAAACAAACATCAGTTTCGATCAATCTCCCAAAAAACAATATTTGTTTTTTAACTGTTGCCGAAAAAAGAGGTGCTAAAACAATAAAGATCCTCATTCAGTAATTTAAGGTCTCACTATTTTTAATTTTACTGTAATTTTCATAAATTTCAATCAAATAATATCATATAATGAAAAAAACATTAATACTATTTGGAATTTTTACCCTATTTCTTAATTCATGTGGAAGTAAAGCTGCTAATCTAGATGTTAACGACCTAGAAGATCCTTGTGATTTTGTTGAGGCTTATATTGATAATCTTGAAGCTCAAATAAAGCTCCTAGAAAAAAATGAAGGCCTTGATGAGTATGAATGGAAAAAAAAGGACAAAAAGAATTTTAAAAAATTAAAAAGGTTAAATAAAAAAATTGGGAAACAACAGCAAGAGATTATTGAGGATGACTATGATGATGATTATCAAGATTTTTATGATGAATTAGAGGATTGTGATGATTTTGATGACATCGAAGATTTACAAGATGATCTTCGGTCTTTTTAAAAAATTAAATACTGTACTATGAAAAAACTAATATACTTATTTTCGATAATTACTCTATTTATATCTTCTTGTGGGAATGACCCTACTGAACTTGATGTAAAAGACCTTGAAGATCCTTGTGATTTTGTAGAAGCACTTGCCGATAATTACAAAGCTCAGATAAATCTTTACGAAGATAACGAAGACGACTACATTGATGAATGGAGTAAAAAAGATCGGAAAAAGTTAAAAAAATTACAAAAGCTTGTTCGTAAAATCCACAAAAGATCTGAGAAAATAATAGAAGATGATTTTGATGAGGATGAGGACGACTTTGAAGACGAAATAGAAGATTGTGATGGTTGGGATGACTTTGAAGAACTTCAGGATGAATTATCAGATTTAGAGAGTGGTTCAAATAATGATATTTGTGATTGTGTAGAAGATGCAATTAAAACTGAAGATATTGAGAAGATCATGGATTGCTTTCCTAAAGGAATGTCTGAAGATGAAGCTGAAAGGCTTTATATGGAAGAGTGTGAGGGTAGAGGAGAGCGTGATGAATACGATTATGATGAAGGAGCGTCACATTATGAATCGTGTGGAGGTGCTGTAGAAGAGGCAGCCGTCCCTTCCTGTGGAGGTTGTGGTGAAGCAACTGAAGATGCAGCAGAAGCTTGTGGTGGTTGTGGAGATGCAGAAGGATGTGGAGATGCTTGTGGGGAAGATGCTTGTGGAGAAGATGCTTGTGGAGGATGTGGTAAAGATTGGTAAGTAATTGAATTAATAATATCTAAAAAAGGGAGTGAAAATTCACTCCCTTTTTTATGTGGTGCCTCCAGGAATCGAACCAGGGACACATGGATTTTCAGTCCATTGCTCTACCAACTGAGCTAAGGCACCATCATTTTGGTCGGCAAATATAAAAATATTTTATCTCCATTGTTAGTCTTGAGCCATGATTATTGCAGCTATCAAGCATAAATATTAGAAAAACGATGTTTTTCCATCTGATAAGTCCATAAAACCCTTAAGTTTGCATCTACTATATTTCAGACAAGTTAACCATGAATATCTCTTACAATTGGCTTAAAACAATTTTACCACTAGATCTTTCTCCTGAAATTGTAGCGGATATATTAACAGACATTGGATTAGAAGTTGAGAAAACATCCAGTTACTGTAATATACCTGGTGGGCTAAAAGACCTAATTGTTGGAGAAATTGTTTCAAAAGAAAAACATCCTAATGCAGATAGACTATCTATTACACAGGTAAATACAGGTAATAAGCAGCACCAAATAATATGTGGAGCCCCTAATGTAATTACTGGACAAAAAGTGGTAATTGCTCTGCCTGGAACTATTATCTATCCATTAAAAGGTGATCCTTTTAAAATAAATAAAACCAAGATCCGTGGCGAAGAATCTTTTGGAATGATCTGTGCTGAAGATGAAATTGGACTTGGGGATGACCACGATGGAATTTTAGTTTTAGATAAAAATGTAAAAGTTGGTTCTTCAGTTAAAGAACTATATGATATTGTAGAAGACACCATTTTTGAAATTGGTTTAACCCCTAACAGGGCTGATTCAATGGGACACTATGGAGTGGCAAGAGACCTACTAGCTGCATTAAAATATAGGTGTCTTGTTCCTATAGAAACAACACTCACTCACAATATCAATAAAATAGAAGAAGGTAACTCAATTAATATTGATATTAGTATTGAAAATAAAAAATCTTGTCCTAGATATGCTGGTGTTGTCATTAATAATATAACTGTTAATGAAAGTCCATTTTGGCTTAAAAATAAACTTGAAGCGATTGGGCTTAAGCCCATCAATAATATTGTTGATGTCACAAATTATATTCTCCATGAGCTTGGTCAACCATTACATGCTTTTGACTTAGCCGAAGTCAGTGGCAATAAAATAATTATTCAGAATCTTAAAAAAGGAACTGAATTTGTCACATTAGATGAAGAAAAAAGAATCCTAAGTGAAGATGACCTAATGATCTGTAATGAAAATGAAGGCATGTGTATCGCTGGAGTTTTTGGTGGCTTAAAATCTGGCGTTACAGAAAAAACAAATTCAGTATTTATAGAAAGTGCCTATTTTGACCCATTTAGTATACGTAAGTCTGCTAAAAGACATGGGCTAAACACAGATGCTTCTTTCCGATTTGAAAGAGGTGTCGATCCAAACATGATACTTCCTGCCTTACAAAAAGCAGTAGAATTGATTATTCAGGTAGCTGGAGGAAACGCAGCTTCCCCTATCTACGACCTATACCCTTCTCCTATTGAAGATTTCGTATTTAATGTGTCTCCTGAAAAAATAAACCAACTTTGTGGAATTAATTTAAGCGCTTCTAAAATGATTGAGATTCTAGAATTGCTTGAAATCAAAATATTAGAAACTAAGGATAATTTATTAAAGCTTCAAGTTCCATCTTATAGGGTTGACGTTCAAAGAGAAGCAGATATTGCAGAAGAAATTTTAAGAATTCATGGGTTTAATGAAGTTCCAGTTCCTGAAAAAATAAATAGCTCTCTACAGCATCTTTATGCTAACAAAGATTACAGAATTAAAAATAAGATCAGTGATCAGCTGGTTTCATTAGGGTTAAACGAAATTTTATCCAACTCCTTAACTAAAAGGGATTATGTGAACTCTATTCAACCTAATATATTAAAGGATAGTGAGCATGTAGAATTATTAAACCCCCTTAGTTCCGACACTAATGTTCTTAGGCAATCATTACTATTCAATGCATTAGAAGTTATTCATTATAATCAGAATAACGGCAAGCCTAATGTTCATGTTTTCGAATTTGGAAAAGTCTATAAATCAAAGAAGAAATTAATAGAAGAAGAACATTTAATTATTGCTTTAAGCGGATTGCAAAATGAAGAGCATTGGTACAATTCTAAAACAGCAGTTTCTTTTTATCAATTAAAAGGGATCGTCAACTCATTACTATCCACTTTTGGTTTTGATAGTACTATTGATTACCAGCCCATAAAAAATGATTTATTTAATGAAGGGCTAGGCATCTATTTAAACAATGAACATATCGGAAACATAGGCTGTCCATCAAATAAAACCCTAAAAATAATTGACTTAAAAAGTGATGTTTATGTAGCAGAGCTATTCGTAGAGAAAATTTTAGCGTTTTCTAAATCTATCTCTGTTACTTTTTCTCCTATTAATAAATACCCAAAAGTGTATAGAGATCTTTCATTACTTATCAATGATGATGTGAGCTTTAGAGCATTAAAAGATACTGCTTACAAGGCTGGTTCTTCTATTTTAAAAGATGTTCATTTATTTGATATTTATAAAGGTAAGAATTTAGAAAAGGGTAAGAAGTCTTATGCACTAAGGTTTGAACTTCACAATGACTCAAAAACATTAAATGAAAAAGAAATTGATGGCACAATGAAGAGGATCCAGAAAAAATTAATTACTGCATTTAATGCTGAACTTCGATAGCTATGTTTAGTTTTTGGTTCAAAAAATGGTCTTTTAATTATAAATTGGGTTATGCTATTGTCAGAACTGGGCTAAGAACATTTTATAAAAAATATGAACTAGAGGGATTAGAAAACATACCAAAAGATGGTGGCGTTATATTTGCTGTTAATCATCAAAATGCATTTATGGATCCTGTTGTAATTGCCTCTCAATTACAACAAAATACCTACTATCTTACTAGAGCAGATATCTTTAAAAAAAAATTAGCAGCTAAGATCTTTAATAGTATCTACATGCTCCCTATCTATAGGCAAAGGGATGGGGTGAATACCATTACTAAAAATGAAAAAACTTTTGATCGTTGTTTTGACATTTTAAAAAACAATGGATTCATTATTATTTTTCCTGAAGGAAATCATAACAACCAAAAAAAGCTCCGGTCTCTTAAAAAAGGGGTTGCTAGAATTGGTTTAGGCTCTGCCAATAAATACAATTATAAAAACAAGGTATACATCGTTCCTGTAGGGCTAAACTATAGTAATCATACCAAAATGGGAGCAACACTTTATATGAATTTTGGAGCTCCTATTTCACTTGAAAAATATTATGCTTCACATGTCAATGAACCAAGCACAACAATAAACAATGTTGTTGATAAGGTAGAAAAAGAAATGGGAGAACTGATCCTTAATATTCATTCATCCAATTATGATCTTATTAATGAGCTAGTATTTATCCTAAAGAAAAAATTAAACTCATTATCAAAGCAGGATTATTCCCTAAGTAATGAATTTAAACTACAACAAGAACTGGTTAAAAAGACTGAAGTTTTAGAAAAAGAAGACCCTGCTACATTTAATAAATTAATTGAAAATATAGCTTCCTTAAGCTCCTTTTTAAAAGAAAACAACATTAGCCCTATACATTTAGATGATTCTTTGAATAAAGAAACCTCTATCTTCATAAATATTATTTTTCTATTCCTTTCCTCGCCTATACACCTTGTTGGACTTTTAAGTAATTATTTGCCCTATAAAATTCCAGTATGGTTTGTAAATAAGAAAGTTAACGATGTCCATTTTCATAGCTCAATTAAAATGACTTTAGGAGTTATTTTATTCTTTTTATTCTGGACAACTCAACTAATAATAATAACTAGTTATTTAGGGATTAACATCGGAATAATCTATTTAATATCACTACCTGTTTTAGCTTGGTTCAATTATAAATATTGGATCTTAATTCTTAAAACAAAAGGTAAATGGAATTATTTGAATTTGAAAAAGAAAAATAAATTAGTAGAAGCTGAAAAATATTATGCTGAAATATTATCTATAATTGAAAAATTATAGAACCCCATTACCTGCGTACTTACCTTCTTTGTAGACCTCTATTCTTTCTAAAAGACCATTCTCGTCATAAATATAATGCTTTCCTTCCCAAAGTTTACCTCCTATAAACTCCCCATCCATCAATATATCCTTGTTTTCATTATACGTTTTATGATATCCATCTTTTAATAACCTTTGCTCTGTTGACTCTTCTTCAACTCCAATATTAATCTCTCCAACAGCAATTATACCTTCTCCTTCTTCTTCATTAGTTTCCAATACAACTTCAGGGTTAACCCTTTCAATTATCCCAGAGCTTGTGCCATCTCCTGTTTGATCAAATTCAATGGTTTCTTTTATGTCTCCATTGGGCCAATACCTTGTTGCTGTTCCAGACTCTTTTCCATTATTTGTGTTAAAAGATAGTTCAAGCTGTCCATTACTATGATAATATTCTACGACACCTTCAGTTTTACCTTTTTCATTGAATACTTTTTTTTGGGCAATAGTTCCATCCTCATAATAACGTTCAAATTCACCTGTATATACACGCCCCTTCCAATTCCCTTGTTCTTCCACCTGACCATTCGGATGGAAAGTTTTAAATTCACCCAATGGCCTTCCATTAACATACTGTATCTCACTTTTTAAAGTGCCATCTGGGTAATATTTTTTCCATAACCCTTGCTTTCGGCTAGATTTAAAGACACCCTCTTCAATAATACCATCAGGTTTGTAATCAGGAAGGTTTCTCATTTTCCCATAAATAATCCAATACCCTTCTTTTTTACCTTCAACAGTCTGATTGATAGAATCTTTAGCCGTTGTCTGATGGGCCTTAATAGATAAAGTAGTTTTACCTGCGTTTATATCAGTAAATACAAACACCAATAATGCAATCATTATTGAAATAATTGATCTCATCTTAGAACTTCTTTATATACAAGATAAAAAACCATTTATTTTCTAAAATAATATTTCGACAAAAACCCCCAAAAAGTCGACAAGGGAATTTTTATTTTAATTTAAATATACAAATATGTATTATGCCAATGTTAACTTTAACTCTTCTAACATAATTTTTGTAATGCCCTGTAAGTCAAAATTAGGTCTCCATCCCCAATCTTTTCTAGCAATTTGATCATTTATTTGAGAAGGCCAGCTTTTTGCAATTTCATTTCTAAAATCAGTATTATAAGAAATTTCAAATGTTGGGATTACTTTTTTTATTTCTTCTGCAATCTCATAGGGAGTTAAAGTAATACCACTGACATTATAACTACTTCTAATTGTGATTTTTTGCTCATCAGCCTCCATCAACTCAATGGTTGCCCTTATTGCATCATCCATATACATCATTGGTAGCGCCAAATTCTTTTCTAAAAAACACACATAATTATTATGCTTAATAGCATGGTGAAAAATTTCAACTGCATAATCAGTTGTCCCACCACCAGGTGCCCCTTTATAGCTAATTAATCCTGGGTATCTGATACTTCTAACGTCAACACCAAAGTTTTTAAAATAATATTCACACCACCTTTCACCAGACAGCTTACTTATTCCATAAACAGTTGTAGGGTCCATTATTGTTTGCTGAGGCGTATTCTTAGGCGGTGTGTTCGGTCCAAATACAGCAATAGAGCTAGGCCAGAAAATTTTATTAATTAATTTATTTTTTGCTAACTCAAGAAGGTTTAAAAGCCCTTCCATATTTATTTTCCATGCAAGCTCTGGTTTTTTTTCAGCTGTAGCTGAAAGTAAAGCAGCTAGTAAATAAACCTCCTTAATGTCATGCTTTTTAATTACTTTTTTTATTTGCTCAAAATCCAAGACATTTAACTCCTCAAACGGACCTCCATACAACACCTCATCTAATGGAGTTCTAATGTCTGATGCCACCACCTGGTCACTGCCATGGGTTTTACGTAACTCAATTACAAGCTCTGTTCCAATTTGACCAGATGACCCTATTACTAATATTTTAGACATTTTTTGACATTTTTAGCAAAAATAGAAAAAGTTAGTGACTGAATTTATCGATTATATGGAAATCTGTTTTTATGAATTATTTTAGTCTCAATATGTAACATTTCTCTAAGTTGATCTAAGTTTAATTTATTTGTTGCAGAAATAAAAACATGTTTATTGTTTATTTTAGACAGCCAGCTTTTTTTTAGCTGCTCAATATTAAGGTCTAGTTTGTTCTTATTGATCTTATCAATTTTATTAAACACCATAATGGTTGGTTTTTCAGTCTGTAATAAGTCATTTAATGTTTCGTTCACAACATCATAATGGTCATTAAAAGATGTTTGAGAAACATCAACAACATGAATTAGCACATCTGCCTCTCTAACTTCATCTAATGTAGATTTAAATGATTCAATTAGCTGATGAGGTAGTTTTCTAATGAATCCAACCGTGTCAGTTAATAAAAAAGGGATGGAATTAATTACCACTTTTCTAACAGTTGTATCTAAAGTAGCAAACAACTTGTTTTCTGCAAAAACATCCGATTTACTTAAAATATTCATTATAGTTGACTTTCCAACATTTGTATATCCTACTAACGCTACTCTTACCATATTCCCTCTATTGCTCCTTTGGGCAATTTTCTGATTATCTATCTTTATTAATTTCTTCTTTAATAAATTAATCTTTTGTTTAATAATCCTTCTATCAGTTTCAATCTGAGTCTCTCCTGGACCCCTCATACCAATGCCTCCTTTTTGTCTCTCAAGGTGAGTCCACATTCTAGTTAGCCTTGGTAATAAATATTGGTATTGCGCTAATTCAACCTGGGTTTTAGCATGAGAAGTCCTTGCTCTACTAGCAAAAATATCTAAGATCAAATTACTTCTGTCCAAGATCTTGCATTCTAGAATTCTCTCTATATTACGGATCTGAGTAGCTTCAAGGTCATCATCAAAAATAGCCATGTCAATTTCATTCTCTTTAACAAATTGCTTTATCTCGTTGATTTTACCTTTTCCAACAAAAGTTGCAGGATGCGGAGTGTCCATTTTCTGGATAAATACTTTTGTTGTATGAGCTCCAGATGTCAATGCTAAAAACTGTAGCTCATCTAAATATTCATCTGCTTCTTCCTTAAGCTGGTTTTTTAATATGAGTCCTATTAATATTGCTTTTTCCTTTTTAGGAGCTGTCGAAATCATATTTATTAATTAGATCGAAGTTTAAAAACATAATTTGCAACAGCATCAATTTGTGAGTCGGACAAAATCCCTTTATATGGTTTCATATTGTTTCTTCCTTTTGAAATCACATTAATCACTTGCTTTTTATCTAAATCAGATGAGGTTAAGTCACTGGCCCCAGAAACCTGAAGATCTCCTTTTAAACCATGACATGACACACAGTTGTTTTCAAAAATCAACTTGCCGCTATTTTTATTTGAAGTCTCATTTGCACAAGAAAACGCTATTAATAGAATACAAGAAAAACACACAAATCTCATAGTGCAAAAAATTAGGCCCAGCTTGCAGTGGCATAAATAAAAGGCCATGGAATAGAAAGAAGAATAATCACTAACCCAGCAAGAAACCAAAGAAATATCTTTCTGAATTTTGAGCTACTCGTCTTGCTCTTTTTTGCTCTGCTATGCCCTATGGTAATAAAAGTAGCTGCTAGGACCATTCCCATTGGATGTACAATAGCATAAAAAATAGGTGTGTTTGCAATGTCATATTTTTTACCCATAAAATACAAGGCAACCCCTAACAATACCATTGAATGGGTAATAATAAGAGTAATTGTGGAGAGTAGTCTATCTTTTATTTTGTAGCTCTCGTTGTTTTTCCATTTTAAAATAGCGTTAATAATTACAACAATAAGAATCAGTAATAATATCCAACGGAATCCAGAATGTGCATGTTTTAAACCTTCTAACATATTTTTAAATTATAACAAATCTATGAAGATGAATGAATAAAATTATAAACGAATTGATTTTTTTTACATCTTCACAATCCAAAATGAAACTACTTTTTCTAAAAATATTCATTGTGTTTGCCTCATTTTCATTAATAGGGCAAGAACATAACCCAGGAAATGGCCCAAAAAACAAGAACCATAATTTCACGGTTTTTAAAAATGCAACTATTCATGTTTCCTATGATAAAATCATTGAAAATGGTGATCTTCTCATTAAAAGTGGTAAAATAATTACTGTTGGAACTAATTTAACAATTCCTAAAAATAGTATTGTTCATGACCTAAAAGGGAAACACATTTATTGCTCATTCATAGAATTATTCTCATCAATTGGATTGCCTGAATTGAAGAGAGAAAAAAGGACTGATTACCCACAATATAAAAGTGCTAAAAAGGGTCCTTACTATTGGAATGAAGCCATACATCCAGAATACAATGCAATTAACGATCTTTCTTTTGATCAAAAAAAAATCAAACCCTTTTTAGAGAAAGGATTTGGTCTTACTTTATCACATTCTCAAAATGGAATTGCTAGAGGAACCGGGTTCCTATTAGCTCTAAATGAAAAGAAAAATAAAAATATTATTAGCAGTTATGCTGGATCCTTTTTCTCTTTTAAAAAGGGAGTTTCTAATCAAGTATATCCTAGTTCCTTAATGGGTTGCATTGCTTTACTAAGACAGATGTATTATGACATGGATTGGTATTCTTATCAAAGTATTGATCAATATGAAGATCTTTCAATGAAAGCAATGTTTAAAAACGCTGCACTTACTCAATTTTTCATAACTGATAATCATCTTGATGTCTTAAGAGCCTCAAAAATCGCTAATGAATTTAACCTTAATTATATCATAAAGGGTGGTGGAGATGAGTATAAGAATATTTCAGCTATCAAATCATCTAATATTAGTCTTATTGTCCCCGTTGACTTCCCTAAGCCATATGATGTTGAAGATCCATATGATGCTACAAAACTTTCTACTTCTCAGCTTTTGCATTGGAAAAATGCGCCAAAAAATCTTGCAGAGCTAGAAAAAAACAACATAACATTCGCCATAACTGGATATGGACTTAAGAAAACAGACTTCTTTAAAAATATTAGACTTGCTGTTTCAAAAGGAATAAGTAAAGAAGCTGTCTATAAAGCTTTAACAGAAACGCCAGCTAAAATGTTAGGCCTAGATAAATCTATAGGCTCGTTAGAGGAAGGAAAATGGGCTAATTTCATCATTGCTTCTGATGAGATTTTTGAAAAAGATGGAGCACTGCTTGAAAATTGGGTGCAAGGTGAAAGAACAATTATTAAACCTTCTGACAAAATAGACACTAGAGGTATTTACAATTTAAACACCAATCAAAATATTAGAACTCTTACAGTTAAGGGTGAAATTTCAAATCCTAAAGCTCAACTTGATTATAATATTATAGTTGACAGTACTAATAAGCAAGGAGATCTTGTAATAGATAGTGTTACTGGTAAGCCTTTTAAACTTACAGCCAAAAAGAAAGTACCTGTAGCATTAAAAATTGAAGGTCAAAAAATCAATCTCTCTTTTTTAATTAATGAAGGGGTTTATAGGTTATCAGGTAATATCAATTACAATAGTGGTTCATGGGATGGAAACGGGAAAGATCCAAATGGAAATTGGATTAAATGGACGGCAATAAGAAAAGATGATGTTAAAAATGAAATTAAAAATAATGCCAACGTCAAAGACACTTCTGGAATCCTATTCAAATATCCTATTTCATCTTATGGATGGGATTCAATTCCTGAATCTAAACCGTTTTTAATTAAAAATATTACCATTTGGACTTCTGAAATTGAAGGGGTCTTGAAAAATACAGATGTTCTAATTAGAGATGGGAAAATAGCACACATAGGAAAAATATTAGATGTTGTAGATAAAGAAACAATAATAATTGATGGAACGGGAAAACATTTAACAGCTGGCTTAATTGACGAACACTCTCATATAGCAATATCTAGAGGTGTAAATGAAGGGTCTCATGCAATAAGTGCAGAGGTTAGGTTAAATGATGTAATTAACCCAAATGACATCAATATTTATCGCCAGCTAGCTGGAGGTGTAACAACCTCCCAATTACTACATGGGTCTGCCAACCCAATAGGAGGTCAAAGTGCCATTATTAAATTAAGATGGGGTGCAGATGCAGAAGGAATGAAATATGAAAATGCTTCTAAGTTCATAAAATTTGCTTTAGGTGAAAATGTAAAACAGTCTAATTGGGGAGATAGAAATGTAATCAGATTTCCTCAAACTAGAATGGGTGTCGAACAAATATACTACGATGCATTTTTAAGGGCTCGAGAATATGAAAACAATTGGAATGCTTATTACAATTCAAAAAAGAAGAACAAATTTACTATAGAAAAACCTAGGAAAGATATTCAGCTAGAGACTCTTTTAGAAATATTAAATAAAGAAAGGTTTATCACTTGCCATTCATATGTGCAATCTGAGATCAATATGTTAATGAAAGTTGCTGACTCTATGGGTTTTAAAATCAATACGTTTACTCATATTCTTGAAGGTTATAAAGTTGCAGATAAAATGAAAACACATGGTGTGGGAGGCTCGAGTTTTTCTGACTGGTGGGCATACAAATATGAGGTAAAAGATGCTATTCCTCACAATGCTTCTCTTCTAAATGCTATGGGGATAATAACTGCTATAAATTCTGATGATGCAGAAATGGGTAGAAGGCTAAACCAAGAGGCAGCAAAAGGTATAAAGTATGGAGGGATGACAGAAGAAGATGCGCTAAAAATGGTGACTATTAACCCAGCTAAGCTTTTACATTTAGATGATCGAGTAGGAAGTATAAAAGTGGGGAAAGATGCAGACCTTGTTGTCTGGTCAGGCCCACCTTTATCCGTTTATTCGAAAGTTGAAAAAACATATATTGATGGAATTCTTTATTATAATGCAGCAGATAATTCAATTAAAGAGAAGGAACTACAAAAGCTTAGAAATGATATTATTGCTGATATGATAAAAGCCAAAAAAGCTGGTAAAAAAGTACAATCAGTACAAGAAAATAAGCCAAAAATACATGTTTGTGGCACCTTAAATGATGACGGAAATTAATGATTAGATCTATAACATATTTATTGCTTTTTATAAGTGTAATTTCACATGGTCAAGAAACTCCTGGTGAGCAACAAGAAAAAAGTATTCTTTTACTAAATGGAACAGCTCATCTAGGAAATGGAAAAATGATCAAACGATCTGCCATTGGGCTGGAGAATGGAAAAATAACAATGGTGGAAAATGCGCTTACCAAAACAATTGACACTACTGTTTTTGATACTGTTATACATATAAAAAATAAACATGTATATCCAGGATTTATAGCTTGTAATTCAACATTGGGCCTTATAGACATAGGAGCTGTGAGAGCAACCAGAGACTATAGAGAAGTAGGAGCCTACAATCCTAATGTTAGAACAATTATTGCTTATAACACCGACTCTAAGATCACTCCTACTATTAGAACAAATGGAATATTAATTGGCCAAATATGTCCTAGAGGAGGCATAATAAGTGGTAGTTCATCAGTTGTTCAATTTGACGCTTGGAATTGGGAAGATGCCATTATTAAAAAAGATGAAGGCATTCATTTGAATTGGCCTCATTACAGTCCTGTTAAAAAGAACAAAAAAGGAAGCTCTAATAATAGCTACACTTCTGCAACTAAGAGTATTGAGGAGTATTTTAATCAATGTGTCGCTTATTCAAAAGGAACTAATGATGGTGAAACAGATCTTCGTTTAGAGGCAATGAAAGGAATCTTCAATGGGGATAAACAGCTATATGTTCACGCTAACTACATCAAAGAGATTTCAGACATAATCAACTTTAAAAAGAAATACAAAATTGCTCATTTATGTATTGTTGGTGGATATGACTCTTGGATGGTTGCTAAAAGACTTAAAGAAAATAACATAAGTATCATGCTTACTAGAGTGCATGGATTACCTAAAAGAGATCATAATGATATCCATCTTCCATTTAAACTTCCTGGAATGCTTGCTAAAGAAGGGGTTCTTTTCTGCATACAAAATGCTGGTGACATGGAGCAAATGATAACTAGAAATTTACCCTTTATGGTAGGAACGGCTATCGCTTATGGTTTAGAATATGAAAAAGGTGTAGCATCAGTGACTTTAAATGCCGCTAAAATATTGGGTATTGATGACCGTTTAGGAAGTATCGAAAAGGGGAAAGACGCCACTTTATTTATTTCATCAGGCGATGCCTTTGATATGATTTCAAATAATTTAGAGATTGCTTTTATTAATGGTAGAAGAATATCATTGTCAAATGATCAAATCAAAAACTATTTAAAGTATAAAAAGAAATACGGAATTAACTAAGGCTTCTATTTCTTTATTCCATTTTCGTACTGTATCACTCTCTGCTTACCTTCTAAGTCCCATAACATCCATTTGCCATGCTTTTTTCCTTCTAGATAAAACCCTACATATCTTAATTTCCCATTTTCATAATAAGAAACAGTATTGCCGCTTAATAAATCATTAGAATAATAATTCTCACTTTGTTTCTTCCCATTTGGATAATAAGAAATCCACAGGCTATCACGTTTTCCATTTTTGTATTGCCCTTTTACTTTTAGTTGACCATTAGAAAATCTTTGGTCTAAAACATCCAAATTGGATGCTTTATTATCAGTGTTATTGATTATTACATCCTTATCTTGACTTTCTATTGTGTTGTTATTACAACTAATTATCAATATGCAAAAAGAAAGAAATATTAAATAAGATAGGTAGATTAGCCTTTTCATCATCTTAAATCTGTATAAACAATAAATATATCTATTCTTTAATTAACCGCTTAAAATTAAAATCAATTTTAATTGGATTTGACTGATTATGAACAAGATAAAATCTATTATTTTTACACTGAAAAAGCAATATTTAAGACAAATAGAGAGAAAAAGTGACAATTTCAGAGAAAAAAATAGGATTATTAGATAAAAAATTAATATCTTCAACCAAATTAATTTAAAAACTTATCAGATATGGGTTACTCACACACAAACAGTAAAGGAAATACTTATTACTTACATTCAAAAGATGTACAGCTAAAAGGTGGAAGAAATCAAACAATTTATTATTTCGCAAAAGATGCAAGACCAAATGCTTGTGATCTTCCAGCTGGAAAGCAAGTAGTAGAGAGTCCAAAAACTGGACTTCCTTTCGTTAAAGGGAAATAGTTAACTTATTTTAATTCGTTCCTTTCATCATTGCTAAGATTTTGGCATAATGCTTGTTTAATTGTCCATGACAATCTAAAAATCATGGAAAAAAACACTAAAAAGTATCAGGCACTAAAATCTTTATCAAAAGAAATGATGAAAAGAGGAAACGTATCAGAGTATTATAAGCTACTTAACGAACTATTGGTAGTTAAAAGCCAGTTAGTAAGATTCAATTATTAATAATTGAAATTACATAGCTGGCTTTTTTTCTTCTTAGCTTTTATAATTACGTTTTAAGTAGCTTCCTAATGCAAGGATAAGGCAACTACTACTTATGGATAGTACAATACTTCTTCACGGAATACTATTTGGGATCATTCTTAGTTTTTTAATTGGTCCCATGTTTTTTGTGCTATTGGAAACTAGCATTAAAAAAGGAGTTAGACATGCTGTTTTTCTTGACATTGGTGTATTACTGAGCGATGTTTTATATCTAATTGCTTCTTTTTTCTTTGCACAAGAAATCAATGACAAACTAAACGAAAACACTTATGTAAAATTTATTGCTGGAGGGATTTTTATTGCAATTGGACTGGTGTCAATTATTAAAAAATCAAGCTATCTCAAAAACACAAGCACAATTGACCTTGACTCTATAAATAATGCTGAGTCTGAAAATAAAATATTTGGCTTTAAGAAAAGAACTTACATTGCTTTAATTGCAAAGGGAATAGGTTTAAATGCTATTAACCCTGGAGTATTGATCTATTGGATTGCGGCTTGCACATACGCTACTGAAGAATTATCGATTAGCGGAAATAACCTCATTTATTATTTTACAGCTACTTTAACTACTATGTTTTGTGTTGATCTACTAAAGATCTATTTTGCTAGTAAATTACAAAGCAGGCTTAATAATAAAACTCTTGCTTTAATGAGTATTGTAATAGGAACTGCACTTGTGATTTTTGGGTTAGCTATTTGTTTTAGGGATTTCCATGTATGAAAGTAGATTTTATAATTGTTGGTCAAGGCTTAGCTGGAACAGTACTAGCCTTAAACTTGCTGGGAAAATCTAAATCATTTATAATAATTGATAATAATTCTACTAGTGCTAGCTCTTTTTCTGCTGCAGGGATCTCACATCCCTTATCTTTTAAAAGGCTTATATTGTCATGGAATGCTGAAAAGCTAATCCCATATGGAAGAGACTTTTATCTGCGTTCTTGTGAATTAATTAACGAATCCTGTTTTTATGATCAAGACATGATTCGGATATTTTCATCATATGAAGAGCAAAATAACTGGAACAGAAAAGCAACAGAAGTACCTTATGTTAATTTGTTAAAAAAATCATCCTTTCCTATTTCAAAACATAAAATCAATGCCCCATATGGTTATGGGTCTGTAACTAATGCAAGCAGGCTTAATGTCTCAAAATTTGTAAAGAAAGCCAGGGAATATTTTATTGAAAACAAAATAATGATCGTAGAAGATTTTAAACACTCATTACTTTTAATGCAAAAAAATGAATGTCAATACAAACATATAACCTGTAATAAGATTATCTTTTGCGAAGGCCCTTCCATAAAAAACAATCCCTATTTTGATTACATTCCATTTGGCTTTAATAAAGGAGATATTCTTACAATATCTAGTAATGAGCTCCCAATAAAGCTTTTGAGCAAAGGGTGTTTTGTTCTACCCACTAAAAACAATGAATTTATTGTCGGCTCTACTTATAACCATAATGATTTAGATGTCAACAGAACAACTAGCGGCAGAAAAGAATTAATTGCTAAATTAAATAAATTAGGGTCCTTTAAATATGAAATTTTATCTCAAAAAAGTGGGATCAGGCCTTCTTCTATTGACAGGAAGCCTATTATAGGTGAGCATCCATTGATTAAAAACATGTTTCTATTTAATGGGTTAGGAAGTAAAGGTGTCATGCTTGCTCCTTATTTTGCAGAAGAATTATTAAATGCTGTTCTTCAAAATAAAAAAATAGAAAAAGAAGTCGCTGTTGATCGCTTTTCAAGATCACATCTTCATAAATTTATAAACCCACATCCTCTAGATTAAGCATAGCTTAATTAACTTAAAAAAATTGAATATGATTATTTCATTTATTGTTAAGGGAAGTGCTAAAAACAAAAAATTAGTGGAGCCCTTTATTGGCAAAGTCCATGCATTAAATAAGTACCGACAAGTTATTATTGAATATACAGAGTATCCTGGCCACGCTATAGATCTTGCAAAAAAACATACCGAAAAAGAGGTAAATATAATTATTGCAATGGGAGGTGACGGCACATTAAATGAAGTGCTAAACGGCATCATGTCTGCCGTTAAAAACAAACCTTCTCTTGGTCATTTTCCTTTAGGAACAGCCAATGATTTCAGCAAAACTTTAGGGTTAGAAAAAAATTTGGAACAATTTTTGAAACTACTTAATTCTAATCATACAATTTTAATAGATGTGGGTAAAATTATCTGTCAAAAAAAACAAGTTGTTAGTGAGCGTTATTTTATTAACATAGCGGATGCTGGTCTTGGAGGTTTTGTTGCTCATAAACTAAATAATAGTAAAAAAATGTTAGGAGGAAAGATCACTTATTTTAAAGTAATATTAACTGGAATACTATCTTTTAAAAAGCCTATAGTAAAAATTACTTTTAATGATTCTTGTTATAAAGGTAAATTAATGTCGCTAGCCATTTGCAATGGAAAATCTTTTGGCAACGGCTTGATTATTTCTCCAGATGCAAAAATAAATGATGGTGTCTTTAATATTACTCTCTTAGGAGATGTTACTGTTTTGGACTATTTTAAAAATATAAGGAAACTAAAAAAAGGAATTAAACTAAACCACCCTAATATCCACTACTATACTTCAAAAAAAATACAACTAAATACTAAAGAAGTTTGTGAAGTTGAGGCAGATGGGGAATATGTTGGCTCTGGAGAAACCTCTTTTGAAATTATACCAAAATCACTGAATTTTTTATCCTATCAACCAATTTAAATCACTAAATATTTTAATTATGAAAAAAATAATACCACTTTTTGAAACAAATATGAGTAAAGCTTGTATAATGTCTAATCAATACTTACTTAAAAAATCTTTTATGAAATACTTTACACTTACCTTTATTTTACTGTTCACCTTTTCAATAAACATTAATGGTCAATGTGTAGACGGGAACTGCCACAAGGGTCATGGTACATTTGAATGGGAAAGCGGTGACACTTACATTGGGTCATGGGTAAACGGTCTTCCTGATGGAAACGGTAAATTTATATGGGCTAATGGTGATAAATACAATGGTAATTTTGAAGAAGGAAAATTAGCTGGTCGTGGAACCTATAAATGGAAAAACGGCAACACTTTTACTGGTCAATGGAAAAATAATCAAATGAATGGTCGTGGTACTTTTCATTGGGTTTCAGATGGCGCTACCTATGAAGGCTTCTTTCAGGATGATAAAATTACAAATTCTGAAACTGACGATTCGCAAGACCTTCCTGAAGGAAAAGATTAATAGTCTTTTATGACATTGCCAATGTAGCAATGCTAATCTTAATTCCTTGAATATCCTTTAATGTTGAAACGCAATTCTCAATTGTAGATCCTGTTGTTATGACATCATCTACAATTAACACATGCTTATTTTCAATGATTGAAGTTGCGTTACTTTTTAAATAAGTGTTGTGATTATTCAGCCAACGTTTGTATCTTTTTTTGCTAGTTTGAGATGTTTTAAAAGTGTCGCTAGCAAGCACCTCATTGCAAATAGGAAGCTTTAACACAGTAGCCACTCCTCTTGCGATATAAAGACTTTGGTTATACCCTCTTTTCCGCTCTTTTTTTTTGTGTATTGGTACTGGAATGATCATGTCAAGGTCTTTGTGTTTTGGTGACTTCAATAACTCTTTCCCTAGCTCTACACCTAAGAATTCTCCTATTACAGGTTGGTTATTATATTTTAGAGCAAATATTAATTTTTGTATTATACTCTCTTTTGTATAAGAATATAAAGCCATAGCTGAATCAAACTCAACCATTCCCCATAACATTTTTGAAACAGGATTTGCATGGTATTTGTAGTATTCTGTTTTACAAAGAGCTGTTAAGCAAGTGGTGCAAATGCATTTTTCGTTTTTCATTAACCCCTCATTGCATCCTGGACATACCCTTGGATAGATCAAAGACAAGAAATCATTCCACATCGCTTTATTAATAGATTTATATATAATATTAAAGTGTTAGTGCTATTACTTTTAAATTTATAAAATCAATTATAGGAATATATGGAAAATGTTAAAGAAAATAAAAAGCATAAAAACCTATTTTACTTTCTAATTATCTTTTTATTATTAGGCACAGTAGGATATCTAGCAATAGAAATTAATTCATTAAATGAAAAAAATAAATCTCTTTCTCAAGAATCAAAGTATGAAAAAGCTAAACTTGAGGATGAAAGAGATAAAGTAATGTTTGATCTAGAAAAAATGAGCTTTAGCTATGATACTTTAATGGTAGCTAATGACTCCATGAACCTCGAATTTATAGAACAGAAAAAACAAATTGAAACTCTTTTACAAAAAGTAAAAAGTAAAGATTATAGCTTATACAAAATTAAAGAAGAAGCCAATACTTTAAGGAGAATCATGAAAGATTATATTCACACGATTGATTCTTTAAACACATTAAATATCAACCTTCAAAATTCACTTACTGAAAAAAACAATGAGCTTTCAAAAGTCCAAAATGAAAATCAAAATATAAAAACTGAAAATCTTGAATTACTTGAAACTGTAGCTAAAGGGTCCATCTTGCAAGCGTCCAATATAATAGCACAAGGGATAAGAATAAAAAACTCTGGAAAACAAGTTGAAACTACTAAAGCAAGCAGAGTGAATATGCTAAAAGGATGCTTTACATTAGTAGAAAATAAAATTGCTGCTTCAGGAAATCTTTTTATCTATATGAGAATAATTTCTCCAGAAGGAAAAGTATTAACCTCTTCGATCCCTGAATCAATTCTAACCGGCAACAACACTTCTATAGACATCAGCGTTAAGAGACAAATCAATTATCAAAATACAAATACAGATGTCTGTGTTTACTATGAAGTTGATGAAACTTTAAATTCTGGCACGTATTTAGTAGAGATATATTCAGGGAAATACAAAATTGGGAATACCTCTTTTGCTTTAAAATAATTATAGAATAAAAAACAATGCAAAAATAAAAATCAAAACAATGATAAGGTATTGCCATAAATCAATAAAATAAGGGTAATACTTTTCCCAATATGATTTCAACTTTTTCATTGTCAATGAATTTGCAAATAACATGTTTCAATATATAAAAACAATATTTTCAATTTTAGCTTTTGCTACATTTAGTTGCCTTAATGCACAAAATACTGGTGATACAATTACTATTAATTTATCTAACTCAAAAATACTAATCATTTCTGCTGAAGAAGTAGATGAGTGGGATTTTGAAGCAGAAGAAATAGAGGATGCTAAAAAAAAAGAGAACAAGTTAAAGCTGCGACCTGAATTGTTTTTTGGATCAAATGGTTACCTGTCATCATTGAACAACTTTAATTTTTCAGATGAATACTTAAACATGCAAGTCAATTATCTACGTTCAAATACATTTGCTACAAACATGATGCTAAAGGGATTAGAAGTTAAAAATAAAAGGTTCTACTTTTCTCCTGGAATTGGTATTAGTAAGAATAATTACTTTTTTGAAAATTCCATTAGGCTTCAAAATGAAAATGACAGCACGCTTTTTATTACTGACACTATAACTAATTTTAATAAGTATAAATTATCAAGTACCTATTTACAATTACCTTTAATTCTTGGTTTGAGACTCGGAAATCTAAATAAAAAAACCATTGGGGTTCAGATAGGATTTATTGCAGGTTTTAAGGTCAACTCAAAAGTGATCAATCACTATGAGGATAATGGGTCTCATTATAAATCAAAAGAGTATAATTCATTTAATCTTCAGCCGTTTAAACTTTCAACCGTTGGTCGACTAAGTATTGGTAAAATCGGAGTTTATGCCTCTTATTCTATTACTTCTCTTTTTATTGAAAACAGTGCCGCAAATGTATATCCTTTTAGCTTAGGGTTAATGATAGGCGGTTTTTAAATTAAAACTATGATAAGAAATATTGCTTTTTTAATATGCGTGCTAATGGTTTCAGTAATCTTTAATTCCTGCGAAGGTGATAAAATCAATGCTGATATGATCAAGCCAAAAGCCAATAAAAAATTAGGTGCCCTTCTCGTTGTTTTGGATAAAAGATATTGGGACGGTCCAATTGATGAGCTATTAAATGAACAATTTGGTGAATATATTTTCACTACCCCAATGCCATGGGATCAAGAATTTGACATTAAAAAAATAGACCCGAATGGATTTAATGGCATGACCAATACTGATAACACCATACTGTTCTTTTCTATTAATAATGAGTCTAAGAGTGGCCATTCATCCTATGTCCCTCCTATAAAAGACAGGTATGCGAAAAACCAAATTATCTTTGACATCCCTTCAATGACAGAAGAAAATGTTTTAATCTATTTGGAAAGGTATGCAGACACCATTAAAAAAACCATTGAATCAGAATATCTGTTAAAGTTAACCTCTCGCCTTAAAAACAATGATGAAATAAATGAGCTTTTAAAACAAAATCATCAACTTTCTTTATTAATTCCACCTGGAATGAAGCTAATTAAATCAAGCTCAGCATTTACTATGCTAGAAAAAATAAAAATAAAAAAAGATGATAATGGTGATCATGAAATTCAAAAACGAATATTTATTTATAGTTACCCCTATAATGACGAAGCTCTTTTTACTCAGGAAAAACAAATTAAGATAAGAGACTCTGTCTGTAAAAAGCATGTGAAAGGTCGTTTAGAGAACTCATATATGACTACAGCAAAAGACAAGTACAGGCCACTTGAATCAACTGTCCAAATACATAACAGTAATTACTCATTAGAAACAAGAGGATCCTGGAGAGTGATAAACGACAGAATGGGCGGAGCGTTTATCAGTGTTGCTATTCATGACCAATCTAAAAACAGAATCGTCACTATTGAAGGCAATGTGTATGCTCCTAATTTTAGTAAAAGAGAATTCATTAGAGAAATGGAGGCAATCGTTTATTCTTATCAATTCATGTCTCAATAAAGATGTTTTTCTTGAGGGCTATCTCTTTAATTTGGTTGTAAAAACTATCCATTTCATTGGATTTTATTAAATCCTGATCTAATATCCTTATCGTGTTATTGTTTAATTTAAACTGCAGGTCATTATGCCTTCTAACAATCCCATTTATTTCATTCCAAGGAATAATTATTAAATTATTGTTAATGATAGTTATTGCGTTTTCCCTAACAATAACTTTATATAATTTCCTTCCAATTATTACATGTGAAACACTTTCAATAATATAAAAAATTAACACGATTACTAAAGCAGTTCCTTTTTCATAATAATTAAAAAGTAATAATGAAATAAATAAACATAACACACATTGAAAAAATTCATAAACCACACATTTTTTCCAACCAGCCGTGCTGACTTTAAAAGCATTAATCTTCTTTACTTTAAATAATGCCTGCCATCTTAAATTAGACTTAAGAACAAGTAAAACAACTAATAATATTGGTACTATTTTTAATAGCATCGATAAATAAGGGATTTCTATTCCCATATCATCATGATAAGAAATAAAACAAAGCAGTCCTGTTACTATTGTTAGAACGATCGATATTGTTGAGTACATAGAAATCAAGCAGCAAAATTAACTAAATAAGCTTTTAGAAAGCATCACAATCGTAGATACCGTTACATTTATCATAGATCAACTCATGAAGACCTAATAATGAGGCTATTGCTACTTGTGAATAGTTTTGAGAGGCATTCTTAAACCCCCCCCATTCATTTTGCCAGATCCAAGAAATAAGATTTATTCCTGTTTTCGGTTCTTTTAATTGATTGATTAAACCACCGACATTACCTGCCCCAGCATGATAAATATGTAATACTAAAAATTTAAACCAAAGATCTGATTCTGAAAAAACAATTCCTTTTTTAACTAAAATTCTTTTGGCTTCAGGAATACAAACCTTACTTATAAGAGAACTTGCAGCTTTAGCTGATTTATTAAAGTCTTTTCTTTCATCAATTTCTCTATTGACAATCAGCCCATGTGTTCTTGCTACAGACTTCATTAATTGAAAAGGTCCATAAGCACCTGCATTAGAATAAGCCATCTTCCCAGGACTTTCGATTAATAAAATGGCTTGCGCAAACCAAGGATCAGTTTCAAATTCTTGAAAAAGTTCAATTGCTTTACTAATACTTGGAAAAGTTTCTTCAATTAAATAAAAATCTCTTTTACCAAAAGTCACATAGATCTTTGTAGTGGAATCTAGACAATGTACTGCCCTTACTGAGTCCTTATAATGCTGTTTTTCTTCTTCAGATTGATAAACCCATTTTACAACATTTTCAAACCCTAAAACCTCTCTAGTTGCAGCAATATTAATAATACAGGTGTCTGATCCATAATCCATTACTTTCCTCCAAAATTTAACTTGAGGCAACGTGTCCCACCTTTCAGAAAAAAGCTCGTCAAAATTAACTGCTAAATAATTAGCTGAATCCTTCTCAATATAAACATCTATCACTTTAGTTGACTGAGCCAATAGCTGTATATGAAAAATAAAAAATAATTGTAAAAGAATAAATTTAAGCATCTATAAAACTAACTCCATTTTAAAGTGATTTGTTTCGG
>CAYSEW010000011.1:71520-81828 GCA_964430245.1 uncultured Flavobacteriales bacterium
AGAATAAATTTAAGCATCTATAAAACTAACTCCATTTTAAAGTGATTTGTTTCGGAACTAAAGCTATATTTTAATATCAAATTGTGAAAAAAGTTAAATGCCTTGTAAAATCTCTGCCGCTTTTAAAATAGTATCATCTTTTTTGGCAAAACAAAACCTTAATACCTTTTCATCAAGTGGAGAGTTGTAAAAGACAGAAACAGGAATGGAAGCAATTTTAAATTCTTCAATTAATCGTATTGAAAAATCAACATCATTTTCCTGAGTAATATTAGAATAATCCAGTAATTGGAAATACGTACCATAGCAGGGGACTTTTTTAAACCTAGAGCCTTCTATTGACTCAGTAAAAAGGTCTCTCTTTTTTTGATAAACCTCCTTAATATTTAAGTAATTTTCTGGATTACTTAAATAGGAAGCTATAGCTAATTGTAAAGGGTGATTACATGAAAAAACATTGAATTGATGAACCTTTCTAAATTCAGTCATTAATTCTTTTGGACCTATACAATATCCTAGTTTCCACCCTGTCACATGAAAAGTTTTACCAAATGAGAAAACAGCAATTGACCTATTTGCCAGCTCTTTAAGCCTGCAAATACTTTCATGAGGCTTATTGTCAAAAACTATATGCTCATACACCTCATCACTTAATATGATAATTTCAGATTGAGATGTGATCTTTTCCAGCTCTAATAAATCCTCTTTAGAGAGTAAGCTTCCTGTTGGATTATGTGGAGAATTAATGATGATCATCCTTGTTCGCTGAGAGATCAACTTTTTAACCTCTTCCCAGTTAATTTTATAATCTGGTGAGGTCATCTGAACAAAAACAGGCTTCCCCCCTACCAATTCAATAGCAGGTTGATAACAATCATAAGCAGGCGTGAAAATAATGACCTCATCTTCTTCCTTTACAAATGCTGCTATTGCTGTAAAAATAGCCTGAGTAGCTCCAGCTGTTATAGTGATCTCAGATTCTGGATGATATTCAATATCGTATAAGTCATTGAGCTTAAAAGCAATCTTTTCTCTAAGCTCCATTAGTCCAGGCATAGGAGCATATTGATTGAACCCTTTTCTCATGTTCTTTTCTACCTCATCCACCATTTTCATGTCAATATCAAAATCAGGGAACCCTTGAGATAGATTTAAAGCACCATGCTGTCTGGATAATTCAGACATTTTAGTAAAAATAGTAGTGCCTACTTTAGGCAACTTAGAAAATATTGAATTTTTATAATGCGGCATATCTCGCGCGAATATAATGGGATTATTTCAACTTAATAAGTCTAGAATTAATTAGTTTTAAAATTCCCTCTATTTATTGCCATATATCAGGATCATTGGGAACAATATCACATTTTATTTCTGTTGGATCACCTTGATTAATAGGCGTAAAATCTCCTTTGTTGATCTTAATGCTTCTATCCTTATATACTTCTTTCATGAAATATCCCCAAATAGGTAAAGCCGTATTAGCTCCTTGTCCGTTTCTAGTAGTTCTAAAATGCACCTGCTTATCATCTGCACCTACCCACACTCCAGCCACAAGGTCTGGTGTATGACCTATGAACCAGCCATCAGAATTGTCTTGTGTTGTGCCTGTCTTGCCCGCCATAATATAATTAAATGAGTAAGGTTTATTACTACTTTTAATCCTTCTAGCTGTTCCACCAGACTTACCAGTGTATGGATTTACAACACCTGTAACTCCTTTCATCATCCGTAAAACATCAAATGCAGTTGTAGGGTCCAACACCTGAACAAGATCTTGTTTACATTCCCATAATAAATTACCAAATTTATCTTCTATTCTAACTATACTAACAGGTTCTATAAAATTACCTTGATTAGAAAAAATACAATGTGCTGCTGTTTGTTCTAGTACAGAAAGGTCACAAACCCCTAGGCCTAAAGAAGAAACTTCCTTAATTGAACTATTCCACAATCCCATTGTCTTAAAGTAACTTACTATTCTAGCATTTTTTTCTCCATTCAATTTAATAACCTGAGTAGTAATATTATTTTGAGAATTAGCAAGGCCAAAATAGGCAGGAATTTCATCTCCTGAATAAGTGCGCTGCCCTCCTGGGCACCACTGCTTAGTTAAAACACCATAAGGCACATCAATACAATAACGAATATCTGGAAAAGTAGAGCACGGATCCATCTGACCGTCTTGGATTGCAGCTGCATAAACAAATGGCTTCATAGTGGAACCTACTTGTCTTCTAGATTTAGAAGCATAATCATATTTAAAATGTCTATAATCTGCACCGCCTACCCAAGCTTTAATAAAACCTGTGTGAGGGTCTATGGCTATTAAACCTGCTTTTAACAAAGATTTATAATATAAAATAGAATCTTTTGGAGACATT
This sequence comes from uncultured Flavobacteriales bacterium, assembly GCA_964430245.1. GTDB lineage: Bacteria > Bacteroidota > Bacteroidia > Flavobacteriales_D > Parvicellaceae > CAYSEW01. Next base: position 73,902 of record CAYSEW010000011.1, read on the forward strand.
AATGTTTCTTTTTCATAATTAGGAGATTCCCAATCAAAAACAACCATTTTGATTTTTGTGTTGAAATTCTTTTCAATATCTACTTTTGAATAGCCATTGCTTTTTAGCTTTTTATACCTATCTGAATTTTTAATGGCTCTGTCCACGATACTTTTACTGGAAGTACCATTACTAAATGGCCAATTCTTGTTGTTTTTAATCTCTCCATTTAAAGTATTCTGTAGGTCAGTTTTAAGATGTTTGGCAACTGCACTTTCTGCATAGGCCTGAATTCTGGTGTCAATAGAAGTGTAAATTTTTAATCCATCTGAATATATATTAGCAGGTTCTCCATATTCATTTTTAATATTATTAGCACTTATTATCTTTTTTAATTTTAATCGTACATGCTCCCTGAAATAAGGCGCAATACCTGTAAGGTGTGATTCTGGCTGGAAATTAATGCCTAAAGGAAGCTTTCTTAAAGAATCATATTGACTATTGTTAATATATCCGTTCTTTTTCATCTGAGACAACACTACTTCTCTCCTTTTTAAAGTTTTATCGGGTTGCCTTATTGGATTATATATAGATGGGTTTTTTGCCATGCCAACTAACATAGCTGATTCCTGAATTGTCAATTCTATTGGAGTTTTATTAAAATAAATTTTTGAAGCAGAATGGATACCTACAGCTGTATTTAAAAAATCAAACTTATTAAAATACATGGCTATGATCTCATTTTTAGTATATCGTTTTTCCAACCTTGTAGCAATGATCCATTCAGCCCTTTTTTGTTTAATCCTTCCCCATTTAGATTTAGTTCTTTCATGGAACATCATTTTCGAAAGCTGTTGAGTAATCGTACTGGCACCGCCCTTGTATCCTCCCAACACTAAACCAGACATTGCCCTAAATAACGCCCTTGCATCTATGCCAGAATGATCTCTAAACCTTTCATCTTCAGTAGCTATCAATGCATGGATCAAGTGAGGGGAAAGGTCCTTGTAATCTACCTTTGTTCTGTTGGATATATAATACTTTCCAATCGTATCCTTATTCACTGAAAAAACTATACTTGCTTCATTACTTCTTGGGTCTTCTAATTCATCAATTGACGGAAGGTCTTTCTCTGGTGTAAATGAGATGAATAAAAATAAAAATAAGAAAATGGAAACAGGAGCTAGCCAGACAATTGCTAAAATGTATTTTTTATTATTTTTTGATAGCTCTTGTAATGGTAATTTATCTGTATTTTTTTTAAGCGTTTTCAATTGAACTAAAATTGTCTCATTTGGATTCAATAACCTTTAACCCTACATCCATTATCTCTTTTAACGATATTTCTCTCATGGCTTGTTGTATCGAAAATGTATAGTCTCCCTTAGAAGGAAATTGAGTCTCTTTATAAAGTAAAAAATGATTGGTGATAGTATTACCAGAATTTTCCCCTAACCAATTACCGTATTTATCTGCTAAATAAAACTCTACAGTATCCTTTATAGGGCTTGGATGATCGGGGGCTTTAAGCTCTGTGAAAATATAAATATTACTCCATGAATAAGCGTCTGTAGTTCGTAATGAGAAAATAAGGTCATATTTCTTGGTTGTGTCTTGAATATTAAAATCAAAGCTAACCGCGTCTGTTGAGTTCCATACATGATCTTTTATTGCCACCTGCTTATTATAGAACACGCCTTCTTCTTGACATGCAGTGAGCATGAAAAATAAAAAAATAAAGGTGAAAATATTACATCTCATTCATCAATTTTTTCTTGCTTTTTTGGGGTTGTTTTTTCGTTTCCTATAGTTGTTTTTCTTTTTCTTTTTAAATACTTTGTCAAACCTTTTAAGGTCGTCTTGTCCGACCACGTTTTTATAATCAGGTCCTTTATCATTCTCTTTTGTGCTTACAAAGTGGATGAAATCATCAGGTTTCTTCCCCTCTTTATTCATTTTAATGATCTCATGTACTTTATTGATTTCAAATTCAAGGATGGAAGACTCTCCTTCTTTCTTCTGAACCAAATACCACATCTTATTTTTAAAAACATCTGTCTTAATATGAGATGCTTTGCTGTTTTTAGATTCAAGAATCACTTTTGTATTTGGAAACTTTTTTATCTGCTCCATATACTGGTCTAGCTCATAGTTTAAACAGCATTTTAATTTTCCACATTGACCCGCTAACTTTTGTGGGTTAAGTGCTAGTTGCTGATACCTTGCTGCACTAGTGGTAACAGACCTAAAGTCACTCATCCATGTAGAACAACATAGTTCCCTTCCGCAAGACCCTATTCCTCCTAACCTAGCTGACTCCTGTCTAGCTCCTATTTGTTTCATTTCAATGCGAATCTTAAATTTATCCGCCATTACTTTGATCAATTCTCTAAAATCCACTCGATTATCAGCAGTGTAATAGAATGTAGCTTTTGACCCATCTGCTTGATATTCTACATCACTGAGCTTCATTGCTAGCCCTAACTTTATTGCCAATTCTCTGGCTTGATGCATGGTTTCGTTTTCTTTTGACCTCACTTCTCTCCACTTTTTAAGATCTTCATCATTTACTTTTCTAACGATCTTCTGGAGCTCTAGCATTTTACTTTTTACCTTTTTCCTTAACATCTGATGCTTTACCAATGGCCCCGTTAAAGTAATTACGCCCACATCAGTACCTGGGCTGGCTTCAACAACAACTGCATCACCTGTATATGCTGCTATTTTATTGATGTTATAACAAAACTTTTTTCGACCATTTTTAAAGCTTACTTCTACTGCCTGTTGATCATTAGATACATCTTCAATATTACTTAGCCAATTATAAACAGACATTTGATTACAGCCGCCAGAAACACAATGCCCGTTACTTTTACAACCATTTGGCTTTCCGTTATTATTAGTACAATTCGAACATCCCATTTTAATGAAAAGATTTAATCAAGGTTTAAACTTAATAATCGTTTAATCTATTGTCTGTAAAATTACAATTTTATTAGCTGACATCAGTAGACCTTTTTAGTAGACTAAATATTTTCAATGAAAGATCTAAAAATAAAACTTTAGGGTTGGCATTTCTTTCTAAATGATAATAAGCCTTATTGATTTCTTCATGAAAGTCAGCAATATTGTTATGGTGTATGTAAACAGCAAATTTACTAAGGAATTGTTGTTGCTCTTTTGATAATACCAATAGCTTACCATTGGTGTAATGACCTATAAAGCTCTGTCTAAACATGTCCAAACAAAAAAGTAAAAAATCTTTTTGAATCTCTCTTCCCATTCCATTTACCTTGTCCACCCAATCAATCGTTTCTGTAATATTTCTTGAATAACATAGTCTCATCCATATTGCAAATTCTTTTAAATACTCTTGTTTTTCTTCATGATGCTCAAGCATCATTCTTACTTTGTGTAAATTACCGTCTGCTAGCTTGGCAAAATGAGTCGCCTCTTCACTATTAAGAGAAAATTTATTGCTAATATATTGCTTGACCTCTTCTTCATTTACTTGAGAGAAATTTAAAGGCTGGGTTCTTGAAAGAATAGTTTTAATAATTTTTTCCTTGTCGTCAGTTATCAGTAAATACAATGTATTAGGAGGAGGTTCTTCAATTATTTTCAGCAACTTATTGCCTGCTGCTAAATTCATGCTTTCTGGCAACCACATGATCATTATCTTATAACCACCCTCAAAAGATTTTAAGCTCAACTTTTTAACTATGTTTTCGCTTTCAGTAACACCAATTACTCCTTGTTTATTTTGGTTTCCCATGGTGTTGTACCAATGATTCTTCCCTATATATATCTCTTCTAAAAGCATCTTTCTAAATTCATTTAGTAGATCGTCTGAACATTGCACCTTATTTGCTTTGTTTAAATGAACAGGGAAAGAAAAATGAAGGTCCGGATGGATAAACTGAGCTGTCTTTTTACATGATGGACACTCTCCACAAGAATCATTTTCTTGAGGATCTTTGCATAAGACATATTGAGCATAAGCAACTGCTAAAGGAAAATGACCAGCACCTTCCTTTCCAGAAAAAAGCTGTGCATGGCTGATCTTGTTTTCCTGAACAGTTTTGATGAGCTGTTGCTTTAATTCAGAATGCCCTATAACCTCTTTAAATTGCATTTGATAAAGGTATAAGATTTGATGTCAGAAAGAAAAAAATTGACTATTGACTTGGTATATTTTTACTATACACCTTGCTTTCCTGAATAGCAGGAATCATTTTTAATGAAAATTGTTCTAGTGGTTGCAAAAGTAATGACTCGTCCTTGGTTTTCTGTGGAATGAACTCATTGTTCTTATCATAGCTATTAATGATCAGGACTAATACAGAAATAATCAAAGCTACTTTGCCAACTCCAAATACAATTCCAGCTAATTTATTAAGTAGTTTCATCTGAACAAGGTTCACTAACTTTTCTAGCATTTTTCCAATAAAATATATGGTCATTACTATTACAGCAAATGTGATAACAAAAGCAGTTAATGAAACATATTCTGAATTAATCTTTTCCCTTAAAAGGTCTCCAATAAGGTCAGAAAAATGAATGCCTCCCCAAATACCAAATCCAAGCGCTACTAAACTGATCACTTCAATAATCAGCCCTTTTTTATAACCAATGTACCCTCCCCACAAAACTGGCACTACTATAACAATATCTATGAAATTCATTAATAGCAAAATTACAGATATGAGGTCTGTGTATAATAGTTTAAGGGATCAAAGTATTAACATTTAATTTTTAATGTGCACTTCAGTTCTCCTATTCATTGCCTTGCCCTTATCGCTACTATTATCTGACACAGGTCTCGACTCCCCATAACCTTTGGCCGTTACTCTAGAGGCTGTAATCCCTTTAATAACAAGGTGTTTTTTTACTGCTTCTGCCCGTTTTTGAGACAGCTGTAAATTAGCTTCTTCTTCACCTACATTATCTGTATGTCCAGCAATTTCAATGATTGTTTCCGGCTTAAGTGTTAAATATTCTGCCAGCTCATTCAATTCTTTATAGCTACTAGATTTCAATGTTGCCTTCCCAGAATCAAAGTAAACATTATCTAGTGTGAAAAACTTAGGTTCTTCGATCATCACTGTTAAAGTCCCTTTATTAAAGGTATATCCTTCCTCTAATGTAGGAACCTCTATTGTATTGTATTCTTTGGCGTCACCAACACTTTTTATTTTGATCTCATAAGTATCCCCACCCGGAACTTCGATTTCGAATTGACCTTCTTTATTGGTGATCCCTTTAAATATTTTTTTGGTTTTTATACCGCTAAAAATAATTTGCTCTCCTTCTATAGGCTTTTCTTTAAAGTCTAGCACCACTACTGTAAATGGTGCGTTCTGACCTATGACGCTTACTCCAAAGCATATTATTGCTGTAAATATTAGATTCCTCATGTTACGTTTTAGAAGGTAAACGTTCAAACGCTAAAAAAGGTACAGCTTTAAATTTATAACTATTGAATAAAAAGGATCTTTGTTTTCGTTTTCATGCTACCATCACTGCTCGTAGCAAAAACATAATAAACACCAGAAGAAACCCTATTTCCTGACAATGTATTGCCATTCCATGTCGCTTGTCCGCCTACTGAATAGGTGGTAAAAACTAGGTTTCCATTCGCGTCTGTAATCTTAACTTCTGAATCTTCTGTAAATCCTTTAATCGCAATATTACCTGTATATTCTGGTCTTACAGGGTTTGGGTAAGCGTAAACATCTTCATATTGAAGGCTTGGTTCAGTTGCACTTCCCTTAAACCCCATGATACCCTTTTCTGTAGATATATACAATTCACCTGATTCATGGTTCATAGCCAATGAAAGTACATTATCACTGAAAAGTGGGCTGTTGTCCTGATTAAATGCATGGATCATTTCTGTTCCCTCCTCCGACATTAAAAACAATCCTCCTCCTGCAGTCGCAAACCACTTTCTGTTCCCTCCATCTACTAAGATCTCATTAATGATCTCTGTTTCCAACAACAGCTGTACAGTTCCATCTAAATTGAGTAGAATCTGCTGAGCATCAAAATCGTTACCGCTAAAAATATCATAAGGGTTATATATAACAGCAGGACCTTCTTCTGTGCCTATCCAAATCTCTCCATCTCGATCACTTATAATGGTATTCACTACGTTATTTGGTAATTTCCCATTCCCTTCAGCAGTGGTTAAAATTCGATACTGATCATCAGAAATGTCAGTTGGGGTTTGATTAAAATCATAAACTAATAAGCCTACTGATTTTATTGCCATCCAAACATACCCATAAATAGGGTCTACCAAAATATCAGTACAAAGCTGGTTAGATGCTACCGACCCGCAATTGAAAGACATCCAATCTCCATCAGCTGTATATACTGATAATGGCTCATTAACAAATGAATTACTGACCCATAGATTTCCGCTATTATCAAAACTTGTTGAAGCAATACATACGTTATTACCACCCTGTCCTATTCTGGTCTGCAGACTAGAATTATAGTAAGTATGTCTATTTAACCATTGGCCATTTTGAAGCTCTATCAATCCGCCTCTGAATGAAGAGAGAAATACATGGTCTTTATCGGAAGGATCTATGGTAGACCATAAAATATCTGTTACAGAATCTATTACAAAGGCAAATTCTGATACTGTTATCTGATTATAGGTCTCCCAGATTTGCTGGTCAAAGTGATAAGCGCCATGCCAGTTAAAGGTGTTGTTCCAATTGGTTCCATCAACTCTTCCAGCACTTACCCAAAGCTGTTGCTGATCACAAGCAAGGTGAAAAGCCTCGTTATTATAAGGGCCAGTAATCGGATAATGATCTCCATTCCAGCTGGTTTTCATTTTCATAAGACCATTTCTCCTGTCTGCTAACCAATAATAATCTTGACCCCAAACAGTTTGATTAGGAGCCAATAGATGTTCCCCTTTGTAGGTGTTTAAACTCACTATCTCATTAAAAGAAATGTCATATTCTGTTGCATCTGAGTTCCTGCTAATAATTAAGTTCTCTCCATTAAGCTCTATTGCATATACATCATTATTGGTAAGTGCTGCAGGGATAGACCAGCTACTATTCTCAAATAAATGCACAACATCATCACTAAATGCAGGCCCTTTTTCTACCACAAATAAGCGATCATTGGTTAACGATGAGAAAGCAACTAGCTGAAATACGTTTGCTGTAGCTGTAGCAATTGTGATTTCGCTCCAAACAGAAGGATCCGAAAGAAATGGCTCCGAAAGTGAAGCTATTCTAAGTCCGTCATCTGTAGCTGCATAAATAGTATCATTACCAATGGTAATATCATTGACTTTGAGCTGTGACCCGTTATTACCAATAATGTAAGTGTCTTTTATTTCTTCATTAAAAATATCTAATACTACTATACCAAAACCAGTAGCTATATAAGTATAATTTTCATTAGAATGCATTCCATAAATCGTTCTGTCTCCTACTACATTACTATTGATAATGGCAGAAATATTAATGATATTATCTTCCTTAATAATATCTATATTTCCTGAAGAATACCCCACAACCACAGCATTGTTCTTCTCATTTGGATGAATAAGAGAGATGCCTAGTTCGGTTAAACCTGTAATTGTATTTAGCCTATTTACAGATTGATCCTCTGTATCTACATAATACATTGAATAAGGCGTGGCGGCATAGCATCTATGTCCCACTGGAACTACATGAGTAACATTGTCATAAGGTAAGTGCTCTCTCCAAGATCCTACACCAAAATCTTGGGCAAACAATGTTATTGGCAACATAAATATGGTCAATAGAATTCTCAACATAAATACAAACTAACTAAAAAATAAATTATTGTTATAATAAATTCTAATTTTGCCTGATATGGCCTCGTGGCGCAACTGAATAGCGCACTGGATTTCGGCTCCAGCGGTTGCAGGTTTGAATCCTGCCGGGGTCAC
>CAYSEW010000012.1:0-45579 GCA_964430245.1 uncultured Flavobacteriales bacterium
TAACCAACTGAGCTAAAGAAGCATCATTAATTCAGCGTGCAATATTACATTAAAGTTTGAATTTATGCAATAGCTAAATTAATTTTAACGAATATTCATTACTTTTTTTTTCAGTTTATCTATTTGTTATTCATCTTACTATATTTGCCAAAAAAATAATTCATGAGTTTAGTTAGCGTAGGAACCGTAGCATTTGATGCCATTGAAACCCCATTTGGGAAAACAGACAAGATTATAGGAGGAGCATGTACCTATATAAGCCTGGCTGCATCTTTTTTTAAGAAAGGATCAAAGATAGTTTCAGTTGTTGGAGAGGATTTTCCTCAGGAAACATTGAACATGTTCAATGACAAGGGAATCAATACAGATGGACTGCAAGTAATAGAGGGTGGAAAGACTTTTTTCTGGTCAGGAAAATACCATACCGATATGAATACGAGAGACACGCTGGATACACAGCTAAATGTATTGGAGACTTTCGATCCAATTGTCCCGGACTCTTATCAGGATTGTGAATATTTAATGCTGGGCAACCTTACGCCAGCCGTACAGTTGCAAGTAATAGAACGTTTAAAAAACAAACCAAAGCTGATTGTGCTAGACACCATGAATTTCTGGATGGAGATCGCATTGGAGGATTTAAAAAAAGTAATTGCTAAGGTAGATGTACTTACAATAAATGACGAAGAAGCGAGATTATTATCTGGAGAATATTCTTTGGTTAAAGCAGCTGAGCTCATTTTAAAGATGGGACCAAGCACCTTGATTATTAAAAAAGGAGAACACGGAGCCATGCTTTTTCAAGATGGAAAAATGTTTTATTCGCCAGCTCTTCCATTAGAAGAGGTTTTTGACCCAACAGGTGCTGGAGATACTTTTGCAGGTGGCTTCATTGGCTATTTAGCAGCTACTAATGATACATCTTGGGAATCTATGAAAAGGGCAATTGTTATTGGTTCTGCATTGGCATCATTTACAGTTGAAAAATTCGGTATAGATAGATTGTTAGAAATATCCTATGAAGATATTCAGAGAAGGGTAGAAGAGCTATCTAACTTAACAGCTTGTAACTTCGAAGGGATTTTAGAAGCGCAATAAGTTATTTAGACTTTATTAACGTCCTTGATGAGTAATGCGTGTCACTTTTTATGACCATTGAGTAAGCGCCTGTAGAGAGGTCTTGTAAATAGAACTTCACGTAATTCAATCCTTTATTGAGGATGTCTAGATCTTTACTCATTACCAATCTTCCTGCAAGGTCATAAACCTCAAAAGTTATAGGGCTGGGGTCCTCAATAAATAGCTGAATAGTTACTTCATTATAAAAAGGATTTGGATAGGTTCCAAATACAATAAAGTCATTTAAATGCTGATCAATGGCTGCAGTACTTATCATAGGGCTATCTGGAGCAAAGATCGGTGGCGGAGTTGTGCGTATAGTTGGTCCAGAAGCTTGATCAACACAAGTATACCCATCATTCACATAATATGCATCATCAAAATATTCGCCCGATAGTACAGCATCTACACTATTCATGTAATAGTAATTACCAGTCGTTTTGTTTTTGCTTACATCAAGGATCATGTATCCGTGTTCAGAAAGGTTGGTGTATTGTACATGAGGATTAAATAATGCAATAGCGCTGGTGCCAACCCCACCTAAAAACCCTAATCCTGGAGAAGTAACGGAAGTCACTACAAATTCGACTCCCATAGATCCTGTACAAGAAGACGCATCGTAATTGCTTAATGGTAAATCATTGATCCACGAAGTATGAATATCTCCAGTTAGCACTACTAAGTTATCTATATTATTAGCATTAATTGAATCATAAAGTCTAGTTCTTTCATAATCATATCCATCCCACTGATCGTCATTTAAAGTAGCTCCAAATATTTCTAATGGTGCCATCATTACTTGCTGGCCTAAAAGCTGCCATTGAGCAGATGAATTATTCATTTCATTGACCAGCCAGTTAAATTGATCAACCCCTAAAAGGCTTCTATTTGGATCAGAAGTAGATCCGCCTTGTTCTGACCTTCCTTGTAATCTGGTATCTAGCATATATAGATCAATTAAATCTCCATATTGAATTTTCCTGTAGATCTGCAGGTCTCCAGGAATTGGGGATCTTATTGGCATCCACTCATGGTAAGCTTGAGTTGAGTTTGATTTTCTGTCAGTCCAAAGCCCTTCAGTGCTAGGGTCATGATTTTGTGCACCATCCATATAGGCATCATTGGCAGATTCATGGTCATCCCATACAGTAACAAATGGGTATTGTTGATGAAGATCTCTTAAATCATCATCTAGTCTATAATGAGAATAGCGAACTCTATAGTCTTCCAAAGTAATTATTTCATTTACAGGTTCATTCTCTCTATCTGTAATTCCAGCAGAATACCCACCCACTGCATACTCATAGATGTAATCACCTAAATGCAATACAGCATCAAAATCATTTCTATCTCTAAGGTATCTATACGCATTAAAATAACCATGCTCATAATTTGAACAGGAAACAACAGCCAATCGAACACTATCTACATCACCTATTGGAGCAGTCTTAGTTCTTCCCCTTACTGAGTAATAGCCTAAAGTATGAAAGTCGTAATAATACCATGTATTAGGCTGAAGACCTGTAGCATCCACTTTATAAGTCCAGTCATTTTCAGATTTAACATAGCCATTTCCAGAGTTAATAACATTGCTCATGGTGGTATCTGTAGCTATTCTCCAATATATTTCTACACTATCAAGGCTTATGGTGTCATCTGTAAACCTAGTCCATAGAATAACAGCATCCGATAATGGATCACCTGAAGCAACACCATGGTAAAATGGATACAATAACGGATCTATTGATTTTCTGGGAAGTTCGATCTGAGCAGAAATACTGCAAATAAAAAAGCTCAAAAATAGAGATGAGAGATATTTCATTTCAGGTTGATTTACTAATAAAATGCGAATATAATAAAAAAGGTATGCAAACATACCTTTATGGATTGATTATTTTAAATCAAAGAAGTTATTTGCAATATTTTTTAATAAATATAGCGGCATTTACATAGCCATACTCACCGGCTTTTGCCAGATCATTACATCCTTCAATTTCACCTAGCTCAATTTTTAAGATCCCTCTTAAAGCATAGGCTTTATCGTAGTCTGGTTTTATTTCAATGGCTTTGTCACAATCTTCAATAGCTCCTTTATAATCTTTTATCATCGTTTTAGAAGAGCCTCTTTGCTTGTAGAAAACTTCACTATTTGGTCTTAATTCAATGGCTTTATCAAAGTCAGAAATGGCACCATTATAGTCATCAGAATAATGCTTGGCACAACCTCTTTGAAAATAAGCTTCTACAAATTTAGGGCTTGTTTCTATGGCCTTATTAAAATCACCTATGGCAGTTTCGTAATTCGTTGCATTGTATTTTTCCATTCCAGAAGTATAGTATTTTAAAGCCAATGCATTGTTGTTTTGGGCATAGTTGATACCAACAACAAATAGGAAAATAATACTATATAAAATTTTATGCATAGAAGAAATAACTTGATAAATATACATAATTCCTAATTTATTTACTTAATATCAGAAAGGATAATATCGCTAGTAGTAATTAAATTTAGATAAAGGCTAATAATTTGATTATGAATTGAGTTGATTAGTTGTTAATATTGCAGCGATTTTAACCATATATAACTATTTATGACTCACGAAAATCTATTGTATCTATTTCTTGTTCTAATTGTATTTGGATTTGTCTTTGATAAGATCCTGGATTTTATAAATACTAAAAACTGGAAAGAAGAGATCCCTTCTTCAATGAAAGAGTACTATGATAAAGAGAAATATGATCAATCTAGAAATTACCATAAAGAAAAAGGAAAAGTTTCTTTTATTCAGTCCATACTGATGTTTGTCATCATTATCAATGTTTTGATTTTTGGACTTTTTGGAAAGTTAGATAATTATATTGCAACTTTTGTTCAGGACAATTTTCTTCAAGCAATTACATTTTTTGGAATACTAATATTAATCAGTGAAGTAATTAGCATTCCATTTTCAATCTATGACACATTTGTTCTAGAAGAAAAATATGGGTTTAATAAAACTACCTTAGGAATTTTTATTATAGATAAATTAAAATCCTATTTCTTAATGGCTATTATAGGTGGTGGACTTTTATGGGTTGTTTTATGGGTAATAGGTCAAATCGATCAGGGATATTGGTATTGGCTTTGGATCATTCTAGTTTCATTTATGCTATTAATGAACATGTTTTATGCAGATGTTATTTTGCCAATCTTTAATAAATTGAAACCCTTAGGGGATGGTGATTTGAGAGTTGCAATTGAAGAATATGCAGGTAAAGTTGGGTACAGTCTTAAAAATATTTATGTAATAGATGGCTCTAAGCGATCAACAAAAGCCAATGCTTTTTTTAGTGGATTAGGCCCTAGAAAAACAATCGCATTATACGATACTTTAATAGAAAAGCACACGACTAAAGAATTAGTAGCTGTTTTAGCGCATGAAGTAGGTCATTTCAAGAAAAAGCACATTAGAACTTCTATGATTTTGTCAATATTTCAAACGGGTATTATTCTTTTTTTACTTGAATATTTTTTAAGCTACCCTACTGTTACACAGGCACTAGGAGCTAATTTACCTTCATTTCATGTAGGAGTAATTGCATTTAGCTTAGTGTTTTCTCCTATTGGTACCATTATAGGAATATTAATGAATGTGTTGAGTAGAAAAAATGAATTTGAAGCAGATGAATATGCTAAAACCACCTATGATGGGGAATCTCTTCAGTTAGCATTGAAAAAATTATCAGTAGACAACTTATCTAATCTATATCCTCATAAGGCATACGTTTTTGTACATTATTCACATCCTCCTTTATTGAGCAGATTAGAGCGGCTTAATCAATAGCAATAGTTAAAGCGATACCATAATGATCAGCTAGGTCCATTGTATTATTTTTAAAAGTCATAGTGGGACGGATAATATAATGCTGAAGTATGTTTTCTTCATTCATATTGTGGAGTAAATAATCGATCCATACATTATAATTAGGCTGGTTCCATGAGTTATGTGAATCATAGGTATAAGGCCTTTTTTCATTTAGAGCAGAACAGGTTAATTGGAATTCACCCATCATCTTAGAGTAGGAGTTGGTGTTTTTTGTGGTGTTAAGGTCGCCTGCAAGAATAAATGGGGTTGAGTCTGATAGATATGGACTAATAATCTCTTTTTTGATCTGTTGATATTGTAGATCTCGAATTTCCTGACTAGTTGAATTTAAATGGGTTCCCGCTATTAGCCACACTTTTTCTCTAATAGAAGCAGTTATTAAGACACAACCTTTTTGAGCCATTTTATCATTTCCTTCAGAGTCTATAAATCTAATATGATGCTCATATTCTATAGGATATTTACTCAATATCATGATGCCGTTACTTAGTTTTATGCCAAAACCTTTTTTAATTGGTGGCTGAATATAGGGATAAGCTTTTTCAAGCTGTTTTGCTAATTTATTTTTCATTTGAAGATCAAAAACTTCTTGAAGAATAATAATATCAAAGTCTGACCTTTTTATATAGCTGATGATCTCTGGTAATCTTTTTGTTTGTTTTTTTCTTAAATAGCTAGAAAATGGGGCGTAAAAATCAGGTAACATTTGAATATTCCAAGAAAGTATTTTGCAAGTGTTTTTATTTAAATATGGCTCTTGGCTAATGCTTTTAAAAGGGGAAAGAATTAACGCAATAAAATATAATATTATCAGATGGTTATTTGTAGTCAAAGCAGGTTAAAATTTCACAAGTTATGTTTTTTATTATTTTAGCAATCTAAATTTAAAACTTAAAACAATGAAAAAAATTATTTTTACCCTTGCTATCCTAGGTTTTGTTCTTGTTAGCTGTAACAAAGAAAAAAGAGCAATGAAAAAACTAGAAGGGAACTGGAATGTTACTGCTATTTCTATTGATAGTGCAGGTGTTTCTATTGATTACTGGGAACAACTTCAAGCACTGGGAATTACTTCAATGTCTATGAATTTCGAAAATTGTGGTACAGATGCTGCTTGTAATCTTTACACAACTAGTGCAGGAGATTTTATGGGAATACCTTTTAGTAGTACTGATACTGCCTCTTATGAAGTTTCAGATGATGGAGCTTCTATTACAATTGATACAGATACGGGCACTATTGATGAATTAACTAATTCATCTTTAGTTATTTCTCAAGTTGATGGGAATACCACTCAAACTGTTACAATGGAGAAAGCAGATTAAACTAAGAACTATTTGTTTTTATAAAAGCCCCGAAAGGGGCTTTTTTTATGGGACAATGATTTTTCCAAAATTTCTTTTCTCGCCAGCTTTTATATAATAAATATATGTTCCTTTAGACAGTCCTCCATAATTATTGATGTCAAAAGTAATGTGCTGAAGTCCAGAAGAGGAGATGCCATAATTATGATTATAGATTATTCTTCCATTAATGTCCATTATCTGAAGAGTAACATCAGATGGAATAGCTAGATTAAAAGCAAAGCGAACTTGATTACTTGATGGGTTGGGATAAGCAGACACCTGCCATTCTTTTTTATTTTGTTCAATGATATTTAATCCAGAATTAGCTGCCAAAGAGTCCATGTTAAGCGTTTCGTCTCCAGGGTAATAAGAAGTAAAAAGAAAAAACACAAGAAACATCTCATCTGTGGTGTTAAGCCCAGCACAAACCAACTGCGGAGGGTCGTTGGGATTATGTGGATTATTGATAGTATTATCATAAGTAGCAGTAGCTTCTACAACTGATCCTGATTCAATTTTCTGTAAATAAGGGTATTTGTAAAATCCTTGCCATTCAAAATCCCATGCGGGAATATTGATTAATGGCAAAGTGTCGCCTGAATTATTTATGCTAAGACATTGAATGCTTTGTCCTATTAAATGCATGTGAGGAAACACCCCGTAAACTGACCAGTTTCCTGGAAGAGATGTTCCATTGGTAGGGAATTGAGCATTGTATGTTTGAACAGTATTTGCAGGAATGCAAAAGTTAAAATTGGAAATAATAGGCTCAATGTTTAAGGTTCTGAAATTAGTATAGGTTTCTGGATAAAAATAAAAATGGACCTTAGTGCTATCAGTCATTCCTAAAGAACCGTGGGGATAATGCATAGAGAGAATAATATCCGATCCAGCATCAATATTTACAGCAAAAGCAAGATTGCTGTCTCCGGGAAAAATTGTAGGGTTTGAACCAGGGGCATATTCTCCAACAATTTTTCCAGATGTTGGGCCCATGCAATGCCCAGAAGTATCAGTTTGAAATATGCCACTTGTGTCAACGTACACAATACAATGGTGCACAATTTCAGGATTCCCAGGAATTATTTCAATAGCTCTAATCTTTCTATTTTGGGCTAAACCAGAAGGAATCACAAAACAAACATAGTCATCATGAAGGACGGCATTACTTGTGTAAACAGGAGCAGAGATAGTCATGTCTGGAGTGCCAAGAGTTGGACCAGATGTAGTATAAGTAGGGTAGGGGGGAGCTAAGGTTGAATCGCCTTGCGGGGCTCCAGCAGCTACCCAGCTTTGGATCATAGAGATCTCATTATTGCTTAAGACTCTTTCATGACTAAATCTAGAAAAGTTTGTGTCAGGTGGCCATGGAGGCATGTACCCATTCTCGGTCATGTATTCAATCATTATTCTATTGCTATAGGCGTCATTGTATGAAACTAAGGAAAAAGGAGCAATTCCTCCATCATGATGACAAGCAGTACAATTATCATATAAAATAGGAGCAATATCCTCAGAAAAGTTAATGTTTTTGCTTTTATCTAATGCGTTGTCTAAAAAGAAAAATGAACTAATGAAAATTGTTATTACAACAATTATAACAGATGTAATTACCCTCATTCTTTAAAATTTTAATGATTGTAAGTTACGTAAATTAGCAAAGAAATGCAATTAAAAAGGAGGGGGGTTGAGGTCTCGATCGGATTCGAACCGATGTAGATGGTTTTGCAGACCACTGCCTAGCCACTCGGCCACGAGACCTTTTTTAATGAAGGGCAAAATTACAACTTCCCTTTAAATATGCAATTTATTCTTCAATGATAACCGAAACATATTTAACATCGCCATCGATAGGAGGATTGATCTTTCTGATCTCCACTCTGCAATGATGGATTGAATTAAATTCAGCTTTTAGTTTTTTTAATATTCTATAAGCAACAGATTCTATTAATTTCGAAGGAATAGCCATTTCTTGTTCTACTGTTTTATTGACAGCAACATAATCAATGGTGTCGTTTAATTGATCTGTTTCAGAAGACCTAGAAAAATCACAATGTAAATCAATGTCAACTTCAAATGTTCCTCCAATGCTGGTTTCTTCTTTTAAGCAGCCATGTAGAGAATAACAACGAATACCATGTACTTTTATAATGTTCATGACGGATCTAATTCAGATTTAAGCAGTGCGATTTTTTCCATTCCATTGTTGAACCTATCAATCACTTCATTTTTACCTAATAAAGCTGCAATTTGGAACATGGATGGTCCCATACCTTTTCCAGTTACCAATAACCTAAAATTAGGTAGTACCGCTCCCATGCCTAGCTCATTGCTTTCCAAAAAAGCCTTGAATTCAGCTTCAATTTTTTCAGCATTGAAATCAGTAATCTCATTTAGCATGGCTTTTAATTTTTCCATGTTCACAGGAGTGGCTTCTTTCCATTTTTTTCTTAGAGTTTTTGGATCGTATTCTAAAGGAGGATTAAATAAATAGTCGCCTTCCAACATTTCATCTACAAATGAAGCTCTTTCCTTCATTAAACCAGCTACTTCAGAAAGGAATTCAATAGAATAATCTTTATCGATTTTCTTTTTAAGTAGCTCTCCTAATTCTACATTAGATTTGTTTCTTAAGTATTGCTGATTGAACCACTTTGTTTTATCAGGATCAAATTTTGCCCCACTTTTCCCTACTCTTTCTAAAGTGAACTCACTGATCAATTCTTGCATGGAAAAAAGCTCTTTTGAAGTTCCAGGGTTCCACCCTAAAAAAGCTAGCATATTAATAAAGGCATCAGAGAAATATCCTTTTTCTCTATAGCCTGAAGAAATTTCTTTAGTGACAGGGTCTGTCCATTCTAAAGGAAAGACAGGGAATCCTAATCTGTCTCCATCACGTTTGCTTAATTTGCCATTTCCATCTGGCTTTAAAATTAATGGTAGATGAGCAAATTTTGGCATTTGATCTTCCCAACCTAAATAGCGATACAATAAAACATGTAATGGCGCAGAAGGTAACCACTCTTCACCTCTAATTACATGAGTGATTTTCATGCTGTAGTCGTCTACTACATTGGCTAAATGATAAGTAGGCATTCCATCACCTTTAAATATTACTTTGTCATCAATGTTACTAGAGTTAACTACTACCCATCCACGGATCTCATCATAAAACCTTACATCTTCATTTCTAGGCATTTTTATCCTAATAGTATAAGGAATACCATCTTCTAGGAGCTTTTTAGTGTCATCTTCCGAAAGAGTTAATGAGTTTTTCATAGATGATCGGGTAATTACATTGTATTGCCAATTAGGCATTTTAGCTTCTTTGGCCATCTCCCGAACTTTCTCTAATTCTTCTGGAGTATCAAAAGCATAATAAGCGGTCCCGTTATTAACCAGCTTATCAGCAAATTCCTTGTAACTGCTTTTTCTTTCTGATTGTCTATATGGTCCATGATCACCATTGTGTTCGGGACTTTCATCCGGATTTAATCCGCACCATTTTAAAGATTCTAGTATGTAAGCTTCTGCACCTTCTACATATCTAGTTTGATCTGTATCTTCGATACGTAATATAAAATCCCCTTTATTTTTTTTAGCAAATAAATAATTATAGAGTGCTGTTCTTACTCCCCCAATATGTAGTGGTCCAGTTGGACTAGGAGCAAATCTTACGCGAACTTTTCTTTCTGACATGTTGAAATTTTCCGCAAATATATTGTTTTCATTAATTTTTGTAATGAAAAAACGGGTTCTTTAAATGATCTATGTGAAAATGGAAAATTATTTTTTGGAAACAAATTCAAATTCAGACCTTCTATTTAGCTGATGCTCTTCTTCAGTACATTTGTCATCTTCATTACAGTTGTTGACAAAATTAGTGGCTCCTAAAGATTTGGTTATGATTTGTTGTTTAAAAACCCCATTTTTAAGTAAATAGTTTTTCACTGATTTACTTCTGTTTCTTGATAGGTAAATATTGTATTCATCAGCGCCTCTGCAATCGGTATAAGAACGAACCTCTAATTTAAGCTGTCTATCTTCTTTTAGCTTTTCAACAAGAAGGTCTAGCTGTTTTTTTGAGCTCTCTGTAATATCATATTTATCATAATTAAAATAAATGGATTCCACCTGATATCCTGCATGATCAATTTTTAAATGTTCAAGGTCTATATGATCAGGAATCTCTGCTCCATTTGGAAGATCAATGGTTTTAGGATAATAGCCATCAAGCTCAAGTTTAAGTGTATAGCTTTTATTAGGGCTTAACTTAATATTGAAATCTCCATTTTCATCTGTGAAGGTAACTACCTTTTTATTGGTCTCGTTATCAAACAGGGTGATTTTCACTCCATTTATTGCTTCATGTGAATCTATATCAGTTACATTTCCTTTAGATATTTTTCCTGAAGGAAGTAGTGTAATGTCAACAGATTTTTCTTTATTCCACTTATCTCCTGTAAACACATTCTCAAGCCCTTCTAAATCATCTTTAATAGCAATTAATTGAAAACTTTGATTTTTTTGAAGCCCATGTATATACTTTCCGTTTTCATCAGAAACTGCAGTAGCAATGAATTTTCCATTTTCATCATAAAGATCTATTCTAGCATTAGGAACAGGGTTTCCTTCCTGATCTTTAATGAGACCCTCAACAGAAGTTAAATTATTGTTTTTGTCAATTAATACAATGTCATTAGTACTTAAAGTATTGTAATTAGTATCGTTAACAATAGTAGTTTCACCTTCAAGAGACCCTTTATTACCTTTTAAAAGGTTGGATGAATCAGCTAATAAAGGAAGTTGGTAATAACCTGTTTCATTTGAAAAGATAGTTAATAAACGATTTCCGTTCTCATCAAAAAGGGAAATGTTAACATCAGATACAACCTCTACGTTTTCAGTAATCGTTTTGCCTTGGCCAGTTGGATGAGGTTTAAGATGTAAATCCTTTTTTTCATTGCCTTCCCAATCTTTCCCAGTATCAATTGTAATGTCATCAACCATACCATCAGTAGTTGCAATTACCCTATAATGATGGTTACTGCTCATGTCAAAATGGTAGTAGCCATTTTCGTCTGAAGTGACTCTTTCAATTTCAACATTAGAGGAATCGAATAACCTTACAATGGCCCCTTGCACGGAATCTCCATTTTCATCATAAACTATCCCCTCTATATAAGCAGTTGGATTGAAAATAGTAATATTGCTAATTGAATCCGACACGTAATTACTGGAAGTAGAGATGTATTTATCTCCTATTTTGTTGTATTTGCTTCCCATTACTAAGTAGTCTTCATCCTCATCAAGAACAAATTGATAAAAGCCTGTTTCATCTGCATAAATAGTAAGGATTAAGCTATCATGCTCATTGAATAATTCCATTTTTGCATTGGGTACAGGTTCTCCATTTTCATCGTAAACATACCCTTGAACAGTTGTTGCTGGCTCTAAAATCAGGTCCTTTCTTTCATTTCCGGCCCAAGTATCATCTGTATTGATAATAATATCCTTAGCCATACCTTCAGTAGAGGCCATTAATTTATATTCTTTCTCTTCTTCAAGATCAAAACGATATTTCCCTTGAGCATTGGATTTTAATTGAGCTATTTCTTCATTGTTTTCATCTATTAATCTCACTATCGCTTCTTTTTGAGGGAGGGTGTCTTGATTCATTACATAACCTTTGACATAAGGTTTTATATCAGTAAAATGGATCATATAAAGGTCATCATCTCCACTTCCACCAGATCTATTAGATACAATAACTCCTAAGCTTTCGTTGATTGGATGGATGGTGATCCCAAAATCATCAGCACTTGAATTGATAGGCCTTGATAATAGAGACGCATTACTAATACTGTCAAAATTATTAATGATCTCAGCTACAAATATATCTAGCCCCCCATAGCCAGGCTTTCCATTAGATGAGAAATAAAGTCTAGTGTCATCATAGATATAAGGGTTGAGCTCATCCCCTTTTGAATTAATAGCAGGACCTAGGTTTTCTACTTTCCCCCAATTACCATTTTCTTTCTTTTTTACAATATAGATGTCTGTACCCCCTTCTCCTCCGGGCATGTCACTAACAAAATACATGGCAGATCCATCTGATGAGATAGCAGGTTCTCCTATCCCATAGATATTAGAAACCTTTTTTAGATGAATCTCTTTTTCGTTTTTTAATCGATGAGTCTCTTCGTCTATGACTCCTTTAAATAAAAGTGAATGTTCAGAAATTTCAGGTTCCCAGGAATTAAAAATAGGGATCTTGGTAAAATAAAGTTCTTTGGTTATTGGGTTGAAGTCAAAAGCACCAATGCTGTGTTTCTTATTTTCTGCAACTAAAGTTGGTTTTCCTATAGCATTTGCTGGAATTAGATCAATAGCATTTTTTTGAAAAAGTTGCTTTTCTTCAATGAATGGAATAAAAAAGACACTAGCTCTTGGGCTGATATTCAATCCGTAGTTGAGGTCATTTTTCAGTTGTTCAATTAGATTTTTTTGTTCACTTTTATTGGCATTATCAAAATAATCTAGAGCTATTTTCCTTCTTTTTTTAAGGCTATCAAACTTCAATTCACTGCATATCAGAATCCCATTTTCATAAAATTTTGGAGAAAAATCAGCAAGTGAGGTATTTAAATTTACTAATGGTGCTATTTCAGCATTTTCTGCGATAGTGTCCCAAGTGGTTATAGAATCTAAACTTTGAAGCTGTAATAGCGTAAGGAAATGAGTGGTGTCTAGTTGAATTAAGCGATTAAAATATCTTTTGGCGAGGTCATATTTTTTGTTGTTTTTTAAGCAAGTCGCATAATAGTAACTAAAAATAGGATCTAATTCTTTGTCTCTGGATAATTCTTTTAAATGCTTTTCAGCCTCAATATAATCATGGGTTACAAAATGACAGAGGGCTAGTTTAATCTTGGTGTCTTTGTCTAGGGAGTCTGCTTGGTTATAATATTTAATTGCTGAGCTATATTCAAAATTATCGAATAAAGCATTGCCAATTTCAATTTGACAATAGCAACCAATGCTACACAAAAAAGTAAATAATGTAAAAAGAATTTTTCTCATATACACGTTGCCTTCAGTTTTTAGGAACCAGTTGAAAAGGATGAATAAATTCTGTTTCTCTTATGCCATGGGGTTTTTTTAGCGTTCTTATTCATTTTAATTCCCAAATAGACTTCATGTGTTCCATCATTGTATGCCTTCATGTCTGACATTCCCAGGTCATAAGAGTAGCCCATTTCAAATGGACCAAAATCGGCACCAATCATAATAGCAATGGCGTCATCCATTCTATAGGAACAGGCTAGCCAGTAGGTGTCTTTTATCACAAATCGCATGTTCCCATCTAGCTGGAATGGCGCATTGAGCATGTACCTGAATAACACAGAGGGCTCAATGGCGAAATTGGATCCAATTGAAAAAATGTAACCAGCATTTCCGTAAAATGCTCTATCTAAGGTGTTGGTTACAGGTGTTGTAAGGTCAAAAAGGTCACTTTTGCTTTCCATTAAATGAAATGCTGTAACACCTAAATAATGCCTTTCCCCATACCAGTAGAGGCCAAAATTAAAATCGGGGATCAGCTGGTTGTTGGTGTTATTCATAACGGCAACATCACCTGGTATTTCGGTAATCAAACGATCTCTGTCTAATACATATTGAGTGAGTGAAGCAGATAAACCAAAAGACAGCTTTGAAGAAGCTCCAGTTTTAACTTGATAACTAAATGCAGTACTTAACCCAGTTCTCCTTGTTGGGCCTGATGCATCATTGAATAAATGAACACCAGCACCTACACTTTTTCCTATAAATGTATGTGCTATTAGGTTTTGTGTTACAGGGGCATCATCCATGCCCATCCATTGTCTTCTGAATGTAAATGTCAATGGGGAATAATTTTTAGTTCCTGCTACTGCTGGATTAATAGCAAAGCTATTGAACATATATTGACTGTTCAAGGCGATCTGCTGTCCTTCTACACAAGAAAAACTAAAGGTAATAATGAATAATAGTAATAATCTTTTCATAGTCATAATTTTATCTTACAATTGTTACTGGTCCGTTTTGAACTATTCCATTACCTAAATCTAGGATATAGTAATAAGTTCCAGCGGGAAGAGGTTTTCCTTCAAATATTCCATCCCAGCTAATGTTTACTTCGTTGAATTCCCTTACGATTTTCCCCCATTTAGAATAAATAGTTAAATGTGCAGATCCATAGCTACTAAAATCGAGGTTCCATGTGTCATTGGTGCCATCTCCATTTGGGGTAAAGGTGTTGGGCATTTCAATACATGCCTGGTCTTCAGAAATAGAAATTGGTCCTAGTAATGTACTACAATCATTGTCGTCAGTTACAAGAACATTATAATCTCCAGGTTGAGCATAGATTAAAGGGTTATCGACTGAGCCATCAGACCAGCTGTATGAATAGGATCCAGAACCATTCATGTTGTGCACATGTATCAATGTGCCCCCGTCAGAACAGGTTTCAGTCTCTATAGTATAGTGAAGATTTAAAGGACTACTAGTTACTGTTAAGGTTACAGAGTCAGACACAGTACAGCCACCATAAGAATATGTATAGGTAATCATGTGAGTCCCAGTATTAGCAACGAATGGATCAAAAATATCATTAGTTACTCCAGTTCCAGAATAAACACCCCCTGAAGGAATCCCACCAGTAAGTGTAAATTCAGGGACATCTACCCCACAAACATCATCAAAAGAAAGCAGGTTAGTTTCTAGGTCATATACATCTATGGTAATTCCTATGCATTCACTTGGATCGCAAATCCCACTTTCTGCCCTCACATAATAATTAGTGGTTGTACTTGGGGATACTGTAATTAATGTGTCACCTAAATTAATGTCATTGTAAGTGGTATCAATAGGTGTGCCAGCTCCACAAGCACCTTCATACCAGACCCACATTCTGCCAGGTATTAACACATTGGATAAAGAATCTAACCAGATATTGGTAGACGAACCATTACATATCTGTAATCCAGAAGTATTTATAGATACAGGAGCAGGATTACTTTCTAATACAACAATATTTTCAGTTGCACTTTCACTACAGCCATTTCCATCTGTATAAGAATAGGTAATAGCATGAGTTCCTGTTCCAGCTGCTGCAGGGTCGAATATTCCTGAGACAACACCTGTTCCTGAATAGGTCCCACCTGTAGGAAATCCTCCAGTTAGCACAAAGCTTCCCACGTTTCCGATACAAACAGTATCATATGGTGTTAGGTAAACATTTAGGTTAAAGACATTGATAAAAACAGTGGCACATTGCGTATTTCCACACGATCCACCTGTAGCTCGAACATAGTACATTGTAGAAGTGGTTGGACTTACATTGATTGAAGTGCCAGATCCTATTACAGAGCCTCCACAGCTTCCTTCATACCATGACCATTGTGAACTTGGACCTAATGATCCTCCATTTACAGTAAGTGTAGAAGTCCCTCCACTGCAGAAATTATTATTACTTGCAGTAATAGAGGTTGGTGATATAGATCCATCTAACACGTTTACTACAACAGTATCACATGTAGATACACCACATGTGCCTATACATTGAACATAATAAGTGGTCGTGTCTATGGGGTTAACTACAATGCTGTCACCAACTCCAATGGGCACAGCTCCGCATGCACCAGTAAACCATGTAATACTATATCCTGAAGGTAGTGTAGAAGAGTAATAAGCATTTAGCTGAACAGGATCTTCGGGACAAACGGTATAAATATCAGCCAAGGCAGAATCAATGCTTATTGGTCCTGGAGTCACTGTTACTGTAACAGTATCACAATTAGTGATACCACAACTTCCTTCAGCTCTCACATAATAATCTGTAGTTACTGTTGGATTTAAGACTATGATTGGTCCAGAACCAACATTTGTTCCTCCACAACTACCAGTGTACCATTCCCAGGTGGCACCGGTACCTAATGAACCACCACTAACAGAAAGTGTTACAGGGTCACTTGAACAAATAGAATTATTTGAAGCGGAAGATCCAGAAGGAGCAGAAGATGGTGTCTCTAATGTAATAGTAGTTGATGCACAATTAGTGGTATTACAATTTCCAGTTGCAAGTGCATAAAATGTTTCAGTGGCAGTGACGTTAATACCATTAAAAACTCCAGATGCTGAGCTGCCTAATAAAGTCCCACCACATGAGCCTGAATACAATTCCCAAGTTGCTCCTGTTCCTAATGAACCACCTCCTACTGTAAAGTCAATAGTGCCTGCAGCACATAGGGTAGGAGATGAAGGGGTGAGTGAAGAAGGGTCAGTTGATAATGATTCAACTATAATATCTACTTGTGTTCTTGACCCTTCACAAGTTCCAATTGTCCCCGCAACATAATAGCTAGTATTTGAAGTTACATTGGCTACATTTAAAGTAGCACCTGTAGAAATTGGGGTACCACCAGAAGGGACATTGTACCAGTTAAAATTGGTCGCAATTGCTTCTGAAGCTGTAAGGGAAATAGCATCTCCAGAACAAATAGTGGTTGTTCCAGAAACCGAAGGTGCGTTGACTACATTAGCTACTGTCCAAAAAACACCTATTTCGACTTCAAATCCATTGGATAAAATAAAGTTATAATTATTCTGGTTGCCTGCTGGGTCTAATTGATAGCTAATATTAAATGTTTGTATTCCAGAATGGTCCGCATCATTGTTTACACAGCCAATGTCATAAGTTGAGTTAGACCCACAGCCATCATCTTCCCATGCTTCAATTTCTATGGTTAACATGTCGGAGCAGATCCCAAAATAGGTATCAATTACATCACTTCTGGATCTAGAAGCGCAATTTTGATTATCGTATTCAATAAATGTGACACCACTAAATGGGCCTCCAAAATATTGAGAACGAATTCTCCAGCTAGGGTCAGGCTCTGAGCTAGCAATACCACAATTAAAGAAACCACCATCATTGCAATTACATTCATGATCGTCCTCAACCCTTTGAACAGTAACAGTTACATCAGCAAACTGTGTTTGAGTGATTGACGTGTTAGTGATAAAGAGTATTGATAGAAATGCGAGTAAGATTTTTTTCATAAACCGGAATTTTATTTCATTACAGGACGTAATTTCACGACCAAAAGGCTATTTATTTTTAAAAAAACTGAAATTAAAAAATATTAGTTACGATAAAAATACGAAAAGGTTTAGGATAATTCAGGTATAAAAAAATAATTTAGACGAATGAGTTACCTTAATTCAAGACGATACACTAATTGGATTCATTAATTCTCTTTCCATCTTTTTGTTTCAACTTGCTCTTTTACAAGCTCTAAGGAATCAATAATAATCTCTTTAGTTGCATTTTGAAACGTTTCATCCTCCTCTTTTTTAGTGACCACTTCAAGCCCCATATTCATTACCTCATGCAATACTTCTCTGTTTTCTTTTGCTGAAAGATCCCGGATCATTTTTTCAATAACGTAAAAAGAAACATCTGAGATGCTAGAGCTTACTGCAGCAGTTACTTTTGGCCCTAAAATTGGCACACTGTTTAATTTTCCAATGTCTTTATTGTTGACCAAGGCTTCTTCTACAGCTAGTTGAATGTATTGCTGTAATCTTTCGCTGTTCCTTGTGAAATAAAGCTGAGTAGCATCCTCAATCCTTAACGCCAGCCATTCTACTATAATTTCTTGCTTAGGTTTTATTACTTTTTCTACCAATTCATCTGTAATTGGACTTCCCTCTGCTATTTCTGTTTGCATGCCTTTGATCACATTTACCACCACTCTATCAGAAACTTCTTCTACTAGAATACTATAATAACGATTCAATAATTTGTACCACCATGTAACACGGATATTAATAATTTGTTTTTTATGTAATCTAATGACTATAGAAACGATCCTTAGCATCCTAAGTACCCTAAAACCACCAACAGGAATACACCCTAACACATCATACCAATGAATAAATGGATAAGCAATCCAATTACTATATTCTTTTTTAACAATCGATACAATCCACCTGGTTAAGATTTCAATAATGAAAATGGTGACAAAAATAGAATCGTATAATAAAAAATCAGGATGTATAATATCTCTGTAATAAATAAAAAAACTTTCTGAAACCTGGCCAATAAGATCCTGAAAGATCCTGGCTTCAAAAAAGAAGTCAAAAGTCATCCAAAGTAGGTTAATGGAGATAAGACTTAGCATGATCATGTCTATGATCAGCAAGGGGATGGATTGGCCTTTTTTAAGGTTTTTAAAATTAATTTTCATTGTATATAAATAGGTGATTGCAAGTACTAAAAAAGTCAATATATACTTTTTTATGGTTGCTTTCGTTTTTTATAGAAATTAATTAGCGGTTAGAGCTATGGCAAAGAAATACATTTGGTGTTTATTGGTAGTTGTATTTTTTGGTAGCTGCCATGTAGGTAGGTATGTCATCTATAATTTCGCCAACATTAATGATTATAAAAAATTTCAAAACAGAGAGATCTTAAATTCAGGCCCTGCTTTTCAGTTTCATGAAAAAGCAACCCATAACGAATTTAATAAAGCATTGATGTCGTCTAATTTTACAAATGAAATAATTTTTGATAGTATTCTCGATCATTCAAAAACAGTAGCCTTTTTGGTCATTAGAAATGATTCTTTATTGTATGAATGGTATGCTCCTAAAAAAGAGCAAGCAACAATTTTCACTTCTTTTTCGATGGCTAAATCCTATGTTTCTGCAATGATAGGAATTGCCATCAATGAGGGAAAAATAAAGTCTGTAAATGAACCTATTACCAATTACATCAAGGGGTTTGAAAATCCAGGGTTTGAAAAGATTACTATTGAGCATTTGTTGAATATGAGAACTGGAATCGAATACATTGAAAATTATTTTAGCCCATTTGGAAATGTAGCGGTCTCTTATTATGGAAGGAATCTGGACAGGCATGTTGCGAAGCTAAAGGTTGAAAAAGATCCAGGTGAGTCTTTCGGATATATAAGTGCTGCTACGCAAATGTTGGGCATGATCTTAGAAGAAGCGACAGGCCAAACGCTTAGTGAGTATTGCGAGCAAAAACTATGGATTCCTTTAGGTATGGAGTATCCAGCCAGCTGGAGTGTTGATCGGAAAAAAGGAAGGGAAAAAGCTTTCTGCTGTTTAAATGCGAGGGCTAGGGATTATGCCAAATTTGGGAGATTATTTCTAAAGGAAGGCAATTGGCAAGGCACTCAACTAATAAGCGAACAATGGATCGACAAAAGCATTAAAAAGACCAAAGATTCAAAAGACGCTTTTTATGCCTATCAGTGGTGGCACGACAGCAGGCCCGATAAAAATGGAAGGGTCAATTTTTTTGCTCAGGGACATTTAGGGCAATATACCTATATGCATCCAGCAAATAATACCATTATAGTCCGTCTAGGTAAAAACCATGGCGGAGTTAATTGGATTCAATTGATAAGAGAATTGAATCGATCCCTTTAAATCATTGCTGAGCGGTAAGCTCAAGAGCAATATTTACTTTTGAAGAAGGGCCAGATGCTTTTTCTTCTGCAGGTGAATTTTCAACTTTCACTAAGCTAGGCAATTCAAAAGGGAGTAGGTCTAGCTCAAATTCACCACTTATACTAAATGCATTTTCATCCATTGATATAGTTAATGGGAAAGAGATCTCTTTTGTAATTCCAATGACAGTTAAGGCACCAGTTACTGTTCCATTATCATGACTTTTCAGCTGAAAAGTAGCGTTTGGGAAAACCGTAACGTTAAAGAAGTCATCATTCTTAAGGTGGTCGTCCAGTCTTTTATTTCCTTTTTGCAAGGTGGTTAGGTCTAAAACAATTTCACCAGCTGCTAGCTCACCACTAACCACTTCTGCGGATCCTGAGCTAACTTCTACAGTTCCAATATGAACAAAGTCTTCATCATCGTTGTGCTTGGCTTTCCATACAATAGTGTCCCCTGGATTAAATTGGTAGGTAGCATTTAAATCAGAAGTTGAGGTGTTGTCAGCTGTTTCAGTATTTGAATTGTCTCCCTCGTTTTGAGCAGGGTTTTCCTTTTTGTTGTCGTCACCTTCTTTTGTCTCGTTAATACAAGAAGAAAAGAGAAGGGGAGATATAAAAAACAGATTTAAAATTAAATAGCGCATTTTCATTGTTTGATTTTTATGTTTTTAATTCTATCAAATATATTTTAAAATCCTATTTACACACTCAATCGTTAACATAAATTATCAAATAGGTGGTTCTTCGTATGCTTCAACTTATTAATTTAGCCACAAATGGCAAGAAGAAAATTTTCAAGCAATAGAGTAACGGAGGTCTCAACGGTCTTTGGTATTACACTTTTATTGGTCCTGTTGGGGGTTTTTGCTTATTTTATGATTACGGCTCATCAGAAATCAAAAGAGATCAAGGAGCAGCTGAGTGTAGATATTCTTTTTCAGGACGAGGCAAGTGAAGCAGATGTGTTACAAATGGAAAAAGAGCTGGCATCTAGATCTTATGTAAAACAGGCACAGTACATCTCCAAAGATTCTGCTAAATCGTTGTTGTTACAACATGTAGGTGATGATGCTTTTGATATTTTGGATGGAGCGAACCCGATTCCGTCTTCCATTAATGTGAACTTAAGTGCTGAATATGTAAATCCAGACAGTGCAGCTGCTTTTTCTGAACAGATCATGAAAGAAAAAGAGCACTTAGTTTCCGAAGTGTCTTATAGTGAAGCTCAATTTTTAGAGGTGGGCTCTGTTTTCAAGAACTTTGAGATGATCTTGTTGGTAATAGCAGGTATTCTTCTTATAATATCTATTATTCTTATTAATATTACTATACGACTGGCTGTGTATTCAAAAAGATTTATTATTCGAACCATGCAATTGGTAGGGGCGAGCTCCTCTTTTATAAGAAGACCTTTTTTAATAAGGGCATTTTTTCATGGATTTATTTCGGGGATGTTGGCCATTATTATATTAATAGGATTATGGCATTTGTTTTCTAATTTCAATCCGGACCAGGTATCAAAAATGAGTATCAATGAACAAGAGCTTAATGCACAGCTACAATTATTTGGATTATTATTTTCCGGGGTGCTAGGAACAGGAATAATTATCAGTATCTTTTCTACCTATTTTGCTTTGAATAAGTATATTTGGATCAATTCAGAAAAACTCTATTAAATTTGCAGCTATGAAAACTAATCTACCAGAAAATACTGAGCAGAAAACTAAAATTACTTTAGGGAAAGAGAATTATAAATTTATAATTCTTGGATGTATCATCGTTGTATTAGGCTTTATTCTAATGTCTGGGGGAGGAACAGATAATCCCAACGAATTCAATGAAGAAGAATTGTTCAGCTTTAGGAGAATTACTTTGGCTCCTTTTTTTGTGATCCTTGGTTATGTGATAGTGCTTTATGGAGTCATGAAAAGACC
Source organism: uncultured Flavobacteriales bacterium (assembly GCA_964430245.1). Taxonomy (GTDB): domain Bacteria; phylum Bacteroidota; class Bacteroidia; order Flavobacteriales_D; family Parvicellaceae; genus CAYSEW01. Next base: position 21,795 of record CAYSEW010000012.1, read on the forward strand.
TAAAGTTAATGGAGAAGCTGTAGAACAAGTTAACGAATAAAATTTCTATTTTTTGGAATGGTTTGAATCTTTGATCCTGGGTATAATTCAGGGGTTAACTGAATTTTTGCCTGTTAGTAGCAGTGGGCATTTGGAGCTGGCAAAAGCCATACATGGCTCTGGAATGGATGCCGATGAAAGCATGATGATGACTGTGATTCTTCACTTTGCTACCGCATTGAGCACTGTAGTTATTTTTTACAAAGACATTAAAAAAATTGTTAGTGGGTTGTATCAGTTTACTTGGAACGAAGAATTTCAATTTTCTTTAAAGATCATTATTTCCATGATTCCTGCTGCAATAGCAGGGGTATTTTTCGATGACTTAATAGAATCGTTTTTCAATGGACAGGTGCTGTTTGTGGGGTGCATGCTCATTGTTACGGGGCTCATTCTTTTTTTAGCAGACAAAGCCAAGAACACCAGTAAGTCGGTAAGCTATTCGCATGCCATTGTCATTGGTATTTCCCAAGCAATTGCCATTTTACCCGGCATCTCTCGATCTGGTGCTACCATTGCCACCTCTGTTTTGCTGGGTGTAGATCGCGCCAAGGCAGCCAGGTTTTCTTTTTTAATGGTGGTTCCATTGATCTTTGGAAAAATAGCCAAGGACTTATTAAGTAGTGACTTTTCTACTACAGGGATAGAATTCAGCTCAATAGCAATAGGCTTTTTAGCTGCTTTTATTACTGGATTATTTGCTTGTCAATTAATGATCAAGCTAGTTAAGAGGAGTAAGCTCGTTTATTTTTCGGTTTATTGTGTCATCATAGGCATCATAGGCATCTTTTTTTCAATGTAATACAATGAAAAAGCAGCAAGACTTTATTAATGGAGAGGTTCTGGTTATAGATAAACCCCTTGGTTGGACTTCTTTTGATGTGGTCAAGAAAATTAGATACCATCTTAAGCATAAGCTCCAAGTGAAGAAAATAAAAATAGGTCATGCAGGCACCCTGGATCCTTTAGCAACGGGTGTTTTGGTGCTGTGTACAGGCAAGAAAACCAAAGTGATCGAAGGTTTTATGAATGAAAAAAAGACCTATGATGGGATCATACAGCTGGGTGCTACCACTCCTTCTTTTGACCTTGAAACCGAAATAGATGCTACTTTTCCAGTAGACATTAATAAAGAGAAAGTAGCCATAGTAGCGCAACAATTTTTGGGGGAGCAATTGCAGGAGCCACCTATTTTTTCTGCTAAAAGGGTGAAGGGAAAAAGGGCTTATGAATACGCAAGAAAAGGCGAGAAGGTCGAGCTTAAAAAGAACAAGATCATTATAGATTCAATTACTTTGGAGCTGCTAGAGGACAATTGTTTAAGCTTTCAGGTAGACTGTTCAAAAGGAACGTATATAAGGGCTTTAGCAAGAGACATTGCTAATCAATTGAATACTGGAGGGCACTTGATTAAATTGAGAAGAACTCGATCTGGAAATTTTGCTTTAGAACAAGCCATTAGCATGGAAGACTGTTTAAAGATGATAGATAGCTTGTAATTTTTTGTTATTGTGAGGGTTTATTTGTTATTTTCGCAAGCCCGTTTAGTATAAATTATACAAATATGAAATTATCTCAATTTGAATTTGATCTTCCTGAAAAGCTTATAGCTGATTTTCCCTCTGATGAAAGAGACGAATCAAGGTTAATGGTTGTTAACAGAGAAACAGGTGACATTGAACACAAGGTTTTTAAAGATGTGCTTGACTATTTTGACGATGGAGACATCATGGTTATTAATGATACACGTGTGTTTCCTGCAAGAATGTATGGAAATAAAGAAAAAACAGGTGCAAGGATCGAAGTTTTTCTATTAAGAGAGCTGAATAAAGAAAGCTTGTTATGGGATGTATTGGTAGATCCTGCCAGAAAAATTAGAATTGGCAACAAACTTTATTTTGGAGAGAACGATGAGCTAGTTGCTGAAGTAATCGACAATACTACATCTAGAGGAAGGACTTTGCGTTTTCTTTTCGATGGATCGTATGAAGAATTTAAGCAAACCATCACCAAACTTGGGATGACCCCACTTCCAAAATACATTAAAAGAGAGCCTGTTCCAGAAGATAAAGAAAGATATCAAACGATCTTTGCCAAGCAAGAAGGGGCTGTTGCAGCACCTACAGCTGGCTTACATTTTAGCAAGCAGCTAATGAAAAGATTAGAGATTAAAGGTGTTGATTTTACAGAGCTTACTTTGCATGTTGGCTTGGGTACTTTTAGACCAGTAGATGTAGAGGACCTTACTAAGCATAAAATGGATTCCGAGCAGCTGTATATTCCAGAAACTACTGCAGATATTGTAAATAGGGCTAAAGAGAATAAGCGCAAGGTTTGTGCTGTAGGTACAACAGTAACTAGAGGTCTTGAAACAGCAGTTTCTGTTGAGAAAAAATTAAAGCCGTATGACGGATGGACCAATAAATTTATTTTCCCTCCTTACGAATTTAGTATTCCTGATGCGATGATCACTAATTTTCATACTCCTAAATCTACTTTGATTATGATGGTTTCTGCTTATGGTGGATACGATCTAATGATGAAGGCTTACAAGGAGGCGATCAAAGAAAAGTATCGCTTTTATTCTTATGGCGATGCCATGCTGATCCTTTAAGGGAACACTTTTTATACTAACCCCGTTTGAAGACGGGGTTTTTTATTAATGAGCAACAAAAAGGACATAAGACAGCTTACATTAGATCAGCTGACCAGTGAGCTAGTTGAGCTAGGCGAAAAACCATTCAGGGCCAAGCAGGTCTATGAGTGGTTGTGGAAAAAAAGAGCCATTTCTTTTGAGCAGATGACCAGTCTTTCTAAACCTTTAAGGGCTCAGCTTGAAGAGGATTATGTCATCCATGCCATTCAATTGTCCGAAGCTCAATTTAGCAACGATAGAACGGTTAAAAATGCATTTGAGCTGGCAGATGGTGCTGTTATTGAGGGGGTGCTTATTCCTACTAGCAAAAGGATGACTGCTTGTGTGTCTATTCAGGTGGGCTGTAGTTTGAGCTGTGCTTTTTGTGCAACAGGTAGGTTGAAGAGGGTAAGAAATTTAAATCCCGATGAGATCTACGATCAGGTAGTGATGATCAACGACCAGGCAAAAGAGAAATATAACATCCCGCTTTCTAACATTGTTTTTATGGGAATGGGCGAGCCGCTTTTAAATTACCAGAATGTGCTGTTGGCCATAGACAAGATCACTTCCGAAAAGGGATTAGGCATGTCGCCCAAACGAATAACAGTAAGTACAGCAGGCATTGCTAAGATGATCAAGAAGCTGGCAGATGATCAGATCCGTTTTAATTTGGCTTTGTCTTTACATGCTGCCAATGATGAGAAGCGCAACAAGATCATGCCCATAAATGAAAGCAACAACTTGGAAGTATTGAAAGAAGCGCTTATTTATTTTTATGTAAAAACCAATTTAAGGGTAACATTCGAATACATTATATTTAAAGACTTTAATGACGAGATCAAGGATGCTGAGGAGCTGGCAGATTTTTGTAAAACAGTGCCTTGTAAGGTCAATATTATAGAATACAATGCCATTGATGATGGTATTTATCAGCAGGCAGACATGAAAAAGGTAGATGCCTTTGCGCAGTATTTAGAATCTCAAAAGATCATCGTTAATGTTAGAAGAAGTAGGGGCAAGGACATAGATGCTGCCTGTGGTCAGTTGGCCAACAAGAACGATGCTGCAAGCAAAGAAGAAGCTTTTACCAGCTAGTTTTTTTAATACGCTTAGAGGCCCTGAGTATGTCTCTTCTGCTAACAAGGCCTACCATCTTAGCATTTCGAACAACAGGATACCTTCTAAAATTAGAATTCAGGAATAAATTGGCAACTTCTGTAACGTCCGTGTCTTCATTTACAGTAATTACTTTTCTAGACATGTAATTGCCTACCCTGCCTTTATTAGGTGGCAGGTTGTGGTAGATGTCTTCTACTATAACTCGTAGGCAATCTTTCTCTGATATAATGCCCACGAGCTCTTTGTTGTGGTCGACTACGGGAGCTCCGGAGATCTTGTTGCTGATAATAACATCTATTACTTTGCGAATATCATCTTCTGGATAAAAAGTGATCACATTGGTGGTCATGTAATCTGCTACAGTTTCGTGCTTGATCCTTTTTTTAAGGGTCTCTTCTTTGAATTTAGGGGTGAAATTAATCATAGGAATAGGGGTGTTTGGTGATTTGTTAAAATACAAAATATTATTACTATAATATAGTAAAAATCACTAAAAAACAAAATAAAAATTTACTATATTTTATTCAGATCGGAGAAAATAAAGAGCCTTTGAAAGTTGTAATGCAATAGAGTTAGCTAAGTTTTTTTATACTTCTTCTAAGAAAGTAGTAGCAAATAATGGCAGATATTATATCTGAAATTGGAAAGCTGTACCAGATTCCATTAATGCCATAATACATGGGTAAAATAATAACCAGAGGAATTAGAAAAAGGCCTTGCTTGGTAAGGGTTAAAAGTAAAGCCGGAGTAGCTTTTCCAATGGCCTGGTAATATGAAGGGCTGATTAAAGTAAATGACACCACAGGAGAGGTAACAAATAACCAGAAAATAGCATCGGGTGAATACTCTATCAGAGCTACATCCTTGGTGAATAAATACGGGATCCATTCGGCACTGTAAATAAGTATAAAGCAGATAAATCCAGCAATAATAAACCCATAGATAAGTGCTACATTGATCACTTCTTTGAGTCGTTCATAATTTTTAGCCCCATAGTTATATCCGGCAATAGGCATAAAGCCCTGTGCTATTCCAATTAAAGGAAAGAAAGCGAACATGACCAACCTACCCGCCAATCCATATACTGAAATAGCTGTTTCACCCCCCATGCCATCCAAATTTCCGTATTTAAATAAAGAGGTGTTTAATACAATGGCAAGCACACTCAATGTCCCTTGTCTTACCATATTCACAGAACCTAGCTTAAGTGTTTCAGATACAATACTTTTATTGAGCTTGAATTTTTCGGGGATCACTTTCATTTCTCCCTTACCTGCTAAATAGAAATAAAAAATATAGGCAGCACATCCCAAATAGGAGATGGTAGTGGCCCATCCTGCACCTTCCATTCCGTAGTTCATTAGGTCAATGAATATATAATCTAAAAATATATTAACAATGGAAGGAATCAGTAAGACTACCATGGCGATCTTTGCTTTACCTTCTGCTCGTAAATTGTTGTTAGCCATCATGGAGATTGCTAAAAATGGAATACCAACAAGAACAATAGAAAAATAGATATCTGCATATTCCATGATCTGTCCTTTAGCACCGAAAAGGTCTAACATAGGTGTTTTGTAAACTACTCCTACAATGACTACTAAAAACGCGAGAAAAAGCGTTAAGCAAACCTGGTTGTTAAAGGCAAGTAATGCCTTGCTTTTATCGTTGGCACCCAATGCTCTTGAAACAATAGAGCCCCCTCCAATTCCAATGGACATCCCAATAGATGAAAAAAGAAAAGAGATAGGGAAAACAACTGAAATGGCTCCTATTGCAAGGTCTCCATTAGGAATGTATTGCCCTACAAAAAAAGTATCTACCATCATGTTCAATGACATGACCATAAAGCCGATGGCAGCAGGCATTGCCTGATTGAACAACAATTTTTTTATGGGTGCTGTTCCTAATAATATGGAGTTTTCACTGGTTCTACTCAAAGATTAGAATTATTAGGCAGTTGTTTTTTCAATGAGCTCATTTTCTATCATGTACTCTGCAATTTGAATAGCATTAGTAGCCGCCCCTTTTCTTAGATTATCTGCTACAATCCACATGTCTAATCCAAAAGGCACAGAATGATCTCTTCTCAATCTACCAACAAAAACTTCATCCTTTTCATGAGCGGTAAGTGGCATTGGATACAAGTTGTTTTTGGCGTCATCTTGGATTAGAATGCCAGGGGTTTCTCCAATTTCTTTTTTAACAGTGTCCAAATCAAAATCTTCATGTAATTCTACGTTAACTGCCTCACTGTGGCCACCCATTACTGGAATCCTTACAACAGTAGCAGTAATTTGTATAGAAGGATCGTTGAATATTTTTCTTGTTTCATTAACCAACTTCATTTCTTCAGAAGAATAGCCATTGTCCATAAAATCTCCCCCATGCGGAAAACAATTTAGATCTATTGTATAGGGATATACTTTTTCTGCTGGTTTGCCGGCCCTTTCATTTTCCATTTGCTCAACAGCTGCTACGCCAGTTCCCGTAACAGACTGATAAGTTGAGATAACTAATCTTTTGATCCTGTATTTTTCATGGAGTGCTTTTAAAGCAAGCACCATTTGAATGGTTGAACAATTAGGATTGGCTATGATTTTATCTTTTTCAGTAATTTCTTTCGCATTGATTTCTGGGACGATCAGTTTTTTATCCTCATCCATTCTCCATACAGATGAATTATCAATAACCACTATTCCTTTTGCTGCAAACTTTGGTGCCCATTCTTTTGAAAGTGAACCACCTGCAGAAAAGATGGCGATTTGAGGACATTGTTCTAAAGCTTCTGATATTCCAATAACAATAATTTCTTTTCCTTTATATTGTATTGGCTTCCCAATATTTCTTTCTGAAGCAACTAATAAAAGCGCTGTAATAGGTAGATTTCTTTCTTCAAGTACTCTTAGCATTACATTTCCTACCATTCCAGTTGCACCAACTATCGCTAATTTCATTATTTTCGTTTTGTTCAAAAGTAGTATATTTATTCAGTATAGATGAGCGGGAAGAAAATTTTACATATATGTTTATTGGGGTTAATTCTCCCCATTTTTCAAATTCAGGCACAGCTGATAGAAGATTTCAGTGATGGTGATTTTACTTCAAATCCACTTTGGAATGGAGATGTTTCCAATTTCATTGTGAACGGGGCCATGGAATTACAGCTGAATGCTCCAGCAGTTACCGACACTTCTTATTTAGTTACCGAAACGGGAATTTTGGATTTCACTAATACTGTTACATGGGAATTTAGAATGAATTTATTGTTTAGTCCTTCAAGCAATAATACAGGCAGGTTTTATTTATGTTCTAATCAAGAGAACTTAAAAGGATCACTTGACGGATATTATATAAGGATTGGTGAAAGCGGTTCAGTAGATAAAATCAAATTATATAGACAAGATGGGACCAGCTCTGCTTTAATTGCAACTGGAATTTATGGCGCTTATGGGGTTAGCCCAGATGCAAGAATTAGGGTAACTAGAGACCTTGCAGGAAATTGGTTGGTTGAAGCTGACAGCTTAGGGGGAACAAATTTTATTTTTGAAGCAGGAGCTACAGACACAGACCATACCTTTTCCAAGTATAGTGGTGTGTGGTGTAAATACACTACATCTAATTCTGGAAATTTCATTTATGACGATATATCAATTGTTGGTAATGTGATTGTAGATAACGATCCTCCTGCAGTTGTTTCTGCCAATGTTTCGGGGGCTAATTTAATCGATATTACATTTAATGAATCAGTTTCTGTTACTGCAGAAGATATTAATAATTATGTGTTGCCTGGAGATGGCAACCCCTTAATTGTTACAAACAACAACAATGTATACGAGCTGATGTTCAATACACCTTTTTCAGCTGGAGCAACTTTATCTTTGGAGATAAGTAATATCGAAGATCTTTCTTCAAATATATTGAATGACACAATTGATATTATTGTTCCTGACACAGCACTTTTAGGCGAGGTAGTGGTCAATGAAATATTATTCGATCCTTTTACGGGAGGAAGTGATTATGTAGAGCTATACAATAACAGCACAAAGAGCCTAGATTTATATAATTATATGATCGCTAATTTTGATGATGGGGTAGATAATCATAAGGAGATCCCCATTAATTATATATTAATGCCTGGGGAATATGTGCTACTTACAGAAGATTCTGCATCAACTGCAGCTGCATATAATTATAGGAATACTGCAGTTTTTATAGAAATGGACCTTCCTACATTTAACAATGATTCAGCTACTGTTTATGTATTGAATCCAGACAGTCTCATCTTAGATCAATTTAGTTATAATGATGATATGCATTTTGAGCTGATCAATGATGTAGAAGGAGTTTCCTTAGAAAGAATAGATCAAAACACGGCTACCAATAATGCCTTTAATTGGCACAGTGCAGCTGAAGCCATTGGTTGGGGGACTCCGGGAATGGAAAATTCACAGAATTATTCAGCTGGATCTTCAGGAATGTTTTTTACTGTAGAAACCCCTGTTTTTTCACCTGATAATGATGGGCATGAAGATGTAGGTGTTTTTTCATACACGATGGAGAATGCAGGAAATGTGGCCAATTTATTCATCTATGATCATCATGGAAGAATTGTTAAACAGTTGCTTAAAAATGAGCTATTGGGTGCCGATGGCACTGTGAGCTGGGATGGAGTAATCAACACTGGTGAAAAGGGCAGGGCAGGTATCTACATAGTTTATTTTGAGGTATTTGACCTTCAAGGAAATGTTTCTGCAGAAAAGAAGACAATTACCTTAACGACTAAACTTTAGTCAGCTTTATTAAAATTAAAAGAGGTGCTTGTTTCGATATTAGCTCCAAGCTCATATAAAAGTGTAAATAAACCAAAATAGGTTCTGTTGATATAGAGAATATGTCTTGATCCTCTTGCTGCTCCATTTTTTCTAATGTCTTTTCTTGATTTCAGCTCATCACCTAGCTCATAGAGCCGATCAAGGTAATCTTTGTTGGAGAAATCAAAATCACCTTCTTTAAAAGGCTGAATCAACAAGAACATGATCTCTTTAAACAAACCAAAAAATAATTTTTTTGTTTCGGGAGTGTCATCCTCATAGATAAATTCTAGTTTGTAAAAAAGCTCCATGAGTAATTCATCATCTTTTTGATACGATGGATTTAATAATTGAAAATAATTATGATAAAAATCAATTGGGATTCTTTTTATACATCCAAAATCTATCACCCCGATATCTCCATTTTCATAGAACAAAAAGTTGCCAGGATGAGGGTCGGCATGAATAGCCTTTAGCTCATTGACTTGAAAGTCATAAAATTCCCATAATCGTTGACCTATTAAGTTTCTTGTTTGTTGATCGGGATTCGTTTTAAGGTATTCCTTTAAATGTGCTCCTTCGAGCCATTCCATTGTTATGATCTTGTTAGAAGATAAATCTGGATAATAGGTTGGGAATACAAAACCTTTAAGTCGGCTACATGCCTGGCTGATCTCAATGGATTGCTTGAGCTCTAGCTCATAATTGGTTTCTTCAATAAGCCGTTCTTCAACTTCATCTAAATACTGCCTGATTTCATTTTCCTTTAGATTCAAAATCCTCATGGCAATAGGTTTTATCATTCTAAGGTCATTTTTAACACTATCAGCAACACCTGGATATTGGATCTTTACCGCTAGCTTTTGACCATTTTTTTCTGCCATATGTACCTGCCCAATAGAGGCGGCCTTTATGGCATTTCTTGAAAATGAACTAAAGATGTCTAAAGGAGATTTTCCAAAGGATTTTTTAAAGGTTCTAAGCACTAAAGGATAAGATAAAGGGGGTGCGTTGTACTGTGCCATTGCAAATTTTTCAGTAATGGCAGTAGGTAGCATATTCTTATCCATGCTCATGATCTGTGCTACCTTAAGCGCACTTCCTTTTAATTCACTTAATGTTTCAAAAAGGTCTTCTGCATTGTCTTTATCCAGCTGCTCCTTTGCCTGCTCATCTCCAGTGGCTTTTTTAGCATAATATTTTAAGTAATTAGTACCCACCTTGGCTCCAGCAGAAAGCAATTTAGCTGCCCTTTTTACTTTGCTAGTTGGTATTTTATCTTGCTCTTTCAATAGGCTTTATTCTGATAGGCAAATTTGATGAAGTCTACTATTAGATCGACCGGTCCTTTTTTCATAAGTTCAAAAATAAGTGCTCCAGTTTTTTCAATAGCAGCATCACTTACTTGAAACTGATCACTTTCGTCATTGATCCAAACTCGGGTTATATATAGGAATTGGACCCAAAGAGCTTCACAGTACTTGTCTGAAACTAGGGGGCGATTTACTATTTCATCTTTTTCGAATGCTTCATTTAATAGTTCATCTGTCCAGGATTTGAACGCTTCATGAAATTGGTCTAAGAACCAGGGTCTTATGTGCTGATAATTCAATGCTGAAAAGCGGAGTGTTACTAAGCTTCTATTCTGTTTGTATAATTCAAGTAGTGTGTAATGAAAGGAAAGCACTTTTTCATGAGTGGTAAAAGAAACATATTCCTGATCATTCTCAATGGCAGCTCTTATGGTATCAAAAAAAGAAGACCAGATCTCTTTTTCAAGAGACTTGAAAGAATTGAAATGGTCATAAAATTCATTTTCGGAAAGACCTAATTTTTCGCAAAAAGCAAAAATCGTAACAGGCATTTCTCCGTTTCTAAGTAAATATAGCTGATATTCACTGATGATCAGTTCCTTATTTTCAGACATATTGGTCATTTCACAAAGTTATTCTACCATTTCTAATAATAGACTAAAAAGTAAAATATTGTATAAAAAAGATGATTTTGTTAAATTTAACAGCAATGGCAACCAAGCTGCTATTTTGGGGTTATAGTAATGGAGTCAATCATTCATAAATTTAGGTTATAAAAATTACAGTATGAGAAATCGTCTTATCAATTGCTTGATCTTACTATTTAGTATTTTTCAAATTCAAGTTTTCTCTCAAAAAACAGCTGAACTTTTTTCTGAAAAGGGAGAAGTGTATTTCTCATTTAAGTATAAAAATAAAAACCAGCTGGATCGACTTTCAAAGATTATTTCTTTGGACCATAAGACCAATGCAACTATGGCATATGCCTATGCGAATCAAAAAGAGTTTAAAGATTTTTTAAAAGAGAATATAGATTATCAGCTTATCGATAAGAAATTGGCTTTTATAAATGCTATTAAATCAGAAACAAAAAATAATTGGGATTTTTATCCTACCTATCAGGAATATGAGGACATGATGCAGGCATTCGCTGATTCATTTCCTGCTATTTGTAAGCTCCATAATTTGGGAACATTAAGCTCAGGAAGAAAAATGCTGATCGTGCAAATTTCAGGCAATGTAGGGGTTAAGGAGAATGAACCTTCTTTTTTATACACCTCCTCTATGCATGGGGATGAGCTAGCAGGATATATTTTAATGCTCAGGTTGATAGATGAATTGTTAAATGGATATGGCACAAACACCCGATTGACCAATCTAGTGAATGAGATTGATATTTGGATCAACCCTCTAGCTAATCCAGATGGCGCCTACGCAGGAGGAAATCAGAATGTATGGGGAGCGTCTAGGTATAATTCTAATTGGGTAGATCTCAATAGAAATTATCCTGATCCTGAAGATGGGCCACATCCAGACGGTAATGCATATCAGGAAGAAACCGAACTATTTTTAGGGTTAGCCGACACAGTCAATTTTACAATTTCTGCCAATATGCATGGAGGCGTTGAGGTGTGTAACTATCCATGGGATACATGGAGCAACCTTACTGCAGACGATAATTGGTGGCAGTATATATCTAGCGAATATGCGGATTCTTGTCAGGCCAATAGTGGGAATGGGTATTTTAATTATTTAAATGATGGTATTACCAATGGATGGGATTGGTATGAAGTAGATGGGGGAAGACAGGATTACATGAATTATTTTAAATACTGCAGGGAATTAACATTAGAGCTTTCAGATGATAAAACCCCAAACCCTAATGACTTACCAGTATTGTGGGATGCTAATTTTCCTTCTTTTCTTAATTTCATGGAACAATCTTTATATGGTATTAGAGGGATTGTCACAGATAGTATTACTGGAGATCCTCTTAAGGCCAGGGTTGAGATTTCTGGTCACGATGTAGATAGCTCGCATGTATACTCCTATTTACCCATTGGCAATTACCATAGGTATTTATACCAGGGTAATTATGATATTACTTTTAGTAAAACGGGATATCATAGCAAAACGATCAATGCTAATATTGTAAATAATAGTACTGTTGTTCAGGATGTACAGCTAGTACCAATTAGCTTTGTTGCTATTGATCAGATTAATTCGATACAAGCAGTAATTAATGCTGTGCCCAACCCTGCAAAAGAGCAGCTACAGTTCAATTATCAAATAGCAGAAAATGCTGAAAAATCTGACTTAGTTATCTGGGATGAAATGGGTAAGATTGTTGAGGTAATTCAATTGGAGAATAGTAAGGGCGTAATTAATTATTCTTTAAAGAAATTCTCAGCAGGTATTTATTACTACAGTATTAAATCTGAAAACAGCTTAACAAAGGGCAAGAAATTAATTGTAATTAAATAATATTTTCTACCTAAACGGTATTTGTTTTAAGAGAACAATTTATTAAATTTAAAAAGCAATGGCAACCTATTGACCATTAATGGGTTTTATATAAGTGACTTTACAACACCCCCTTACTTTAACTAAATTATTCTATAATGAAATACAGTATTCTTATTTTTTTGTTTTGTGTCTCTCTAGTCAGTGCACAACAGAACAATACAGGGAGCCTTGTTAGGCCTAAAGAAGAAAAAGAAATTCAATATCATAGAGCTAGGATCTATTATCAAAACAATATGGGGCTTACTAGATTAGCAAGTCAGGGCGTTCCATTGGACCATGGGGTCCATAAAAAAGGGATTTATTTCGAATCCGATTTTTCTGATAATGATATTGGTATTGCAAAGATGTTTGGTATGAAAGTAGAGATAGTTATTGAAGATGTAGCTACTTTTTATCAAGAGCAGAATAATAAAGAAAACGAGAATCCATCAACTATTTTTAAGAATGGAACATGTACTTCTACAGGTACTCCTACTTATGCAACTCCTGCTAACTGGGAGTTGGGCTCAATGGCAGGTTTTTACACCTATACAGAGATGTTGGCTGAGCTGGATGACATGGTGGCATTGTACCCTAATTTAATCACTGCAAAAGCACCAATCTCTAATTTTCAGACCTATGAAGGGAGATCCATTTATTGGTTAAAAATTTCTGATAACCCTAATACCAATGAAGCAGAACCAGAAATGTTATATGATGCCATTCACCATGCTCGAGAACCTGCGGCCATGCAACAGCTGATTTATTACATGTGGTATTTATTGGAAAATTATGCTACTAATCCAGAAGTACAAAGTATAGTTAATAATACAGAACTATATTTTATTCCAGTGCTTAATCCTGATGGATATGTATATAACTGCACTCAGAACCCTAATGGAGGGGGGATGTGGAGAAAAAACAGAAGGAATCATGGAAATGGAAACTATGGGGTAGATAACAATAGAAATTACGATTATATAGATGGGCAAGGAAACAGTGTTTGGGGAACAACAGGAATAAGCTTTAACACTAATAGTGATGTGTACCCTGGAACGGGGCCATTTTCTGAAATAGAAAATCAAGCCATGAAATGGTTTTGTGAAAACCATGATTTTAAAATCGCATTGAATAATCATACGTATGATAATTCTTTACTCTACCCTTATGGATATGATAACAATCAGTATACTCCAGACCATAATACGTATGTAGCCATATCAGATATAATGACTGAGCACAACGGTCTGGGAATGATCCCTAAGATCAGTGCATCCTTATATCCTGCATCTGGCGATTCAGATGATTGGATGTATGGAGCAGATCTTGCTACAAAACCAAAAATCTTTGCTTTTACACCTGAAATTAGTGATGCTGGATTTTGGCCCAACTCATCAGATATTGAGAATATTTGCAATAGCATGGTGTTTACCAATTTAATGGCTGCACATTTGATCACCAATTATGCTTCTATTACTGATGAGTCTCCTTTAGCGATTAATAACATGAATGGATTTTTTAGCTATGAATTACAGAGATTGGGATTAGAGGATCCAGCTAATTTTACAGTTAGTATTATTCCTGTAAGTTTTAACATTTTAAGTATTGGAGGTTCAAATGTCCATAATAACATGTCTCTTTTACAAGCAGATCTAGACTCAATTTCTTTTCAACTTGACCCTGCAATTTCTATGGGAGACCTTGTAGAATATTACATAGAGGTAGATAATGGCCAATATGTCGAAAGTTTTTTAGTCACTAAGATTTATGGTACAGAAACGAATTTAATGACCGATAATGGAAGTAGTATTGCTAATTGGAATGTCTCTCAGACCTGGAATGTAACTAATTCAGATTTTTATTCTCCTTCATCATCAATTACTGATTCTCCTGGTGGTGATTATGCTAATAATATTAATAAAACAATTACGATGAATAACCCTGCTGATCTTAGTAATGCCATAGGAGCCAACATGTCTTTCTGGGCTAAATGGGAGATTGAAGCCAATTGGGATTATGTTCAAGTTGAGGTTTCTAATGATGGTGGTAGTACTTGGACTCCTCAATGTGGGAAATACACAAATCTAGGGGTGGCTAATCAAAATGCTGCAGATGGCGAACCTTTATACGATGGGTTTCAAACCACATGGGTAAAGGAAGAGATCGATCTATCTGATTATTTAGGTAGCTCAATTCTTGTAAGGTTTCAAATTGTGTCCGATCAGGGTGTGAAAGAAGATGGCTTCTATTTTGATGATTTTGAGATCAATATAATGACAGGCTGTTTAACCAACACTACCTCATCAATTACTGAATCTGCTTGTAATACATATACATCGCCTAGTGGGGTTATATATACCACTTCTGGAATTTATACAGATGTGATTCAAAATAGTGTTGGGTGTGATAGTATTATTACTATAGACCTCTCTGTTATTGCAATAGATTCTACCATTTCTCAAAATGGAGTTGATTTAACTGTAGGACAATCGGGAGCTACTTATCAATGGTTAGATTGTGATAATTCAAATGCTCCTATTACTGGCGAGACGAATCAAACATTTACAGCTCAGAATACTGGAAATTATGCAGTAGAGATAACATATAATGGCTGTACTTCTATAAGTAGCTGTACATATGTAGACATGACAGGCGTGTTAAGTGAAGCATGGAAAGGCATGGAATATTACCCCAACCCTGTATCGGATCATTTAATGTTAAAGCTGCCTAATCTTAAGCAAGATATTGAAGTTTCTATTATGGATATTAGATCTCGTATTATTCAAAAAGAGAGTTTTTCTAATATTAAAAATATCAACCTAGATGTATCAGATCTTTCAGTTGGAGTTTATATTTTGCGTTTAAAATCAGAAGGAGAATCAGTAGATCTTAAGATTATTAAAAAATAAATAAGTGTTATTTTAATACACTATGCTTAACGATGTATTGTAATAAATGCAGATATTTGTCTGTATATGTTGCTAACAGTTAAAGATATAAAAGAGCCCGTTGCAGAGGAGATGAAGCTTTTTGAGGAAAAGTTCAAAGCATCTTTAAAAAGTGATGTAGCACTGTTAGATAAGATTACCCATTATATTATTAAAAGAAAAGGGAAGCAAATGCGACCACTTTTCGTTTTTTTATCTGCTAAGATGTGCGGTGAAGTGAACGATGCCACTTATACTGCCGCTTCTTTAATTGAATTGTTACATACCGCCACTTTAGTACATGATGATGTGGTAGATGATGCCAATGAGAGAAGAGGTTTCTTCTCAATTAATGCATTATGGAAAAACAAGATTGCTGTTTTAGTAGGAGATTATTTGTTGTCTAGAGGGTTATTACTTACTACAGAAAACAAACAGTTTGAGCTGTTAGAAATTGTGTCTCGTGCAGTAAAAGAGATGAGTGAAGGAGAATTATTACAAATGGAGAAGGCACGAAGATTAGATATAAATGAAGAAATTTATTATCAGGTAATTAAGCAAAAAACCGCATCCTTGGTTGCTGCATGTTGCGCATCAGGAGCTCAATCTGTTAATATGAGTCCAGATAAAGTTGAGGTAATGAGACAATTTGGTGAAAATGTAGGATTAGCTTTTCAAATAAAGGATGATATTTTTGACTTTGGATCTTCTGAAAATATTGGTAAGCCAACAGGAATAGATATCAAAGAGCGTAAAATGACACTTCCTTTGATTTACACAATGAATAATGTAGATGCCGCTCTAAAGAAACGAATCATTAATACGATTAAGAATCACAATGAGGATACTAATAGAGTGCAGGAAGTCATAGAAATGGTGATTGCTAATGGAGGTATAGAATATTCAGAAAAAAGAATGTTTGAGTATAAAGAAAAGGCATTGGCTTTAATTAAAGATTTTCCAGATAATCCTTCGAAAAATGCATTGATAGGGTTAGTTGACTATTCTATTGCAAGAAATAAATAAAGCATAATTATAATTTTGATGGAGCTTATTAATGACATCATTAAAAGTATTTCTTCCAGCCCGGGAGTCTATCAATTTAAAGATGAAAATGGGGAGATTATCTACATTGGTAAAGCTAAAGACCTAAGAAAAAGGGTATCCTCCTATTTTAATAAACAGAAATTTGAGAATAATAAAACGAAAGTTCTTGTTAAAAAAATTGCTGATATAAAAACCATTAAGGTTGAATCTGAAATGGACGCATTGCTCTTAGAGAATGTGCTCATTAAAAAGCACCAGCCCAAATACAATGTTCAGCTCAAGGACGATAAAACATACCCATGGATATGTGTCAAAAACGAACCCTTCTCCAGAATTAATTATACTAGAAAAGTAATTAAAGACGGATCAAAATATTTTGGGCCTTATCATTCAGTGACTTTAGTAAAGTATATCATCAATTTTTTAAATAATACTTTTCAGTTAAGAAATTGTTCTCATGAACTAAAAAAATGGATCCCTGGAGATAAAAAGTATGAGTCAGAAGTAGAGTATTATATTGGAAATTGTAAGGGGTGTTGTCAGGGAGAGGTTCAGGAAGAGGATTATGATCAACGAATAAGCTCAGCTATTCATGTATTAAAAGGGAACATATCTAATTTAGTCAAAGAACTAAAGAAAGAAATGAAAGTGTTTTCAGTAAAATTTAAATACGAGGAAGCGCAGCTTATTAAGAATACAATTAAGGAATTAGAAAATTACCAAGCGAAATCTGCTGTGGTAAGTAGCACGATAAGTAATGTAGATGTTTTTAGTATTGAAGAAGATCAGTCTCATGCTTTTGTTAATTATTTAAAAGTAGTTAATGGAGCAATTTGTCAGAGCAGAATGATTGAGATTAAAAAGAAATTAGAAGAGGACAAAAATGGTTTGTTAGAAATGGTTGTGGTGGATGTGCTACAAGCTGCGCCAGAAGAGATTAAAGAGCTTATTTTACCTTTTAAACTTGAGTCGGAATTTAAGCAGAAGGTTAGTGTCCCCCAAAAAGGAGATAGGAAAAAGTTGTTAGACCTTTCACAAAGGAATGCTTATTTGTACATGAAAGAAAAACACAAAAATGAATCAGTTAAAAACCCTGAAAAGCATACGGAAAGAATTTTAAAAACAATTAAAGAAGACCTCAAGCTAAATAAAATTCCAGAAAGGATGGAGTGCTTTGATAATTCAAATTTTCAGGGTAATGAACCCGTAGCAGCATGTGTGGTGTTTAATAATGCAAAACCAGCTAAAAAAGAATACAGGCATTATAATATTAAAACTGTAGTTGGTCCAGATGACTTTGCCTCTATGGAAGAAGTAGTTTATAGGAGATACAAAAGATTGATTGATGAAGGAAAACCACTACCTCAACTTATTGTTTTAGATGGAGGGAAAGGACAATTAAGCAGCGCTATGAAGAGCTTGGAATCTTTAGGAATTAAAGGAAAAGTAGCTGTAATTGCAATTGCTAAAAAGCTAGAAGAGATTTTTTATCCTGGAGATAAGTATCCATTGTATTTAGACAAAAAGTCGGAAACACTTAGAGTGATACAGCACATGAGGAATGAAGCACATCGTTTTGGTATTAAGCATCATCGTTCCAAAAGGATCAAGAGCACATTACAATCTGAATTAACATCAATTAAAGGAGTAGGGCCAAAAACCATGACCCTGCTTATTCAAAAACATAAGAGTATAAAAAACTTAAGATTATTGTCTATAGATGAGCTTGAAAATACAGTTGGTAAAAACAAAGCAAAACTTGTTTTTAAACACCTTCATAATGGCTCATGAATATAAAATTTAAATAGAATTATTTCATGATAATTATTGGGTTTATCGAATTGTAATCCCCTGATGTCTCTATAAAGTAGAGCCCATTGGAAACACTTTGAGGAATTTCAATTTCAATTTGATTTTCTCCTTTTTGTAATTGAAAATCTTTTACTAGGATAGTTTTACCGGCAACAGAATGTAAATGAATTGAAACTAGGTTTTTGTCATTTAGTAGATAAAAATTCAGGTTGATTTTGTCCTTAGCGGGATTAGGGAAGTATTCAAAAGTTGCTGCATTATGATTAGTAATATTTGAACAATCATCAACAATAATTATTGAACTAGTGACGTCTCCACAATTACCAGTTACTTCATAATTAATAGTATGAGATCCAACTCCAGCTAATGAAGGATCAAATATGCCATTTTGAGCATTTGTTATTCCGTTACCAGACCAGGTGCCTCCACCAGGAATTCCTATTAAAGGAACTGAAGAAGCTGAATAGCATAGTGGTGATACTGGGCTAATAAAGGCATTAATGGATTCTTCTACCACAATAGTTTGGGACTGAGAATCTGGACAAGGAGGAGCTATACTATAAGTAATTAAATGATTTCCAGGTCCAGCAGAAAAAGGATCGAAGATACCTTGAATAGGGTCAACTATTCCAATCCCCGACCAGGTACCCCCAGCTTGACTAGAAAAGATGTTAATCGAATTATTGTCTGTGCACATACTATCTATAGGTAATATAAAAGAAGCATCACCATTATTAATAGTAATAGTTGTAGTTTGAATATCTCCACATACACCTAAAATAACATAGGTAATAACATGTGTTCCTGATCCTGCTATTGAAGGGTTAAATTCACCTGTTTGAGCATTAGTAATTCCGTTTCCAGACCAAACACCACCATTGTTAGCAGCAATTAAATTAACAACAGGGTCATTTAAACAATAGGGCCCTGCTGGATTAATGGAAGCGCTCGTATTATTATTTACTATTATATTAATTTGATCTGATCCACCGCAAGCTCCAGGAATACTATATGTAATCGTATGCGTTCCAGGTCCAGCTGTAGCTGGATTAAAGGTGCCTAAGTTTGTATTTGTTATTCCATTTCCAGACCACGTCCCACCAGTTAAATCTGCACTTAAAACAACTGGTGGCTCTGAAGTGCAAATAGGGTTAACAGTGTTTATTGTCGGAGATAGTGAGGTGCTTACCACAATACTGGTTTGATCAGTGGCACCACAATTACCACTTATAGAATAGGAGATTACATGAGTTCCGATACCTGCAATAGATGGATCAAAGGTGCCATTGTTAGGATCGGTGATACCAGTTCCAGACCAGATTCCACCTGGACTTGCAGCTGATAGGTTAAAAGGTTGAGCAGAAATACATGCTTGGTTAATTGGATTAATAGTGGGGTCTGCTTGAGGGTCAACAATAACTATTGTTTGATCTGAATCGCCACAATTACCATTGATAGTGTAGCTGATAGTGTGAGATCCAGCACTAGCAGCAGAAGGGTCAAAAGTTCCAGTGTTTGGGTCAGTAATTCCGTTTCCAGACCAAACGCCACCTGGACTTGCAGCTGATAGGTTAAAAGATGGATCGGCTTCACAAACATTGGATACAGCATTAATAGTAGCGCTAACAATAGAGTTAACAACAATGTCTATTTGGTCAGTAGCACCACAATTACCAGAAATAGTATAAGAAATAGAGTGCGTGCCTACACCTGCAATTGCAGGGTCAAAAGTTCCATTAGTAACGCCATTTCCAGCCCAGCTTCCTCCGCTAGTAGCGGCAGTTAAGGAAACAGGATTGTCGGTGACACACAATGGATTTACTCCATTAATGGTTGGGTCCGCAGTGCTAAAAACATCAATCGAAACGGAGTCAGTTCCGGAGCAAGTACCAGGAGTTGTGTAAGTAATTAGATGAGTGCCTGCACCAGCATTCATTGGGTCAAAAGTTCCGTTAGAGATATTGGTAATTCCATTTCCAGCCCAAGTTCCTCCAGCTAATGAAGCGGTTAGATTGACAGGAGCATCATTAATACAAATAGGACTAATGGGATTGATAGTAACAGTAGTTGTGTTGTTGATAATAGCGGTTGCCATGGTTCTTGATGTAAAACAAGGGGGTTCAGCTAACTCCCAGTCATAAAAAAAGTAATAGTAGCCAGGAGATCCAGACACACCAGCACTGCTGTTAGTAATCTCTACCAATCCATTTATGTTGTAAGGATAGTTAGGACCATTATTATTTCTATAAAGATCCGGAGAACTCCCATTGGTAACTCCAAGCTGGTAATCGTTACCGGGATTAAGGTTGAAATTAAGTACTGCCCTGCTTTCACCAGCAGGTAAAAATAGGGTAATGTCTTGTAATACAGTTCCATTGTTATCTCTTAGCTCAATGGTTCTATTGCCAGAAGCCCCAGCATATAATTTAACAGATTTTAGAATTGAATTTGTAAAGCAATCAAATAGCAAATGCTGATCTCCATTAAAATAAGCGCCTGTTCCAAAAGTGTTGTCTGAAGGTCCGCCATTTACTGGTGGAGAAGGAACTTCTTCTTCAACATAATAGCTAGTAGTAGTATTTATTACAGGAGTGGTGAAAGTATTTCCGCTAGCCAATAATATGCCGCCATTGGCATTGTCATACCAGTTTAATGTGCCATTACCTGTTCCATTAGCTGATAACACGACAGTGCCTGATCCACAAATAGAATCGTTGATTGTGGAAGGAGGTTGAGCTAAAGAAATAGTAACCTCTTTTCTATCACTCAAGCAAGAGCTAGTTTCTATTTCCCAATCATAAAAGAAGTAGTAGTAAGCACCTGGTGTATTGGCATTACTTTGTTTAATAGAAATAAGGTTAGCAATAGAGTATGGATAATTAACATTAGAATTATTTCTATATAAACTTGGGTCTGAGGATGCTGTAACTCCAAGCTGATAATCAGTGCCTGGGGAGATATTGAAATTCAAGGTAATTCTTCCTTGACCATCGGGAATATTAATAGTAGTATCCTTTATAACCACTCCATTACTATTCCTGAGTTCAATTGTTCTGTTGCCTGCTCCATCTGCATCAACCCAAACAGAGTTAAGAGTAAAGTCGCTAAAAGCATCAAAAACTAAATGCCTTCCACCATTTGTAAAGTATCCTCCATTTCCAAATGAATTGTCAGCAGGGCCTACATTATTAATTCCACCAGCAGAGGATGCTTCTACATAATAGGTGGTAGAGTTATTAATTAGCGGTGTTGTGAAAGTATTTCCAGTATGAATAGAATTTCCACCTACTAATTGATCATACCAATTAATTACATTACTTGATAAAGCAGAAAGTGAAACTGATTGAGGAGAACAAATGCTTACATTATCAACATCGGGCTCTGCTAGCTGTCCAACAGCAATGAAGTTATTTTCAATAAGAGTATCTATTCCACAAGACCCACCATCTGCAATCAGCATAACATTGTAAACCCCAGGTGAGGCGTAAGTATGTGTTGGATTTACTGTAGAGCTAATATTCCCATCTCCAAAATCCCAATAATAAGTCACTCCATTAACACTAGTGTTGTTAAAATTAACAGTTAAGATACTGTCGCAAGTACCATTGGTATTTGCACCAAAATCACTTGTTGTTGAGCTAGAGCTATTACCGCTTTGTAGTTGCACGGCTATGGCTCTTCTTCCATAAGCACCAGTAGGACCAGTAGCATTTACAGAAATCCAGTAGGTAGTATTGGGCGTAGCAGCATAGGTAAACTGATTGCTATTGGAAACACCAACAGAATCCATGTATTTGTTCCCCAAAACAAAAACAGTATATCCATCTGCTCCAGTAACGGGATCCCATGAAATAATTAAGCTGCCAGCGCATGATTGAAGAGAAGTGATATTAGTAGGAACTCCAATAATAGAAAAGCATTCATCAGAAATATCGGAGCTTCCGCTTCTAGCTACTCTAATTAAAGCATTGCCTGTAACAGTAGTGGGAACTGTCCAGTCATAAAAACGTAACGAGCTATTAATGTTGGTAGAGATGTTGCTCCATGTAGCACCACTATCTAAAGAGTATTCGAGCGAAAAGTTTCCTGTATTTTCAAAAGCATCCCATCTTATTTTTTCAGTTTCCCCAGGCACAAATGGATCGCCTCCATTAGGGTAGGTAAGAATTACATCATCGTTCCGAAATTCATAAACAACATAAAAATCTTGGGGACCAGATGGGACATTAAATCCATCAATGCTAATGGTGTAATTTCCTGATGACGGATTGTCTATAGTTATTTGTTCTACATTGTTTAAATGGTCATTTCCTCTAGTTGCATTGGCATTAAGGCTATTGGCATTAGCAGCAGAATTGAGTATCCAAGGATCAACAACATTTCCAGAAGGAGTAGTGATGGTCATGTCTAGATCATTTACTAAGGCAATTGCAGCATTGGCAGTTCCTTCAATATCTGACCAATAAAGCATCACTCTTAATTGACCCTGTCCGGCAGGCACGTTAAGCGTGATAGTAGTGTTATTTCCATTGTCTAATGAGTCGTAAAAATATTGTTGATTAAGGAGTGTTTCGTAAGACCTTTTCAGGTTGACTCTTCCCCATCCATAAATAAAATCAGGTCCTGGGTTCCCAAGGTCTTCAGCAGAATTCATAAGAGCAGCCTTAATAAGGGAAGATCGGGGATTCTGTCCGTTGTTTAAATCTTTGTAAGCATGATATAGCTGTGCTAAAGAGCCTGAAACTCCTGGGCACGACATGGAAGTTCCAGTTTTATAGGCATAATCATTTACATCTACAGTAGAAAACACATTAGTACCTTTTGCACAAACATCAGGTTTAATTCTTCCATCCTCGGCAGGACCTCTACTACTTGAATTAGCGATTACATCCTCTTCAGTTAGGTTGCCAACAGTAATTACATTTTTACCTACTTTGTGCCCACCAGTAATATTCCCCCAGTTCGATCCAGCTCCATATCCACAATCGGAAGTTCCGCTATTACCAGCAGAAAAGACATGTATTAATGATGGATAATTATCAATCTGTTCATCTAGATCTCGTGATAGTGTAGTATATCCTGCATTACAACCATTGCTATAAGATTTTGAGGTGATCACCAGATTTTGATTTTGATAGAGGTTAGGTACAGAGCTGTAATTATTATCAGATGACCCAAAAACATATAAAAAAGCACCATTAGCCATACCTTTCCCTAAAGGGTTTAAGTTTCCAGCACCCATTATAGTGCCTGCTACATGATCGCCATGATCTCCAGAATTTGAGGTAATATGAGATTGGTCAAGTCTTCCTTGATAATCAATGTGCTCGCCAATAATACCATCATCTTGCATCATCACATTAACACCTGTTCCATCATACTTTAAGCCATTGTCGGATGGACTATTTAAATAATTAGACCGATTCAATGTAACAGCTGTATTGTTTTCAGGATATGATGGAGGAGAAATGGGCTCAATAAATTGAATAAATGGAAACTCAAGTAATTTATAAAGTTGTTTTTCATTGACTTTCAAATAAACAAACTCTGATTCTTTTTTTAATTCAGTTA
>CAYSEW010000012.1:45679-75209 GCA_964430245.1 uncultured Flavobacteriales bacterium
TGTTTTTCATTGACTTTCAAATAAACAAACTCTGATTCTTTTTTTAATTCAGTTACTGCATAACCTTCTTGAATTAATAACTGAGTAGCTGTTTCAAATGAAAATGCTTCAAAAATAGTGGCTACTACTAAAAGATGGTCTCCTTTCTTGATCCAATCGGGATATTTACCTAAGGTTAATTTAGGGTGTAATTTGTATTGAGGTTTTATTTCATGAATGCCATTAATGGAAGAGAAGCTTTTGATGTCATTTAGGTTAATTGAAGGGTCGATAGTAGCAAAAAAAGCTTTTTCAGGTAAATATTTTAGGAGCCTAATTCCTTTTTCAGCTAGTAATTTCTTTTCTATTATATTAGGTACTTTATTAAAATCAATGATTGCTATTAAACTGTTTTCAAAAACAGGAAGAGTCATTAATTCTTTTTCACTAATACTTTCTATGTTTTTATTTAATGTAAAGTCACCTGATAAAAGCTGTAGGTTTTGGTTAAATCCTATTTGCGATAAAATGACAAATGCTCCAAATAAAAGTTTTTTCATTGGTCAGTAGTTTTAAAATAAACGAAGAGGAATAGTCTGAGTTGCTAGTTTTTCTAATATAAAAAGTATGGTTTTTTTTTAAAAAATAAAAGTTTAGAGGTGCTATTTAGACAAATAATAAGCATATTTAATATTCACTTAACATTATTATAAGGCATGAAAAT
Source organism: uncultured Flavobacteriales bacterium (assembly GCA_964430245.1). Lineage (GTDB taxonomy): Bacteria > Bacteroidota > Bacteroidia > Flavobacteriales_D > Parvicellaceae > CAYSEW01. The sequence goes on from CAYSEW010000012.1 coordinate 46,383, forward strand.
TAAAATTCTATTTATTATATATGTTGCTTCAATTTTCACAAGTTGTACTTTTTATTACAAGACTTCAGATATTAATAAAAGCCTATTTGACTTAGTTAAATCTGTAAATAGTAACTATAAATCGATAGACATTGGGTTTAAAAAGATGGATCAAGAATATAATAAATTAAAAAGCAATGATAAAAAGGAGCCTTTTTTAACTGCAAAGAATAAAATAATTGCATTAGAAAAAGATTTATCAGTGATAGCTAGTCTTAAAAAGGATATAAATAATGAATATGCTGAATTTAAAAAGTACACTAAAGGGATAAACAAGATTGCTTCAAATAGCAAGGAATGGGGGATGGTGAAACAAACCAAAAAAAACATGAAATATTTAAATAAAGAGATTTCAAACAATGGTGAAAAATTGGTAAAAAACAGTCATGAGCTCAATGATTATATTAATGAAAACATTCTTCCTTTAGTTAAAATCTACAAAGTGAGTGATTACAAGGAAAGATTCACTAAAACTATTGACAATTTAAAGAAGTTGCGTTCTGAGAACCTTCATTTATTGAATGATCATAGATTGATCTATAATGATCTTGAGAATAAACATTTGAAATCAAACTCAGCAGAATGCATGCAATTGAAAACTCATTTAATGGAGGTGTCAAAAAAAGTAAAAGAATTAGAAAACATTGAAAAAGCTATTAATGACATGTATAAATCATTTATTGAAAAAACTAAAGGTAAAAATGAGGTTTATAATACCGATCCTTTCTGGAAGGTTCTTCAACAAGATCAGCAAGTTTTTAAGCAACACATAAATAGCATTAAAGAAGTACAGGAAAATATTAAAAATGAGTACAGGCAATTCCAGCAACTGGCTAATAAATTAAATGCTAAATGAAAAGCTGGCATCTATATATTGTTTTCTTGTCTATTTTATTCCCCAATGTAATTTGCTCTCAAGATAAAATTGCTAACCTACCAGGATTTCAATACAAAAATTTCAAGCAGTTTTTATTGAACATTAGTAAAGATGATCTGAAGAATCAACAAAATAAGGTGTCTAAAGAATTTTCTGAATGGAAAAGAGATTTTGAACAAATAGATGATGTTTGTGTTATGGGAGTTAGAATTTAATTACTTCTAGTTTATAGGTTTCGTTTTTTATTTTTAGTAGGTAAATTCCCTTACATAAAGAGTGAACAGGAATGACTAATTTATTAGATTGTTTGTAATAGCTGGCTATTGAATTTCCAAGCAGATCATATAATATTACTTCACCTAAATAAGCTGATTCTATATTGATAAGATGGTTAGATGGATTAGGGTAAATTATTGCTGTCTTTTTTAAATAATTAGATATTGAAACTCCTGTTTCGATATTTAAAGTTGTAAATACAATTGAATCACACCCCCAAGAACTAATTAGGCTGTCAACATATAACCCAGCTTGTGTTTGATAATATCCCCCTAAAAAAACACTGTCTCCATCTGCAATAGAAACTGTGAAATAATTATTTAATGGATGATAGTAGGATAATTCTGTTATATCTACTGTAGTATAACCTAATGAATCAATAGGGAAATTGTAATAATATCCTTCAGAATAAACTGTGTCACCATTTATTATTGCGCTATCATTCTCACATATATGTATCTGATCCTTAATAAAATCTAATACATATAAACCAGATTGTATATCTGAAATTAAAATATTCCCGGATGGCAACATTGGGTATATTCCCCATGCTCCTGCATATCCATTATGATGATTTGGGAGATAAGTATCATAAAAGCCAACTTTTAGAGGATTTGATGGGTCTGAAATATCAAAGATCTGCAATCCGTCATGATAATAGGATAAATAGGCAAATTGATCCTTAATAATAATATTATGTGCTATAGAAGAAGGATCTACATCGGAATTAATTAAGCTACTTATTGTTAAATTACCAATGGATGAGGTGTTTACCAACTTTAGGTCATAACCATGATTTTCATCAGCAAAAATATAAAGATCATTTTTTTTCCATCCTGAATGATTGGTTCCTTGATCAGGGTAAGAGGTTAAAGAGCCTATGGATAAAGGAATTGAACTAAAATCATAGATCACTAAACCAGTGGAAGGAATATTGATGTAAGCAGTATCATTCTCTACCCAGATATCATGTGTGTTATTGATAAAACCACTCATGTCATGAAGTAATATAGGTTGAGTGGGATTAGAGATGTCAAAAACCATTAATGGTGAATCCCAAGTATTGGAGTTGTTCGTTCCTGCAACATCACAGGCATAAAGCTTTTTAGCAGTAGTATCTATAAAAATATTATGAGCAATATTAAAAAGAGAGTCAGAATCGTATGCGATAGAGATGCTATTAGGTAGGTCGCTAAGATTAATTATTTGAAGTGTACTCGCGCCTTGATCGCACACGGCATATAAGTAATTATCCATAACATGAAAATCTCTGTGAGTAACTCCAATTCCTTGAAATGCTCCAGGAACCATGCTGATTTCATAAGGATTTGTTGGATCTGTTACATCAATAATATGAGTGCCCATAGTTGATCCAATTACTCCATATTCCATCCCATTATTAGCAAACCCATAAACTTCGTTATAGCTTCCATTTAAACTGTTTTGCGGGAGAGTACTGTCATTCCAGTTCGATAATAAGATTATATTATCTGAAATAAATTGACAGCTCGTGTCATCTATGGTAGCAGCTGGATTAAAATTAGTTGCCGAAGGGCATGTGCAACCCACCACAGCACAATTACTATTTACACTAAATACAATGCTGCCAAAAAAATAATTCCCTTGTAGATTTCCACTAGAGATTATATTGCCTAAAGAATCAATTAACTCATAACTTCCACCTTGCCAACCATCACCATAACTATCGTACATGTTGAAATTATAACAACCATCTTCAAGGCATAATGTATCTGTATATAGAGTGTAATCTAAGTAAGATTGATTACAGGTATCTATAGTTATCCCATTTGTGTCTGTAATTGACCAGGAAACTTCAGAAGCCCAATCACCTGTAGTTAGTTCAAGTGTAATCTCATTATAGACACAATTTTGTGCATTTAAAAAAGAACTAGCAAAGACTAATATGAATATTAAAGATTTAATCTAATAAATATAGTTAGATTTTTTTTGGATATTAATGATACACAGAGTATTGTGTTAAAAAGTTAGTTGTTAATTATGTTAAGGAAGTGTTTTTTCTTTTCTAATATATAGTAACTTTATCTATACTTTTAAAGTAAAAAGCTATACAGGAATTGAACAATATATCTAAACATATTTATGAATTATTATTTGAGCACGATTGTGTGATCATTCCTGGGTTTGGTGGCTTTGTGGCTAATTATTTACCCGCTAGATTAGACGAGTCGAATAATAGAATTTTCCCTCCATCTAAACATTTACTTTTCAATAAGAGTTTAATAAATAACGATGGTCTTCTTGCTCATAGGATTAGTGCTGAAGAAGGGATTTCTTATGAGGAGGCTTTAGAGAAATTAGCTGAATATACCCGCCTAATAAGTAAAACGATATCTAATGAAAAAAGGCTCGAATTTCCTAATATCGGGCTGCTGTTTATTAAAGAGAATACATATCAATTTAAGAGCACTGGAAATAACTTTTTAATGAGTTCTTTTGGATTGCCGGTATTGGATGCTGTTCCATTTACTAATGAAGATCCGATTGAGGAGGAAAAAGAAGAAACTCCAGTCATTAATCTTCAAGAATATCAAAATAAAAAAGATAAACGAAAATTTAAATATTGGTGGGTAGCAGCAGTTTTGGTTCCTATTGTTTTTTATTCTGTTTGGATTCCCATGAAAACAAACCTATTTAAAAGTGGGGGTGAATTTCATTATTCAGACCTCAATCCATTCTCATTTCATAAAGAGCGTGTGTATGAATACAATTCGTTGGTAAGCTGTGTAGAATTTAACCCAATCGTAGAAGAAGAGTTGTCAGAAGTTATAGTTACTTCTTCAGAATTAGATCAATTTGGGGAATATCAATTAGATGATAGTGAGATCTATCTTACTGTTAAAATGCATGATACACCATCTAAACTTCCTGAAATTGAATCTACTTATGTCCATAATAATGAAAAAGGGAATAGCACTGATATTAAAATGGACAATAAGTATTTTTTAATTGGAGGGTGTTTTAAGAAACAAAAGAACGCAGATAATTTTCTTAAAAAATTACGCGCTATGGGGTTTGAAGCGATTGAACTAGATATTCATAATGGCTTACATCGTATAGCAATCAATGGATATTCATCAAGAAAAAAAGCGAAAGCAGCTAGAAAAGAAATTCTTAACAATGAGGGTCTGAATTCTTGGATCCTGAAAAAGAAATAAATTTTTAATGCAGCAAAAAATCACAAAAGACAAAGCCTTGTCCAAGGCAATGGGCTATTGTGCGTATCAAGAAAGGTGTACCGTAGAAGTACAGGAAAGATTAAAAAAATGGGGAGTTGAAAAAGAGGGTATTACTGAAATTATAAAGCACCTTATAGAGAATAAGTTCATAGATGATCAACGTTATGCAATAGCATTTGTTAGTGGGAAATTTAGGATAAAAAAATGGGGGAGGATTAAAATAAGTGTAGAGTTGAGAGCTAAAGGGATAGAGAGAGAAACAGTTTTAAATAGCTTAAAAGAGATTCCTGACCATGCTTATTTGCAAAGTCTAAAAAAATTAGCTGAGGAGAAAATCAGAACAACAAAAGGTAAAAGTGATTATATCGTTCAAAACAAAGTAGCCAATTATTTACAAAGAAAAGGATACGAAAGTGATTTGATATGGAAAACAATAAAAAATCTAATGAGCTAAAAAGCTGATTTTTTGACTTAGCAGTATTTCATTCTACTTTAAAACCTAAGTGTATATTGACAGATAATAGTTCTTGGAGGCATTACATTTCCAGGACGGTTACTATATTCCCGGTTAAATACATTATTCATTAGTAATGAAAGTCTAGAGGTTTTAGTAACTCCATAAGAAACCCGAGCATCACATATAATATCTCCAGTACGTCTAGCATCTCTATAAGGACCATAACCAGGAAGAATTTCAATGGTTCCAACAATTGGTCTTGTAAATACATCATCTACATTATCCATAAAACTTGTATATCTAATACTAGTTCCATAAGCAATTTTTTTATAATCTAATTGAAAATCAATTTTTGCCATGTGCTTATTTCTATATTTCAATGTTTGTAATTCAGGGTCACTAAATGTTGAGAGGTATGCTGAATCAGGATTGATAGCAGTTGGATTAATGTAAGTATAACCAGCAAGTACAGTTAATGAAATATCTCCTATGTCACCTTGGCCAACAATACTGATTTCCATTCCTGGAATATTTGCATTTTGGATATTTGTACTTCTTGCACCTAAAAACTCTGTAATTCTAGATAAATCCCCCCCAATTACCTGAAATAATTCACTATAGCTAATGTCGGTACCGTCAGTATTGTAAAATCCAAACATGAATTCCATCATGTCTTCATATTGGGTCAAGAAAGCAGAAACGTCTAAATAACCTTGAAAGTTTTTGATTTTAAACCCTTGTTTTATACCTATTTCTGCACTCCATCCATATTCTGGTTGTATATTATTATTTGGGAAAATATTTAGTCCGCCAACAAAAGTGGAGATGTATTTTTCAGCAATGGAAGGAAAACGGTAGCCCTGGCCATAGGATGCCCTTATAAAAGTATACTCAAGAGGATTATAAGTAGCACCAAGCCTAAAAACTGGCTGAAAAGGGATGGGGTCATCAAAAAGGAAGAATTTACCTTCGGTTGCTACTGAGTCTATTCTATAATATTCAAACCTCATTCCTCCGCTTAGTGTAACCTTATCCCACTTTTTATCCCCTTGTACAAAAGCAGCGATATTATTTGATGTGTGATTTCCATATAATTGTGAGACCACATCGGTATAGGATGTAGTAATACCTGTAGTAAGGGTAAACAGGTTGTCCCATCTTTTTTGGTATTGATATTCTGCAAAATAGAAGTTGGCTGTAGCCGCTTGGTTGGTGTTGTTTTTATTGTCAGACCTAAAGAGCCTTGTTCTTATATTGTGTTTATTGCCGTTGGTATCTAAATAGGTTAAATATGGGTCGATCATATACCTTGAGCTATTGTATTCACTTAAAGTAGTAGTAGCAGTGTCGATTCCTCCTTGAGCATGAAGTACACTATCCCCACCGGCCCAGATGAAGAAGACGCTCGCATCGTTAAAATTACTATTGACATTCAATCCGTAATTGAGCCCTTTGTATTTTTTAGAATAATGTTTAAGCCCTCCATTAAGACGATATCTATTTTCAAAGGACCCAAGCTTAATACCTTGATCCTGCATAAAATTTCCTCCAATAACAAGATCGTTATGTTCTCCTAATTTCCTTAAATGAGTAAAGTTACTTTGAACATAATACCTAGCATTGCCATCCCACCATGTTTGCCCTTCTCTTTTTAGAGTGGTGTCATTGCCATTTACATCTTTGCTTTTTCGCGTAGCATATCCAGGTAAGTAATATCCATTTGAGACAGTAATATTTGTGGTAGGTTTTTCAGTAGGATATTTAGTCCTTATATTAATTACGCCATTTAAAGCAGAAGAACCATATAGTACAGAAGAGGCCCCTTTAAGTATCTCAATCTGTGCAATGTTTTCCATTGGAATTGCACTGAATTTAATATCATTGGCATCTCCAGCTAGCATAGGCATTTCATCTACTAGCACCATTACTCTACTACCTGCGCCATAGCTCCATCCACTACCTCCTCGAATACTAATCTGATTTTCATTGACTTGTACACCAGGGACCTGTTCAATAATGGCTTCGGCATCTCTAATGGCTTTATTCTCGATTAAAGCTGGTTTAATTATGGCCATTGAAACAGGGACTTCACCTAATTTCTGTTCATATTTACTTGCAGATACCACCACATCATCTAGCTGATTAGTAGAAGCTGATATTGTTAAATTAATTACTTTGGTTTCACCAGATTTTAATACAATATTCTTAGTGATTGTTTTGTATCCTATATACCTATAGATAACTTTATATTCTCCAGGTTCTGTTGTAATTGAATATTTACCATCAAAATCGGTTGCGGCTCCTTTTCCATTATTTAAAAGTACATTAACTCCGATTAGCGGTTCATTAAATTCACCATCCATTATAACACCCTTTAAGATAGGGTCTTGAGAGTAAAATGTTGTAAAAAAGCTTGTAAATAGGATAAATAGTATAGCTCTATTCATATAAGGTTTTTAAGATTTTTAAACTAATATAAAAAAATCGGAGTAGGATTTGTACTTAATTTTCTAAATAAACAAAATTAAATTTTAAATTATTCTTTTGGTTTAGAGTATCGGTAATCAATCTTTTTTAGTACATCTTTTATTTTAACACCATCCTTGTAAATCACATGAAGTATTAATTTTTCTCTTTTAGAATACACTTTCATGTTTCCATGTTTTTTATTGTTTTTATAATTGATCTCTGACTTTAGCTGGCCTCTTCTTGTAAATTCTTTAGATGTTCCATTGAGTTTACCATTCTTATAAGAGACCTCTCTATTTACAATTACACCACCTGGATAATAATATTTCCAACTTCCATCTTGTTTTCCATTACTATAACTTCCTTCTGAAACCAGTTTTCCTTGAGTTTGATCATAAGACTTCCAATTTCCGTTTTTGTATGAAGTTTTAATATTTCTATTGCTAATAGTTTTATCTTTTTCTTTGGTGACAATTTTATAAAAGCCTTCATCTTTAAGAGTTCCTTTATCTGTCCAATATTTCCAGCTTTCACATTTAAGATCTTCATTGTAACTTCCACTATATCTTATTTGACCATTTGGATACCACCCTTCCCACTTACTACTCATTAATCCTTTATTATACTCTCCCTGATCTTTTATCTGTCCATTTTCATACCAAGAAAACCAAATCTTACTCTCTAAACCATTTTTATAGCTGCCTTCAATTGCTTTTTGCCCATTTTCAAAATAGGTAGTCCATTCATTTTCTTTAAGATTATTTTCATAGAATCCTTTTTTCCAAATAGAACCATCTTTATAATAAAAGATCCATTCTCCAGTTTTTTTGTCATTTTCAAAATGTCCTTTGTAGTAAAGCTGTCCGTTTGGATACCAATAGCTCCATTCACCATGCTGCTTACCTTCTTTAAAAGGACCTTTCATGTCTTTGTCTCCAGTTTCAAAGAAATATTCCCAGTTGCCATTTTTCACATCATCCTTATAGGAACCTTCTATAACCTTAGTGCCATTAGGGATGTATTCTATAAATAAACCATTTTTCCTGCCTTTTTTAAAAGTTGTTTTCTGATAGATTTGATCTGCGACAAAATACCTTTCTGTCCATTCTCCATCTTTTGATCCAGATAAGTAGTTTCCAAAGGTTCTTAAAGAGCCATTGGCATTCCACATTTTAAATTCACCATCAAGTAATCCATTTTTATAATAAGAGACTTGTTTAGGAGCACCTGATATGTAATTTTCTTTTATGAATCCATTACCATCATCTACAGTTAAAGTCCCTTCTTTATTAAAGTGTTTAATAAGGAGCTCATTAGAATCTTTAAATAAAGTTACTTGAAATAACTCACCATTATTATAATAATACTCCCAAGATCCAATTTTTTGATCATTGAACTGATCTAGCTTTAATTGCCAGTCTATATAATTACTGGTGTCATTTAAAAAGGAAGGCGGAATTCCCGCGAAGCTTCCTTTTTCAGCTAATTTTCCATTTGGATAATATGCTTTAAAGGTTGAGTCTTGAACACCTAAAAAGAAAAAAGCTTCAAATTTTTTCTTACCAGAAGGATAGAAGTAGCTAGAGGGACCATGTTTTTCTCCAATATAGTAATTAGTGACCTCCTCAATATTACCATTTTCGTAATAAAATTTCCAAACTCCAACTCTTTTACCTAAACCGGAAAAGCTTGTGCTGTTATAATGTCCAACACTTCTGATTACATTACTGTCATTGCTCCAATAATTTATTTCTTCCTTTACTTGGAGGAGCCCCTTTTCAAGGTTCCAATTTTCTTGCCCTAAGCAATTAATACTTGAAAAAAATAGGACTAAAAACAATAGTTTTGATTGGCAATGTGTCATGTTAATGCTACTAAGTTTAGGATTATAACTAAGAATAAAATTAAAGGTTACAAATTAAAGTTATTCATCATTGTGCTAAATAATTAAATTCTATCCAACCCTGTTTTTTTATTTCATCATTAAAGTCTTGTGTGAACCTCCATTTTGATGCATACTCTAAAGCTTGCTGTCTGAGGCAAATGTTGGAAGTGTTAGTGTTTGACTCATCAACCTCAAACTGAATTACTTTTCCATTTCTACCCACTTTTATTGTTACCCTTACAATACCTTCATTTTTACATTTATAGGAGGGTATTTTTTTAAAAAGTGAATTTCTGTTCGGAACATAATAATTGGCAGTGGCCACTATATTAGAACCATAAGAAGCGTTTTCATTTTCTTCATCTTTTTTAAAAAGATTAGGGTCTATTTGGTCTTCTGTTGTTTGATTATCATTTAAAGTTGGATTGTCAGCACTAGCTATTCTTTTTTGTTCAGCCTCAAATTTTTTAATGTTTTCATTAGCTTCTTGCTGTGCTTTTTCTTTGTTAATGGGGGTTTGATTTGAATATTGAGTTTCTTCTAGCTCTTGATTAGTTGCTACATTCTTAATATTATTTGGATTTACATTTTGATTAAGCTTTTCTAATTCCTTCTGTAATTGATCAATTTCTGATAAATCCTCAGAATAATCCAATACAGCAATTGTCTTTTCTAAAGGATCAATTATTGTAAATGACATGTTTTCTATATTGAGCCAAATGAATAAGATCATATGAACCCCTAAAGTTCCAATAATACCATAATTGTATTTTTCTATGACATTTATAATTTTCATTAATCGTCAACTAATTATACAAATAATAGAGTAAATGGTTGAAATTCCGATGCTTAATTTAACATCAATATAGTTACAGCTAAGCGTTTTCATTTTTAATTTTCAGGGTTCCAGCCTTCATATCCTTGTATCTAACGGAAAGATGCGCTAAAACGTTTCTGAAATGTTCAAATGCCTTTTCTGTTTCTTCAGAAATCTCAGTTCCTTTTAATTTAAGTATGAGCTTAGCGTATATTGCATTTAGACATAAATGGATGTCACTTTCATTTGAGCTGTCTGATTTTTCTCTAAAATCATTTATAAAAGGCAGAGCCACTTTGTATAGATCGCTATAAATTGGGTCTTGCATGAGGTTGATCAAAGTAGCGTGTAAATAATTTAATTCATTAATGATCTCATTAATTTCATTTAAGTGACCTTTTTTTGATTTCCCCTGAATTCTTAGTTTTCTTATAAGGTCTTTATACCAAGATATTAAAGAAAGTAAATCCTTTTCTTCGCCATTAAAATCTTTGACAATATTTGATTGTATTTTTTCAATATCTAAGCTAAATGCTCGCACCATATCTTCTGCTTGCCACATAAATAAAATATATTCAGCAATATTATTTTGTTTTATACTTTCAGCAATAGTCATTAGTCATTGTTTTTATTGTATTCTTCATTAAGGTAGCCAATGATATCTTGCGTTATGTCAAGGGATGGATTTGCAAAAAGCATTGGGCCTCCAACTCGATAGCTTAGTATATAATCATAACCTAAATTGGCTCCTATTATTTGTAGATAATCGGCTGTTTCATTAACATATTTATTAGAAGCTTCTAATTCTTGGCTAGCATAATTTTGACTTAGCGTTTGTTCTAGCTGCATAATTTCTTGTTCAAGCATATTTATAGTTTGCACTTTTTGAGCAGCTTCATTTTGCCCCATGATCTCTGCGGCTTGCTGGTATTCACTAACTAGTTTTTGATAATTAGCATATTTCTTTTTTATTTGAGATTCTGCTTTAGATTGTTTTTTAAGAAGATCAGCCTTTAATTTTTTAGAAAAATCATAATATTTTGCAAGAGTGTCGCTATTAACAAAAGCAATTTTAAAGTCATTTATATTTTCAGGTTCCTTTTCATCAACAGACAGAACTGAATTAGTGTTTTGTTCTACATTAGCACTACTTTTTGGTGATTCATTGGAAAAGTGAAGGATAAATAAAATAGCTATGGCAATGCCCATTATAGCATTTGTAATGATTATTGATTTATTGTTCATTTTGAATTTTGTTTATGTTGTTAAAGCTGGCTTTAAAATCTTTACTCATTTCAACAAATCTCATATAAGTTTTGTTTAAGAAATCTTCATCAAGCATTTTTTTTACATCATCAATACTAGTTACATCCAACTGTTTGACCCTGTAAATTTGTTCATATTGATTTAGTACTATTTTAATTAAATAGGTGTTTTCTCTTAGGAAAATGCTGATATCCATAATAGGATGAGCTACTTTTGTAGTTGTCTTCATCGGGAATGAAATTTTTGCAAATTTAAAGAATAGGATTAGTAATACAACTACAATGAAAATTTAGTTAAGGTGTGTCGTCTTGTTAAGCTACAGAAACCGGGTGTGGAGTATATTCAATAAAGTGAAAAGGAACATTCACCATAAAGGCAAAATCTTGCCCCACTTCAAACATTTCATCTTCATCTTCACTATAATACCATTTTATAACAACTGGTTTATTGTATTTTAGAAGTTCATTGAGTTTGTAAAACATGTAAAGGATTCTTTTTGAGGAAGAAACATTAAAGTAATGAAGCTTAATAATTAATGTGGTTTTCACCTTGGTCGTATTAACATATTCTTCGAGCCAGGATAGTATAGGTGTAAAAAATTCTTCAGCATTATTCGGGATTGAATTCCCTTCAATAATTAATTTCCCATTTTCAGGGTTGAAGTTAACGCTAGGGGTTGTTTCAGTACCTTTATGTTTTAATAAATCCATTTGTATAGATTAGTTATTAAAGTAATAAGATGTTAAATTTTGTAATAATTATGCTAGTAAATAAATTTTTTCTACTAAAATTATAATTGTCACGACAAATTAAACAGATAGCACGATAAGAAATAAGTAACGTGTAAAACTGTTGGTTGTTTTGAAAAATAGGTAGTTAAAAAGGCTTAAAATCCTTTAAGTAGAAGGGTTCGAAATAAGCAGTATTTTCATGTTCTTTTTTCTGAAATTTTTCATATATACAATTTGTCATAGAGCTAGATGAGCAAAGTAAATCTTCATGAAGTATTAGATTGGATTGCTTAAATCTTCCTTTAAACTTTAAGCAGCCATCTCCTATTAAATGTACTTTTTTGTAATTAGAATAGTGGATAAAAAAAGCAGCATCAATTATTTTTGCTCGTGTTTTATTTAAAACACTTCCATCGTCTAAAAAAGTTGCCGTATATACCTCATCTCTTCTAGCGTCAATCATTGGAATAACAATGTTATTTTCATTATTATCGTTGAAGGTTTGTTTGAAATTTAAGAATAAATTAAATAGTGAATCTATGCTTATTAATGGGATATTGAGCGCATAACATAGTCCTTTTGCTGTAGAAACACCAATTCTCAAGCCAGTATAAGACCCTGGTCCTTTACTAACAGCAATAGCTGAAAGATCATTAAAACTTATATTGTTTTCTTGAATTAATTCATTTATTAAAATAGTTAATCTTTCAGCATGTATGTATTTTTCAGAAATTTCTTCTTTGTAGCCAATTAAATTCCCATTCCCTCCTAAGGCAACAGAGCAAACTTTAGTGCTAGTTTCAATATGTAATATGTAATTCATTTTATATTAACAACTGTAATTTCAACTCTTCTGTTCGCGCTACTTTGTTCTAAAGTAGTTGGCACTTTATATATAGGTTTTGTATTTCCATGGCCAATATAAGTTAATCTATTAGCTGCTATACCTGATGCTATTAATTCTTTATAAACTGATTTAGCTCTTTTTTTAGATAAAGAATTATACTTTCTTTTGTTTTTCCCTAATCCATTAACATGGCCTCCTATTTCTACATCTATTTCTTTATTCACAGTTAAAAAGCTTATTAGCTTTTCAATGTCAGGATTACTTTCTATAAGTATGGTGGCTTTATCAGGAACAAAACGGATGTTTTCAAATTTCAGTACACTTCCTATTTTTAAAGGAGTTAATTTAAATTGAACGAGAGTGTCTTTAAATCGATAAGATCTATAAGTAAATTTTTGTTGTTCATATCCATTGGCAGTTACAGTAAATTCATATTTTTTTGATTGATTTTCTGTAATGATCTTTAAAGAGTCCGATTCATATTTAATGATCGAATCATTTTCATCAACACCAAAAATATTAATATCCTTAAATGGGACTGCAAATAAAGAGTCATTGGTAAAAACAATAGAGATTGATGATTTTGTTTTTTTTGGGATGTTTTTTTTTATTGGCTTAAGTGGAACAACAATTTCTTTTGGAACAATATTAGTGTCTATAAATTTACATTCAGAGAATAATTTAAACTTTCCATTTCCTCCATAAGGGCTGTCAATAATTAAATAAAACTCATCCCCTTTGTTGATCTTTAATGTAGAGGAGAAAAATGGTTCGTACCCTGCTTTTGAGTAATTGTTATTGTTGGTGGATCGCATTCCTGTAATACCACCAGATTGAGGGTTTTTTCTCGCGAGATTTGATCTTAATGGAATAGGCTGATGTTTTTTGAGGTAATCACAAAAGTCAGGCCTGTCAATTTTATAGAGCATAAAATCAAAATCATCAGACTTTTTATCAGGGGAGAGCTCAAATTCAAATTCTGCTGAATCCCTAAAATATAGATAGATCCATAACGTATTGTGTTCTTCTGTAAAAAAATGATCATTGTAAATTGGATGGCCAAAGATTTCCATTTCATCACCATATCCTTCAGAAACTGAAATCTCACCCATTTGCTTTGAATCGTAAATTAATGCTGTTTTACAGTCGGAGTGCTGGCTAAAAAAAAACTTATTTAAAATGAAAATAGCAAGTAGGGGTGCCCAACGCATGTTAATTAAATGTTTTTTTTCTTAGTATAAAGTTTTGTCCAAGATAAACTTTTTTTACTTGCTCATCTTCAGCTAATATTTCTGCAGATCCAGATTTTAAAATAGCCCCTTCAAATAACAAGTATGCCCTATCTACAATGCCTAGTGTTTCTTGAACATTATGATCAGTGATCAAAATTCCAATTTTCTTTTTTTTGAGTTGTAAAACTATTTTTTGAATGTCTTCAACTGCTAAAGGATCAACCCCAGCAAATGGTTCATCTAATAGAATAAAAGATGGGTTAATTGCTAAGCTTCTGGCAATTTCAGTTCTTCTTTTTTCTCCTCCAGATAATTTTATACCCAAATTTTTTCTTACATGGTTAAGCCCAAATTCTTCAAGTAATTCTTCGAGTCTATGCTTCTGCTGCTCTTTACTCAACTTTGTCATTTGTAAAATAGCCAGAATATTATCTTCAACGCTTAATTTTCTAAAAACAGAAACTTCTTGAGGCAGATAGCCAATTCCCATTTTTGACCTTTTGTACATAGGAACTTTTGTAATGTTTTCACCATCTAAATACACTGTTCCTTTATCTGGGCTTACTAAGCCTACTATCATATAAAATGAAGTGGTTTTGCCTGCTCCATTTGGGCCTAATAACCCCACAATCTCTCCTTCTTTTACTTCAATAGAAACATCTTTAACAACATCTCTGTTCTTATAAGATTTTGAGATATTTTCTGTTTTTAAGATCATTAAAATTCTAATTGTAGCATTGCTCTCAAACCTAATGGGCTCACATTAATTCCTTCAAATTCATTGTCAAGGTACGAAAGTCGCCAAATTACATCAATTCTCAAAAACTTAAAAATGTTCTCTATACCTAAAGAAGACTCAAGGTAGGGTTTGTTCTGAAGTGAGCTAGCATAATCTGGCAATAAAAGAACGTTTTCATTTTCTGATTTTAAGCTGCCCCAAACTCCTTGAAAAGCAGCAACTTCTCGCCATTTTAATTTTCTTAGAAATGGAATTTTATTCAATATTAACCCATCAAAATGTTGTTGTACTTTAAAGCTAATGTATTCATCGCTGATAAATTCACAGATGTTCATCATATTAAATGCATTTTCATTATAAGACCATGTTTCATTACCAGGATGAACTTCTAATAAAGGATAAGGGACATCTCCTATGATTTTACCTCCTTCTACTTTGTATTGAGTAGAGCCAAAGATCCCTAACCGAATGGTGTGGTCAAAGGATAGTTTTAATCTGTGATATTCATATTCGCTTTCCAATAGATTAGGAAATCCATAACCATAATTAAATTCAATAATCGGAAATTTAGTACCAGTACTTACTCTGTCAAATTCTCCAGATATAAATTTTTCGCCAAATGCGAAACGTGTTTTAAAAGAGAGCTCTGAAGTGATAATATTTTCTTTTGGAAAGGTGTTTCCCTGTGGGTCTAATTGGTTAAAAGGAATGATTCCTAAAGGCTGAAATCTTGCATTTCTAAATAGAAAACTTGTTGTAAGACCATGAAACCATTCTCTTGAATAGGAAAATCGCATTTCTGTATTGAAGATAAGCTTGTTAAATGGGTTCCTCCTTAAAAAAGAGGAAACAACTCCTGTATTGTTATAGGCATTGGAACTAAGTCCAATTTGTTCAACATCGTGCTTGTATACCGCATGGATCATTCTTCTGGGTTCTTTTGTAATGAAGAACCTAGTGCCAAACCCATATTTGAACTCTTGATCCCACAACCCGTAGGCAGCAAAAGATGATAATTCTATCATTTTACTGAAATTATTACTAGTCCTAATAGTTCCTCTAAATCGATGGCCTTCTACATCATTAAAAGAATAAAGAGAGGTGTACTCACCTAATTCAAACTTACCAACAATCTTATATCCAGATGCAAGAAGGTAAATAATGTCTACATAGGTTCTTACAATAGGTACTTTCTGAAGCGTGTCTATCATTTGATAGATGCCCTTTTGCTGAGTAGTTAATGAGTCATGCCTTTGTAGTTCCCAGTATTTTTCCGAACGTATATTAGCAGAATCTTTTATAAAGATATTTTCAGCTCCGCTATAAAAGGGTTCTTCTTTAAGTTCATTAATAACAAAGTCATTATAAAAAGTGGTTTTTTTACCATAGAAACCAAGGGCTTTTTCTAACCATTCAAAATCAACAAACAATTCATCTTTAGTGAGCATCCACACCTCTTTCTCTACTTGTTCGAAAGTTTGAGTAACTTTTAATTCATTTACAAAATTGATATTAGCATCCTTTGAGATAGCTCCTGTTACTTTTTTAATAGCATAGGTTGTGTCATGAACCCAAAGGGTGCCTTCGAAGGTTAACTCCCCTTTTCTTTTAGGTAGGAACTGAAGTTCGTAACACCAATAACCATCTACATTTGAGCTGTCAATTAAATAATATTTGTAATACAACATAGATTGATTAGCTATTGGGCTAATGAAATTCTTCCCAAATACAGATAATTGATTGTCATAAATATTTACTTGCTGATACATGTCACCAGTAAATTGAGCTATACTTTTATTATCAATACCAGAAACCTTTGAACCTTTGATTATTTCTTTGTGAGTTTTTGGATTTTTTTTGAAATAATAATCAGAAATAGATTCAGAAATAAAGATTGGCAGAAAAGGCTTTGATTCTGAGGTGTCAATATTATCAAAAATAAAATTGAATTTTTCAAATGCTTTTGTGCTTTTAAATTCTTCAGTAATATTATTAAGATCTAATTGAATCTTATTATATACTTCATATTGATAGGCGTCTAGTTTTTCTCTATTGTTAACTTTTTTATTAGCAACAACCCTTTTAATTATAGGATGAGCTGGGTTGATGTCACTAGGGATTACAATTAACTCTTGAAGATTAGTTGTAGCTTCTTTAAGCTTGATCTCTATGGTTTGGGAAACATCTTTTCGAATAGGAATTATCACTTTGTCGTATCCAATAAATGAGATAACTAATGAATCTGTAGCATAAAATGATTCTAGCACAAACTTGCCCTTTAAATCTGTAATCACACCAACTTTAGTGCCTTGGAAATAAACATTTACAAATGGGATAGTTTCTTCAGAAAACGCATCAATTACGATTCCTGTAATTTTAGTTTTTTGAGTAAATGATTGGGATACTAATAAAAGCATCAAAATAATTGATATGTATCTATAAACAAACAATTAGTTAATCAATTACAGGGATTTTTTCTCAACAAGCTTGGCAACTATAATTCCAACTTCGTATAGAGCAAGGATGGGCAAAGATACCAAAATTTGACTTATTACATCAGGGGGTGTTATTATAGCAGAAAGCAGCATAATAGCTATTAATGCATGTTTCCTGTATTTAATTAAGAAAGAGGAGGTTACAAATTTTAATTTGGACAATATAAAAATGACAACAGGTAGCTCAAAGAATAAGCCACTGAAAAATGTCGATGTAGTGATCATAGACATATAGGAGCTTATTGTGAAATTATTTTGGATTTCATCTGTAAGCTTATATCCCCCAAAAAACTGTACACACAATGGACTTATTAAAAAGTAACCAAAGAGTATCCCAAGAAAAAACAGAATAGAAGCAAAATAGCTTACTCCCTTGGTCACTTTAATCTCATTTTCTTTTAACCCTGGCTTCACAAAACACCAGAACTGATAAAAAATGAATGGGAACATGATTACAATCCCACCTACAATAGCGAAATACATATTGGTAGAGAATTGTTTGGTCATTTCAATGGATTGAATTTGAATGGGAATATCATTCGCACATAAGCTGTCTGTTAAACCTAGAAGATTAGATACTTTGCAAAAGATCTTATAGGTGATGAAATCACTTTTAGACATGGCTAAATAGACATGTTTAATAATGGGGTCAGTAAAATAAAAAAGAAGACATGCCATTATTAATATTGCAATAGCACATTTAACAAGCCTCCATCTTAGCTCTTCTAAATGGCCTAAAAATGACAATTCTTTTTCTTTTTGTGGCTCTTCCATTTCACTGCAAAGCTAATAGATATTTTTTTTCTGTTGTTTCATTTTTTGATAAGGTTAGAATCAATAAAAAGATGCTACTTTTGATTTATGAGTTTAGGAGTCTATTCATACCTTAAGTTTTTTTTCAAAGCAAAAACTAAATATGGGATACATTCTCCCTTTGTATATGATTTCATAGAATCTGTATTAGAAGATAATCGAACTTTCTATTCTTATATTCCTATTGAATATTTTAGAAATCAACTATATAGTAATAAGCAGGTAATTAAGGTAAATGACTTAGGTGCTGGAAGTAAAAAAATAAAAGAAAATAATAGAACAATAGCTCAGATTGCAAAAAACAGTTTGCAAAACAGAAAAACAGCCCAGCTTTTATTTAGGCTTGTCGATAAATATCAATGTAATAACATCATTGAAATAGGCACTTCATTAGGTGTAACAACTGCATATTTATCAAAGGCTAAGAAAAAAGGTCGTGTATATAGTATTGAGGGCTGTAGCTCAACATTGCAAATAGCTAAAAGCTTATCCAATAAACTAAAAATTAAAAACGTGACATTCATCAATGGAGGTTTTAACAAAGAACTCCCTAAATTGATTGATCAAATAGACAGCGTAGATTTTGTTTATTTTGATGGTAATCATACAAAAGCAGCGACTTTGGATTATTTTAATCTATGTAAGAATAAGATTGATGAAAATTCTGTTTTTGTATTTGATGATATTAATTGGTCAAAAGATATGCATGAAGCATGGGGAGAAATTAAAAAAGACAAGATCGTCACATTGACCATAGATCTATATCATATTGGTCTTGTTTTTTTTCATCCTGTTAAAATCAAAAATGATTTTAAACTTAGAAATACATTATTTTTTTAATTAATGGTGTTATTTTAATACTCAATGATGTAAGTATAAACGATAAATGCAATACAGAGAAAAAAGATTGCCGTTGAAAAAATAAACCAATTTAGTACTTTGGAATTCATAATAGGGGTAGATTAGGGTTCTTATATCTAAGATACGAAAAATATTTTAATCTGCAAAATTTTATCATTAATCGATATTTTTATCAGTTTAGTGGGTTAAATATAGGATTTTTTAGATATTAAGATCATATAAAGGTTTAAATTTTATTAAAAAATGTTTTTTAATTTCGTGCCATCAAAAAAACAGTAGAATGATCAATCTAAATTTCTTATTAAAGTTTGTAGGTATTAGCTGCACAATACTCTTATTTTCTTATTGTGAAAATTCGATTATAGAGGATCCGGCTATTAGTCAATCAAAAGAAATAATTGAAGAAATTATTCTTGACACAACTCAGCTTCATGGCTTCTTATTGAGAGATCATTGGGTAGACACATCAAAGGTAGAACCGAATCAAGGATTAAGCCATATTCTTCCGAAGTATGGGATTTCACAAGCAACAGTTTATAAGATAGCTAGTGGTTTTGATACTGTTTTTGATTTTAGAAATATAAAAGCAGGAAGAAATTATTATATGATCTGTAAAAATGATAGTTCACATACACCTATTTGCTTTATCTATGATAAAAGTGCTGTAGAATATATTGAAGTTCATTTTGAAAAAGAGATCAGTGTTCAGGCACATAAAAGACAAATAGATACTAGAATACAAAGTGCTGGAGGAACTATTAATTCAAGCTTATGGAATGCTTTTATAGATCAAGACCTTTCGGGTGGGTTGGTAATGGAAGTAGCTAAGATGTACGCATGGACAATAGATTTTTTTGGTATTCAAAAGGGAGATTACTTTAAGATAATTTTTGAATCTAAATATGTTGAAGGTCAATTTATTGGTACTGGAGAGATCAAGGCAATTTTATTTAATCATCGAGGACATGATTTTTATTGCTTTAAATACTTAAAAGACACTTTAGGAGATTTTGCTTATTACAATGAAAAAGGAGAAAGCATGAAAAAAGCTTTATTGTCAGCTCCTTTAGAATATGTTAGGATCTCGTCTAAGTTTTCTAATAGTAGATTACATCCTATCTTAAAAAGATACAGGCCTCACCATGGAGTAGATTATGCTGCTCCAAAAGGGACAGACGTAGTAGCTACAGGGGATGGCGTTATTACGCATGCTAGATATTCAAGTGGTGCAGGTAATTATATTAAAATGGACCATACTTCTGGTGATATAGAAACAAAATACCTTCACTTATCTAAATTTGCAAAAGGAATCAAAAAAGGAGTTTTTGTAAAACAGGGTCAAAAAATTGGTGAAGTTGGAAGTACTGGCTTAAGTACTGGACCACATTTAGATTATAGAATTTACATTAATGGAGATCCTGTTGATCCATTGGGGATAGACATTCCTACTTCAGATCCAATTACAAAAGATTCATTAGATACTTTTTTATTACAGATTAACCCTGTAAAAATGAAACTAGACTCAATTTCTTTAACAAATTAAAGAGATGTCAATGGGTCTAGATATCGAGCATATTAAAATAGAGGCCAAAAGAAAGAAAAAGGCTAGGAATAATTTTGTCAAGAGTTTAAAAAACAAAAAGGAGCCTGAGATTGACGCTGTCTTCATTGAAAAACACAATGAAGTATTCAATGAGATTGATTGCCTTTCATGTGGTAATTGTTGTAGAAATGTAGGTCCGCTCTTTACTGATAAAGACATTAACAGGATCAGTAAATACATGAAAATAAAACCAGGTGAGTTTACTGAAAAACACCTTAGAATTGATGAAGATGGAGATTTTGTACTACAAACTTTGCCATGTGTTTTTTTAGGAGAGGATAATTATTGTAGTATTTATGAGGTTCGCCCCAAAGCATGTAGAGAGTACCCACATACTAATATGAAAGGACAAAAAAAATTATTGAAACTCCACTTAAGGAATGATGAATTGTGCCCAGCAGTAAACGAGATCTTTAATCGCATCATGGATAAAAAAATGTAATTTTAAATGCATAAGAATTTTTATGAAAAGTATTTGTTTTTTATTGCTCATCTTTTACTCAACATTTTTAATTTCTCAAAATGAATTTGATTGTGGAACTACTGTATCAAAAGAGGATAAAAAAATAATATTAGAATTCATTAAAAAGGTTAGAAGTAAGCAGGAGATGGTAACCCCTGAGGATTCTATAGTGCCTGTAAAATTTCATATAATTGGATATTCAGATTCCACTGGCGGGATAGATTCTTCTGATGTATTTGATGAACTTTCTTTAGTGAATGAATATTTTAAAAATGCAGGCATTGTTTTTCAACATTGTGGACCTATTCAATACATCTATGAAAATGAGTATGCAAAATTCGAAAAAATAATTGACGAAACAATATGTGATGAGGAAGACGAATTCAACAACTTAAATATTTATTTTGTTCCAGAGCTTTTTAAAGTAGTAGATGGAGATACTGTTTATTTATGTGGTTATGCGTATTTATCAGGACTAGATAAAAACAGATTAATCATGCTCAATTCATGTTCAACCAATGGAAGTACACTGGCGCATGAGATAGGACATTATTTTTCTTTATTACACACTCACTCTTCCTCAAATGGTCATGAATTTGTTAATGGTACTAACTGTAGTACTGCCGGAGATCTTTTGTGTGATACACCAGCAGATCCGAAGCTATCTTCATTAAATGTTAATCAAATATGTGTTTATGTTGGTAATGAGCAGGATCCTTTAGGGGATTTTTATAATCCAGACCCGACAAACATTATGTCTTATTCCAGAAAGCATTGCAGAGATTTCTTTTCACAAGAACAATTAGATCAGATGAGTAATTATTTCTATACCTACAGAGATTATTTAAGCTGTCAGTACAATGGCCATTTTAATGATCCAAGCCAAGATTTTCAATTCAGTATATATCCTAACCCAGCTTATGATCAATTAGCATTTAGCTCAAATAAGATTCCTCTTGATCCATTTGTATATAATGTAATTGACATTACGGGTAAGCTAGTGATGGAAGGACATCTAACAGAAAATTCCTACATCAATATTGGGCATCTACAATATGGGATTTATCTTTTTGTATTAAGTGATGGAGAAGAAATTCATCAAGTAAAGTTTGTTAAAATAGAGTCCCATTTGTAAAAAGCTTAATTCTATCTATAGAAAATAAGTTCACCTTTCTGTTCATAATCATTGGTTAATAAATCGAACGATGCTAAGTAGTTGGTGTATTATATACAGGTAAATTCAATTTTCAAATTAAAGTTAAATGTGGTTAAAAAGGCTTAAATACTTTTTAATAGGGCTTGGAGCTGTTATAATATTGTTCATTACAGTAATATTTTCTATCCTATATATTTATGAGGAAGAAATAAAAAAATATGCTTTAGATGAATTAAACCAGCGTTTAAATGCTGATTTAAAAGTGGAAAATGTAGAATTATCTATTATCGACCAGTTTCCATCTATTGCAATAAAGTTCAATGATCTACTTATCAATGATGTCCTTGATCCAGAAGACACTTTATTATTTGCCAGCAGCTTATACATGAATATGGACCTTTTTGATGTTGTTGGCGGCACTTATGAAGTAAAAAAGATCATAGGCGATCACGTTAATTTAAAATTAAAGGTCGACTCTGCAGGGAATGATAATTACAATATATGGATAGCTGATTCTAGTGCTAAAGATGAAGAGATCAGGTTTTCCCTTCAGCAAGTAGAAGTTAATGACTTAATATTAGATTATAAAAATCACTATACAGATCAGCAGTATAGGTTTTACACAAAACATATTCACTTTACTGGAGATTTTAATAAAGACCAGTATGACCTTACTGCTAAAAGCCATGTGCTTGTTAAAGAATTTACGGCAGATCAAGTTAATTACCTTAAAAACAAGAATGCAGACATTGACCTTAATATAAAAGTGAACAATGACAGCTCAACTTATATAGTCGATAAAGGGGATTTAAAAATTGAAGGGATGTCTTTTATTGTAAACGGCTCTTACAAGGATTCGGATTCGACATATGTTGACTTAAAGTTCAAAGGGAAAAATATAATTCTTGAATCGTTGTTCAGTGTTTTTCCTATTGAGATATTGTCTTCTCTTAATGAATATAATGCTAAAGGACAAGTTCAGTTTAACGCCCATTTAAAAGGAGAAATTTCAAATAATAACTCTCCCGTTTTTAATGCAGATTTTAATATGGAATCTGGGAGCATGATAGAAAAACATACATCAACAGCATTGAATTCTATTTCTTTGAATGGGAGCTTTATTAATCTTAATAAAGAAGGCAAACAAGAGTTTGTTTTAGATAGATTTAAAGCAACCTTAGGACAAGGAAAGCTTACTGGAGCTCTTAAAATTGTTGATTTCAAAAAGCCCACTATTGAAGGAGCTATTAACGGAGCAATTTCATTGAAAAAAATAGCTGATTTTGCAAATATTTCTTCCATTGACTTAAGTGGGAATTCTAAATTAGACATCAACTATAAATTAAGCATCAATGAGCAAGGAGATGATTATAAAATTGAGCTAATAAATGGTAATGTTGATGTTCTTAATTTGAAGGCAGATGTAATTGATCAAAATATATTGATTGAGAACACTAATGGAGAATTAATTTTTGACAAGAAAGCTATACGATCAAATCTTATAAGGGGAGAACTTAATGGTTCGAGTTTTGAGGCTCACCTTAATTTCAACAATTTCTTAGATTATATTACTGGAATAAGTAGTAGTTTGACTGTAAATAGTGACATTAAAATAGAAGAGCTGAATTTAGGTCAATTGATTTCTCAGGATAATGAAACAGAAAACACTTGGGAATTTCTTTTGCCAACTCAATTTAACATAAGCTCCAAATTAAATATAGGGACATTATACTATGAAGATTTTAAGGCCAAAAAAATAACAGGATTATTATCTGTAAATGATCAACACATAAAAGCTGATAATGTTAATTTTTATGCCAATAATGGGAATTACCAGCTTAATTCAATGCTTCAATCATCAGAAGAAAACAAGTTTAAATTAACTCTTAACGGAAAGGCAAACAACATCAATGTTGCTAGCTTTTTTGCTGATTTTAAAAATTTCGGACAGGATTATCTCACAGATCAGCACTTAAAGGGTACCGCAACTATTAGTTTTGAATTGAGTTCATATCTGGACCAATCATTAATGATAGAAACCGATAAATTAATAGCAACATCAAAAATTCATGTAAAAAAAGGAGAATTAATTGGTCATTCTTCAATGATGGATATTGCTGATTATTTAGATAAAAATTTACTAGTAAAGTCGGTAATAGACACCAAGCTATTAAAGAAAAAATTAAATCACATTCATTTTTCTGAGCTTTCTAATGAGATCTCTATCAAAAATGGCATAATAGAGATTCCAAAAATGAATATAATTTCCAGCGTAATGAATATGACCTTATTTGGAAATCATGGTTTTAATGACTCTATAGATTATCACTTTAGTTTTAGGTTAAGGGAATTAATGGTGAAAGAGCAATCGGATAATGAATTTGGCCCTATTAAAGATGATGGGTTGGGTAAGATAATTTTCTTAAATATGTATGGCACAGTAGATAATCCTTTATTTAAACTCGATCAAGAAGAGAAAAAACAAAATAAGAAAGAAATAATTAAGGAAGAAAAACAAGTAATCAAATCTGTGCTTAAAGAGGAACTTGGTTTATTTTCAAAAGATTCAACTCTAAAAACCCAAAAAGAGAAAAAGGATACCACTATTTTTGAAATTGAATGGGAAGAGGAGATGAAGGAAGCAGAAAACAAATCGATAAATAAGCAAACCAAAGAAAAGGATACTACAAAAAAGAAAAATGGAAAGTTCAATAAATTACTTAAAAAAATAGGAGTAGAAGAAGAAGAGAAAAAAGAGGTGAAATTTGAAATAGATCAGAATGATTAATTACTGTCAATAGTGTTTTTTAGACTTCCATTATTTACCATTTCAATAATGCCATAATTTTTTTTCCAACAGGGTTTTTTGTTCTTTCTTAAATAGCTTTTACAGATAATTATTCCTCCCCATTCCCCCCCATGATTATTAGTGACCTCAGCTCCGTCAATTATTAATTTTGCTCTTTTCTCAACATAGATTTTTGAATTATCAGCCATTGATACAGTGCTTTTTATGGTAAGGGTTTTGCCAGTTCGGACAATGATGTCTCCACTCACCAGCATGGCTTTATCCCATGTTTCATTTTTCCATACAGATATGTTTTTATCATCATCATATTCTCCGTTGGCAGTTATTCTAATTAATGAAGGGTTGGTTGAAAACCTTTTATGAATGTATCCAATTTGTTTAGGAGATAAATAATTTCTGCAGAGATTATATCCCATAATGTTGTTACTAGTGTTGGTTTTATTGCACTTTATCCATCCAAATTTATCTGAAGGAGGGAGATCATCAAATTGCGGAACATTGGTGTGTCTAAGCCCTAAACAATGACCCAATTCATGTGCTGTGAGCTGTGCAGTTGCATAACCTCCATTAAATAGCACTCTCGATACATTTAAAAAATAGGGAGAAGGACCACAACCAAAAGCAGGTTTGTCAGCAGTTGAACCTGTGTAGAATATGTGAATGGAATTTTTATCACTATTGGTTAAGTTTACCCAGTTATCTTTATGGCAATTCTTGTCAATTTTTGTAAAGTAGGTTGCATTGCCATCTACTATGTCAACAGATAAGGGTTCTTCTAAAATGATATAGGTGTTTTTGTTGTCCGAAAAAAATGATTTAGTATGGTAAATGCCATCATTTCCGCTGGATCCGCCAATTACAATGCTGTCTCCTTTAGACCTAAGAATGCTTTCTCTTTTTCCATGAACAGCGATTAGGTTTTTTTCAAGATTGATGGAATCTATTCTCCATGGGGCACCGCCACTCATTACCACACCATAATAGATGCGATCCCAGGCGACTGAATCATAATGGCAAATGATGGTATCTAACCTAAATCTTATTCTTGAATCTGGCACATAATAGGACTCTCCATTTTTAGGCAATAGGGTAGGAGGCTTCATATTTTTATAGGCATTATTCACCCATGAATATTGCTGTTTAATAAAATTAATTGAATCTAGTGTGATGTTTTGAGGATCTGTTTTAGATCTGTAAACCAAATGTAGCGTAGTTTTAATGGTTAAAATAGGATGGGTGTTTAGTGAAGCTTCTTCATATGGTATATAATCATCTATTTCGTTGTTTTGAGCTAAATAGTTGATGTTTAACGAGAATGTAAAAAGAGTGAAAAGCAGTATTGTAATATATTTTTTACAGAACATTAAATTTTAGATTTGCTCTACAATGTACAAACATATACCCTAAAAAAGGTATTGAATTGACAATTAAAGCTGTTTATTTTTGTGTTAATTATGAAAGGCACTTTTCAAACTTGTATCAATCATTCTTTATCAACTCCACCTTTATTGGAATTCAAGAAAAAGAAAAAATGTTGCAAGAAATACAAAAAGGGAAAAGCATGTAAAAAGTGTCCTTTAAATTTAGCTTAAAAGAGATCAGAAATTCATTTTTCATCATATCGATTAGCTACTTTTTAGTATCAGCTATTGAGATACTTGGAGATATTTCGGGAGCTAAAGAAGTGGTTTACATAACTAAGCCATTACTGATGCCTTTACTCATCTTATTATATATCCCAACCTGGAATCAATATAGAGACAATTTATCTATGCTGCTAATAGGGGCCTTGTTTTTTGCATTTGTTGGAGATGTAGCCTTAATGTTTGTTTCATTGAGTGAGCATTATTTTTTATTGGGTTTAGGCGCTTTTATGATCACTCAAATAATATATGTTTTTGTGTTTTCAAAAGCTGGAGGTTCATTTAGGATGTTATCACAGCCCAAATGGCTTTTTATTCTTTTGCTATTTGGAGGCATTTATTTTTTACTAATGAATAGTCTTTATAATCAGCTAAATGAAATGAAGATTCCAGTATTGGTCTATGGAGCAGTCGTATGTTTGATGGGGTTTACATCGACTATGAGAAACTCCAATCAATTAAGCTACTATTTAGTATTTATTGGGGCATGTTTTTTTGTTGCTTCAGATTCATTAATAGCAATTAATAAATTTTTGTACTCAGCCGATCTATTCTTGGCACAGCCATCCATAATGATATTATATGTAATTGCCCAATATTTTATTGTAGTTGGGCTAATAAAAGCCTATAAGCAATAGAATTTTATATACACACTTGTGCAGTTTCAAATAAAAATCTAATTTCGCGAACCTAAAATTTAATAAAAGAATTATGTCTGATAAATTAATTTACCTATTACCATTGTTTGGAATACTTGGTTTAGTTTACATGTTATACCTGTCATCATGGGTTAAAAAGCAATCTGCAGGAAGTGATAAAATGAAAAAACTTTCTGGTTATATTGCTACTGGAGCATTGGCTTTTTTGAAAGCAGAATACAGAATGTTAGCTGTATTTGTTGTTATAGCAGGTGCTGCATTAGGAATTCTATCAGCGATGGAATATATACCTGCTGGATTATATATTGTAGTTGCGTTTGTTATTGGTGCTGTTTTTTCTGCGCTTGCTGGAAATATAGGAATGCGTATTGCAACTAAAGCAAATGTAAGAACAGCGGAAGCTGCTAAAACAAGTCTTCCTCAAGCGATGAAAGTTGCTTTTAGAGGAGGAACAGTAATGGGCTTAGGTGTTGCAGGATTAGCTGTATTCGGTTTATCATCAATTTTTATGTTCTTAGTTTGGAATGGGAATCATGGCGGTCAAAGTGATATGTCAATTATTTTGGAAACACTTGCTGGATTTTCTTTAGGTGCTGAGTGTATTGCTTTGTTTGCGAGAGTTGGTGGTGGTATTTATACAAAAGCAGCAGATGTAGGTGCAGATCTAGTAGGTAAGGTAGAAGCTGGAATTCCAGAAGATGACCCAAGAAACCCTGCTACAATTGCAGATAACGTAGGGGACAATGTAGGTGATGTTGCTGGAATGGGAGCAGATTTATTTGGTTCTTATGTAGCCACTATGCTTGCAGCAATGGTATTAGGAAATTATGTGATTTTAGATATGGGAGGTGCTAACTATACTGATAGTTTTAGAAACTTAGGCCCTATTCTTATGCCTGTTCTTATTGCTGGAGTTGGATTGGTTTTTTCTATTATTGGAACTTGGGTGATCAGAATTAAAAACAATGAAGCTAAAGAGAAAGAAGTTCAAGGAGCATTTAACCTTGGTAACTGGGGCTCAATAGTTTTAACAGGGATTGCTTCTTTTTTTATTATTAACTGGATGCTTCCTGAGTCTATTAGTATGAAGTTTTTTGGTGAAAACCTAGATGATGCAGGAAAGGCAATGCCTATTGCAATTGAAAGAATTAGAGTATTTTATGCTGTATTAATTGGGTTAGCAGTAGGTGGTTTAATTGCCATGCTTACAGAATATTATACTGCAATGGGTAAAAAACCAGTGATGGGAATTATTAAGAATTCTTCTACAGGGGCTGCTACTAATATTATAGCAGGTCTTTCTTTAGGAATGATGTCGACTTTCGCACCAATCATACTTTTTGCTGGTGCAATTTGGGGAGCATATGAATGTGCAGGGTTCTATGGAGTAGCTATTGCTGCTTCTGCTATGATGGCCACAACTGCAATGCAATTAGCTATTGATGCTTTTGGCCCTATTGCTGATAACGCTG
>CAYSEW010000013.1:0-51195 GCA_964430245.1 uncultured Flavobacteriales bacterium
ATGATGATTCTGTAACTACAGCTAACATTAATTCTGTTACACATTTAGATATATCAGGTGGGGCCGGTACTGCAATTGGTATTTTTGACCTTACTGGGATTGAAGATTTTACTGCCTTAACTTATTTAAGCTGTTATTATAATAATATCATGTTTTTAGATTTAAGCAATAATACTTTTTTAGATACTTTGATCTGTTTTAGCATTCAGCTTACCAGTTTGGACGTAAGTAATAATACAAGTTTAACTTTTTTAAGCTGTTATGATAATCAGCTTAGCTGCCTTGATCTAAAAAATGGGAATAATATAAATATGGAATTATTTGCTACTTCAAATCCAAACCTATCTTGCATTGAGGTAGATGATCCTGCTTGGTCTACAACTAATTGGACTGCTGCTAATTCTAATATAGATACAGGTGTAACTTTCAATACCAATTGCAATTACCCTTTAGGATGTTTTTATATCCCAACAATAATTAAAGAAAACATATCTAACATCTCTCTATTTCCTAACCCCACAGATGGTCTCATTATCCTTAATGTAAATGGATATAAAGGAACTATTAACACACAAGTCTATGACCTTTCGGGGAGATTACTTCAAACCACTTTTAATAAATCTATAAGTCTTGATGACTATGCTAAAGGTATATATATTTTCAAGGTAGAATTTGGCAATAGAATTGAAAAGTTGAAAGTGATTAAAGACTAACCCCCATCTTCCCCGATTTATTATATTAGATTAAAATTTAAGAAATGAAAAAAATATTAATGTCATTTGCTGTGTTAACCTTTGTTGCTTGCTCAGGAGGAAATAAGGATGGTGATTCAGAAGAAAATAAAGGTGATGTTGTTTCAAAAATTGAAGCAGAAATGGGTATAACAATGTGTGATTGCATGCCAACAGAAGACAAGCCAGATTTCTCAGACAAGGAAGTGTTAAAAGCTTTTCAATTACATAATGATTCTTGCATGGCTTTACAAAAAGAAGTAATGGATAAGGTAGGTAGGAGTGGTTATACTAAAGCGCAACAAGAGTGTAAGTGATTTTATTTACCGATACAAAAGTTGGCAAAGATGTTGCCTAGTAGATCATCTGTAGTGATTTCCCCTGTTATAGTTCCTAAATGATACAATACCTGCCGGATGTCCATAGCAAGGAAGTCTCCAGTAATGTTATTATCCATTCCATCTTTAACTTTTAGCAGATCGTCATGTGATTTTTTCAATGCTTGGTAATGGCGGGCGTTGGTTACAATGGTGCTTTCTAAGTTGAAATTCTTGGCTCCATATAAATCGTAGATAGATTCTTTAACTTTTTCAGCATCATCAATTTGTAAAGCAGACATCGGAAGATGCTCATCGGGTAGAGTATTTCCATTTTCTAATAGGTCGATCTTATTAGCTATGATGAGAGTGGGTACATTTAGCTGATCGAGCTTAATAAGGTCTTCTTCTACTTCTTTGGTTTTGGTGTCTAAAGCATCGTACATGTAAATAAGCAGTGAGGAGGAGCTAATCTTTTCCAAAGTGCGTTTCACACCCATTTTTTCAACTTTGTCTGTTGCTTCTCTTAAACCAGCTGTGTCGATCAAACGAAAATCAATCCCTTGAATATTCAATACCTCCTCAATAGAATCTCTTGTAGTACCTGGAATGTTAGAGACCAATGCTCTTTCTTCATTCAATAAGCTGTTAAGAAGGGTGGATTTACCTGCATTGGGTCTGCCAGCAATTACTGTTTGTACACCATTTTTAATGGCATTTCCCAGCTGAAAGGATTCCTTAAGCTTTCCTACATGCGCTATTAATTCATCGATCAGATTATACAATTCCTTTCTGTCTGCAAATTCTACATCTTCTTCAGAAAAATCCAATTCTAGCTCCACTAAAGAAGCAAAGTGGATGAGCTGATCTCTTAAGGTTTTTAATTCACTGGAAAATCCACCTTTCATTTGTTTAAGGGCAATTTCATGAGCAGCAGAAGATTTTGAATGAATAAGGTCTGCAATGGCTTCGGTTTGGCTCAGGTCCATTTTTCCATTTAAAAAAGCCCGTTGGGAGAACTCACCGGGTTGTGCCATGCTACACCCTAGCTCGATTAAAGCTTCTAGAATCTGTTGCTGGATATATTCTGACCCATGGCAGGTAATCTCTATTACATCTTCTCCCGTAAATGAATGAGGGTTCTTAAATAGGGTCACCACCACATCATCTAATATTTTCTCTTTATAGGTGATGGTACAGAAATGGGCACTGTAACCTTCTGCATCTATTAAGGGTTTATTTACTAAACCGCCACAGATATTTATTGCATTTTCTCCTGAAACTCTTATAAGAGCCACACCTCCAGTTCCAGGAGGAGAAGAAATGGCACAGATAGTGTTGTTATTAAAAGATGCTTGTTGCATTGGACAAAGATAGTAGTGCAATTTGTTTCCATTTGCAATATTGTACTAATTTTAAAAAATAAATATGCTTATTAAAAATAACATAGTCATACTTTTTATTGTTTTTGGTCAATTTGCCTACGGTCAGATCTCTAGAGGTGGTAATAACCAACAGGAGGAAAATACAGAAGAACAATCCAATGAAAAGGATTCTTATGAATCTAGGTTTGAAACCAAAAAAAAGGTTGCTAATTGTAATGAGGACCTAGAACTTGAGCAGTCAAATAACCTAATTTATCATAAAAGAACAAAAAAACCATTTACAGGAGATTGTGTTTCTTATTATGATAATAGACAGATGGAACGTAAGGTTTCTTTTGTATTAGGAAAAGAAAACGATACTGCTTACACTTACTATGAAAATGGGCAGCTTAAAGTAATGTGTATTTATGTACATGGAGTAGAAAATGGGACTTGGGGTTACTGGCATGAGAATGGCCAAATTGCTTGGGGTAATACCTATGATATGGGTGAAAAAACAGGAGAATGGCTGTTTTTTAAAGAAGATGGTACACCTATAAAGGTGATGAATTATAGAAAAGACCTATTGGATGGTGAGTCTAAATACTATTACCCTAGTGGGCATATTAAAAAGATAGTAGAGTACAATAATGGTAAAATACATGGGAATTTTCATACATTTTACGATGATAGCATTGTTAAATTTCAAAAAACCTTTAGAAATGGCAATGTAGATGGTGAGGAGATCTATTATTATCCTTCAGGTGAGATTTCTTACAAACTAAAATGGAAGGATGGAGTAGAAGTAGGAAAATGGGAATATTATTATTCGAATGGACAGCTCGATCATCAAGGTTCTTGGTTGGAGGGTCAAAAGGATGGATTATGGGAATATTATTTGGAAGATGGAAAGAATCAAGCCAGTGTATTATATAGTAAAGGTAGGGAGTGGAAGGTCATTGAGTTTGATCGTTTTGGTCAGCCAAAAAATCAGGAAGAATTTGAAAAATTTAATCAAATGGTCTCTGATAAAGAGGCCATTGAAGCAGCTGAAACTAATAGAGGAAAAAGAAAGCTAAAAAGAAAGGCGAGAAGAGCAGAGAGAAAAGCCAAAAGACAAGCAAAGAAAGAAGCAAAGCGAAAGAAGAAAGCAGCAGCTAAAAAAAAGAAGGAAGAAAACAATATAAATGAAGAAGATAATGAATGAGGAAGTGTTTAAGAATAAAATCCCCTTAATGGAACAATATTATACTATCCAGGGAGAGGGTTATTATTCTGGTAGACCTGCTGTTTTTATTAGATTAGCAGGTTGTGATGTGGGTTGTGTTTGGTGTGATGTTAAGGAAAGCTGGGACGAAAAAGCCCATCCGCTTGTTTCTATCAATAGCATTATAGATGAGGTACTTAAAACAGGGTGTAAATTTGTAGTGATTACAGGAGGAGAGCCAACTATTTATAATTTATCATTTTTAACCACTGCCTTGAAAACTCACGGTATGGAGATCGCTATTGAAACATCAGGAACAAATCCCTTAAGAGGTGAATTAAGCTGGGTAACCTTCAGTCCTAAGAAATTTAAAGAACCTCTCGATGATTATTATCAATTTTCCGATGAGTTAAAGGTGGTAGTCTATCACCCTTCTGATCTGCAATGGGCAGAAGAGCATGCAGCTAAAATGAAAAGTGATTGCCATTTTTTTCTGCAACCCGAATGGTCTAAAATGGAGGAGTTGATGCCTGAAATACTTTCATATATTAAAGCACATCCTAAATGGAAACTATCTCTTCAAACTCATAAATTCATAAATATACCTTAGCTAATATGAAGCAGTCATTGATTTTTTTATGTTGTATTGTGCTGTTCTGCTCTTGTTCAGTTGCACAAAAAGGGATGTACTCTACTAAAAGTAAGAAGGCCATAAAGGCCTATGAGTCTGCTAAGACCTGTTTTAATAATATTGATCCTGTTTCGGGGAAACCAGCATTGGAATGCGCAGAGACTTATGTTCTTAAAGCGCTTAGTAAAGATTCTCTTTTTACTGAGGCCTATGCGCTAGCTTCTAATATATGTGTAGAAAAAGGTGATATAGAAAAAGCGATCCATTATAAGGAAAAAATGATTAAGTATTGTATGGGTGTTCCAGAATATGAATTTTTCTATTTAGCAAGTATGCAA
Organism: uncultured Flavobacteriales bacterium; assembly: GCA_964430245.1. Lineage (GTDB taxonomy): Bacteria > Bacteroidota > Bacteroidia > Flavobacteriales_D > Parvicellaceae > CAYSEW01. The sequence continues at coordinate 4,589 of CAYSEW010000013.1, forward strand.
ATGGCAGTTGGTAATTATATGGAGTGTAGGTTCAATGCCCAGAAGTATATACAATACCCAGATATAAGTGAGCATTCCTATAATACGTGTTTGAGATTTATAAAGAATTGTGATTTTGCATTACAGTCTATGCAATCTCCTTATCCATTTGAGCCTGTTAATTTAGGACCTGGGGTAAACACAGATAGGCCAGAATATTTCCCCTCTATTACAGCTGATGATTCTGTATTATTATTTACAAGAAGAATATTGGATGAAGACTCTCCATGGGGGACAGAACAAGAAGAAATATTTATTTCTAATAAAATGAGTGATCATTGGAGTGCTGGCTCTTTGATCAGTAATAATATCAATACTTCTTATAACGAAGGGGCTCCAACTTTCAGTGCAGATGGAAAATATGTGATTTTTGTTGGGTGTGAAACAGGTAGTAGAGGAGATTATGAATATGGAGAGGGTCGAAAAGGATATGGTAGCTGTGATCTTTTTGTAAGTGAAAAAATAGGGGATACGTGGTCTAAGCCTTTTAATATGGGACCTCCCATTAATTCAAAACATTGGGAAACACAGCCTTCTTTTTCTTCTGATGGTAGAACCCTTTATTTTATAAGAGGTATGACTTACGATAGACAAAGAAGAGAGAAAAGAGATCAGGATATTTATATGGTACAGCTTACAGATGAGGGTGTATGGACAAAACCAGTAAGGTTGGGAGATAATATAAATACTCCTTATAGAGAAGAGTCTGTGCAGATTCACCCTGATGGTCAAACACTTTATTTTTCAAGTAATGGTCATACTGGTATGGGAGGATTGGATATATATATGAGCAGGATGCAAGAAAATGGAGAATGGGGTGAAGCTATTAATTTAGGCTATCCCATTAATACACACATGGATGAAAACTCAGTTTTGGTTTCCTCAAAAGGAGAATTGGCATTTTTTGCAACCAATAGAGAAGGTGGGTATGGTAGTTTAGATCTGTATAGTTTTATAGTTCCTGAAGATTTTCAACCTATTAAAACCACCTTTATTAAAGGAAAGGTATATGATAAAGAAACAAATGAACCATTGGCTGCTAAATTTGAGCTAAAGGATCTAAGTAATGGTAAGATCTTTAAGCAGGCATTTGCCAATTCAGGAAATGGGGAATTTTTAGTGGCATTGCCAGAAAACAAAGATTTTGCATTACATGCTAAATATGAAGGGTATTTGTTTTATTCCATGAACTACTCTATTGATAAGCTCTCAAAATCTAAAGATGGGTTTGTGATCAATGTTCCTATGAGTAAAATTCAGCCAGGGACTTTTATTTTGGAGAACATTTTTTTTGATGTTGATAGCTGGGAGTTGAAAAATGAATCTATGGCAGAGCTTAAAGAGATTCTTACATTTTTAATCAATAATCCAAAATTAAAAGTGGAGATTTCTGGTCATACAGATAGTGATGGAGATGAGGATGATAATCAGATTCTTTCAGAAAACCGAGCAAAAGCAGTTGTGAGCTGGTTAACAGACAGAGGGATACTTCCTGATAGAATAACTTCTAAAGGATATGGGGAGAAAATGCCTCTATTACTTAATTCATCAGATGAAAATAAAGCTAAAAACAGAAGAACAGAACTTACAATTCAATAAAAAGAGTTAACTTTATTGCCTGTTATGGAGTTGAAGAATTCACTAAAAAAGATCATTAAAAAGATCCCTATTCGTTTCACAAGTAATCAACGTTACGATTCTCAGACTAAGAGAATCATGCAGATTGTCTTAGAACATAATTCTACTTTTATTGATGTTGGTTCACATAAAGGAGAAGTGTTGTCAAAAGCTCTTAAGATTGCTCCTAAAGGAAAGCACTATGCGTTTGAGCCTATTCCTCAGATACATAAGAAATTGGATAAGAGATATGGACAGTATTGTGATATTAAGAATATTGGCTTAAGTGATCATTTTGGTGAAACATCATTCAATCATGTAGTGTCAAATCCAGCTTATAGTGGAATAAAGCAACGAACATATCCTAAAAAAGAAAAGATCGAAGAGATTACTATACAGGTGGATACATTAGATAATCAACTATTAGAGCAGGAGCGAATAGATATGATTAAGATAGATGTTGAAGGAGGTGAATTAGATGTGTTGAAAGGTGCTATTAAGATTTTAAATAAATTTCATCCAGTCATTGTCTTTGAGCATGGTAAAGGGGCAGCTGAATATTACGAAACAACACCCCAAGAAGTATTTACTTTTTTAGACGAACAGCATTACAATATTTTTACATTAAAAGCTTTTATTGAAAATACTGATCAGCTTACAAAGGATGAATTCATTTCGCTGTTTAATAGCAATAAAGAGTATTATTTTTTAGCAAAAGCTAAAGCTTGATAAAGCATCCAATCCCTTTAATTTTTTGTTTAGTTGATATATGATAAATTCCTGGAATTAAGTTACTTATATTTATTTCATTGTTGGTCAATTTTTTAATTGAGATTAGTTTTCCTGCTGAATTAAAAAGGTAGATGTTTTCATTATTTTGAATCTCTTGAATGTGAAGAAAATCTTTGGCTGGATTAGGGTAGATTTTCAAATTGTTATTGCTGTTTGAAATAGGTGTAGATAGGTCAAGGTCTTCTACTAGATTTGTGTTATTATTCAGTAAAGTGTCCATCTTTAAAAGAAAAATACTACTCATTCCATTTAATGTTCCTGTAGTAGTTCCTGTTATTATAATAGAATGATCTGCAGTAGTATCAGCATCATTACTAAACTCATTATAGTTTGTTCCAAATGTTCCTGTAAAGCCACTTATGGAAAACATATTATTCAATTGGGTAATGAGAACATCTGAATATCCATTTCCGCCTCCGAAAGAAAAAGTGTTTGCAATAAGTGAATATGAAGTTGAGTCATGATGTCTTAGGATTGAAGTGCTAAAATCATTTAAGGCACCACTGTATTCATTGGAAAAGAGCAATGTTCCAGCGGTATCAATTGAACCAAAAAAAGCAGCAATATTGGTGGATTGCTGATCGTTTCCAGCTATTAAATAATTACCATTTGAAGCAAAACAGACACTGATTCCTTCATCATTTAGTGTGTCACTTAGTATGAAATTCCAGATCTCATTACCAAGGCTGTCTGTTTTTACAACCCAAATATCCGCATCATTATATTGTGTATTGCTAGAAGTTGTTCCTATACATATAATGTTTCCATGATCATCTTCTTTTACTTCATTAAATACTTCTTCACCTATTCCGCCATAAGTTTTGGTCCAGAGTGTATCTCCCATTTCATTGATTTTTATCATATAAGCATCAGTACCTCCAGCTCCATAGCTATAGGTTTCTCCTGCAAGTAAATAGCCATTTGTTGAGTGATTTACTTTACTTATTGTATAAGCTAAGTCCCAATCTTCACCTCCATATCTTTTGGTCCATTGATGCTGTCCGTTAGAAGCTATCTTAACAAGATAAAAATCATAACCCATTGTTCCGCTATTAGAATATCCAGTCAAGAGAAAACTACCGTCATCCATTTCTATCGCATCGGTACCATAATCTATATTGGGTCCTCCGTATATGCACGACCATAAGTAATCACCTAAAGAGTCTACTTTAAAAACATAAAGATCTGTAGCTCCATTTCCAAAACTTTCAGTAGCACCAACTCCTAAATAGCAAGTATCACTTGTTAAAAGAATAGATTCGCCAAAATCATTACCAGAACCTCCATAAGATCTAAAAAATGTAATCTGTGCATTGTAGAACAATGGAATAAAAATAGATATGAAAACTAGTTTTTTCATTTTAATATATAGCAAGCAGATAAGTTAATTCCAATTCCATTTCCGTTTTTTGAAAACCAACCTATTAAATTATTGGTATTTATTCCTATTATGTATTTTTCTTTTTGAACCCTTAAGTGAGTGCCAAGCTGTAATTTAGAATATCCTCCATAAGATATTATACTTCCTGCAGTCCAACTATTGTTAATGTGATACTCTGCTCCTAAATATATCAAGGTACTGTAATTGCTTTTTGATCGATATCTAATTCCATATAATGAATTTATTTTAGAATGAAGTTTGCCTCCAGTTTTATGAATGTATAGTTCAAAAGGCAATGCATCTATTCTTGACCTTTGTATCTGCTCTGGCGCTAAAGAGTCAGCAAGTTCATTTGGAATGAGAGATTGAGAAAAATCTGTAAAAGATTGGATCTCTATCCCCTGAAAAAAGTAATTGGTGTCAATTAAATATGTAGAGGTGTTAGCACCAAGAAATTGTAACCCAACACCATTTAATCCAGCAACGATCCTAGCATTGGAATTAGAATCCAGTACATTAATCTTATTGGTAAATTCAAAATTAAATGCAAATCCCCACCCAGATTGCTGAAAATATTTATTAGATCCATTAGAGGAAATCAGCTGTCCATTTGAATATGCATTTAACTGGGTTGCGTTAGTTGAAGTGTAAATCCCACCATTTTGTATAAGACCATTCATCTCATTTTGAATGGAAATATAGCTAATGCCAAACTTAAATTGATCACGAATCAGTCCAAATTGAATAGAATTGTATAACCTGTTATGCATTCCAGTTTGAGTAAAGTTTATGGTGTCATTAATGAATGAATGATTGCCATAAAAAACAGTTGTAAACAAATCATCAGTATATTGAGCACCAGCTGATCGTTGTGTAATTCCAGAGATGTAGTACCCAAATTTTCCGCATAAATCAGGAAGTCGATAATAGCTGAATTGCCCAATGTATTCTCCTCCAATTCTATTTAATTTATTTAACCTATTAGATGCATTGTCTTTCATTTCAGTTGTTATGTGCCCCCCTTTAACAAGGGTATTCATAAAGTCCATTGGTAGTTGTGTAGAACCAAAATAGTTTTCTGTCTGAAAATGAAAATACTCATGACCTTTTTCTTTATAAATCAAGGAATTATTGTTCAGTACCTGTCCGAAAATAGAGGAGCTGGAAATAAAGAAAATTATGCCATATATTTTTTTAAACATCATGGAATATTTACAGTAGAGTTAAACTGAGTACTTATTTTAAAATTTAGTTCATAGAAGTCATATAATGTAATATAATTATTGGGATCAGCAGTATTAAATATTATTGTCAGAATTAGTTTCTTGTTAGTTTTTAGAGCTTCAATGTCATTAGAAGAAAGGTCTAATGTATGTTGGGAAATAGTTGAGCCTACAACTGATCCATTTAGGTCGATAGCTGCAGCATTGATGGTGTTTGGCGAAAGTAGATCATTGTTTCCATTTTCAATATTTAGTAAGAGCTGAGCTTCGATAGGGAATCCATTGTCAATTTCTATATAAAGACTGCCATAATTGACAGCACCTGTGTCATTGATGTTTATATCTATAGTGTCCTGCAGAGTTAGGTTATTTGCAATGAGGTCTAAAGGCATTAATAGGTCTAAATTAACTTGGAAGGGATGTTCTTTGTAAACAAAATCATTATGTCCAGAAACATTTCCTAAGGGGTTGATCTGCAGCTGCATCCCGTAATTCATTTGGTTAGGCATTGCTTCTATCATAGCTACAATATTTGAATTATTTTGATCAAATGAAGTGTTGAATAAAGAAGGTGTAATTGTATTTCCACTTTGAAATGCTCTGTTGATGTTAATGTTTTGACCAATGATGGAATGCCCTAAATTAAGCTGATTATTTAAAGGATCATTTACAGAGATTTGATTAATTTGAATTTGTGCATCTACTCCTATGCCATTAATTAATTCAAAATTGGCTGATAGTTGACTAATATCGATAACCCCAGCAGTGATCTTGTTAAATAGGTCGATGCTAGATGAATCTGGCCCTACTGTAATGTTTTCTTGACCAAAATAGCCTTTAGCACTTTGAAGTTGAAATGAAGTTAAATTATTTTGAATATATAAAGTGTCTTGATTCGAAACACTTATTGGTGAAGTGTTGTTCTCAGAAACTTTTACATTCATAGTGGTGAGGATCTTATTGGTGCTATTACCATTCATTCCAGTTAGATCCCAATGATAATTTGCTAAAGATATAGTTCCTGTAACAATAGCTGGACTACCTATTTGTGCAGCTGGTACTAGTACCTCATGTTTGAAAATATTTCCCATTTGATCGGTAGCAGAATTGATCTGATATTCATAAATGACTTCGCCAATAATGGTGCTTTTTATTGTGTAATTTAATGTTGCTGATTCTAGATCAAATGCTGTAATCTCAATATTGTTAAGGTCTATTTGTTGCTCTTCGGTCTGATTAATAAAAACTTGACCTGGATTAAAGTTGATTGCTACAGGAAAAGGAAGTGCAAAAGTGTCAGATAAATTTGGGCTATCTATTTTTACAAGGCTATCTAATTCTAATGAAAATAATTTATTTGAATAATTAAGATAGACACTTTGATTACTTTGAATAGTTGTTAGAGAATCTGTTAGAAGATCTACAATATTTAATGAACCATATGCTAAAGGAATGGCCATGTCTACATCCCAGCTTAAAGGGTTATTCCTTTTTCTGCAGGATGGCAATAAAAATAACAGGCTTATTAAATATATCAGCAATTGTTTCATTACTCAAAAATAATTTAAAATATAGATTATAATATTTATAACATTAGTTAATATTTTTCGCAATATAAATCTGTTTTTAGTTGCATAAGTCTAAAAAAATAGTAAATTTATAGTATAAACAAGTTGTTAGTTGTACACAATTCAAAAACCCCAAAATATTAATTTAGTTTTCCCGAATGATTTTAAACCAGGTGATGAAACTAAAGTTTTAGATCTTCCATCGAGTTATATATGGAAAAAAGACAGTTTTATATTTGTTTACCCCAAACCTAATACAGTCCTCACAAGAGACCTTGCTATACAGCAAACTGCGATTGTTTCAGAATTATTTTTCGAAAAGGAAAATAAATATGCAATAGTATGTGATGTAAGGAAATCGAATCCGATTGATAAAGAAACAAGAGATTATTATAGCAGTCCTGAAGCTGCAAAAGATTTATTTGCTTTTGTGTTTATTGTAGATTCAATTTTTAGTCAGGTAATAGCTAATTTTTTCATTAATATGAAAACTACTCCTATTCCTGTTAGGATGTTTAATGATATTAATAAAGCTGATAATTGGTTGAATGAATTAAAAATAAGAAATGATTAATTTTCTTTTTTTATTAGTGCTATAATAAATTGTTATCAACAAAGAAATTATAAGATAACAGTAAATCATTAAAGATTCCAATTTTAACCCTTCTGAAAAGTATAAGATTTCTGTATAATTAGAAATGATATAAAATCCAATAGAAAACTTGAATAACTCGAAAGGAATTGCAATCCAATGCCTATCCATTAAAGAAGTGTAGCTGAAGATCGATATAAAGCAAAAGGTTGCGTAGATCAATAAGATGGAAAGATCTGTATTAGGGATTAGAAAAATGATATGGAATTGAATAGCCACATGAAAAAATAGCTGAAATACAGACCAATGATTTAAAAAGGGACTTGATGGGCTAGTGTATTTAATTTGAGTTTTTGGATTTTGAATGATCTCAATAGGGTATTTTTCAGCTACATCAGGTGGTCTCCATCCAGTTTCCTTGAACCATATCATAAATTTTGCTTTTATATCAGCTGTTCTATAAGCGTCTTTGATCAATTGAAAAACATGCATGAAATTGATTAGCAAAGGGTTCCATGTTTTTACAGGTTTTTTTACTCCATATACAGGTTTTACTTCCTCTAGCTCTTCTTGAAATGTGCCGAACCATTTATCCCATAAAATAAATATTGAAGCATAATTTTTATCTATATATTCTGGGTTAATAGCATGATGAACTCTGTGGTGAGAAGGAGTGACGATTATCTTCTCTAAAAACCCCATTTTATCAATTAGTCTTGTATGATACCAGAATTGAGCAAAGAGGTGAATAGGTAAAACAATATTCATTATTTGGGGGGGTATACCAATAATAGCAAGAGGAATGTATAAGAAAAAATAGACTTGTGTTATTCCTGAAATAGTTTGCCTAAGTGCACATGAAAGATTAAATTCCTCACTACTATGGTGAATAATGTGCCTGTTCCACATGATATTGATCTCGTGATTCCATCTGTGGCTCCAGTAAAAAGCAAAGTCTATCCCTATAAAAGCAATAATGTAGAGCAGTAAAGAAGATTCAATTTTAAAGGTAGCCCAATGTTCATACATCCATTCATAGCTGATAATAATAATACTGAGCTTAAAGATAGTTTTTAGGTTATTTGTCATTCCAGAACTAATTCCTGAGATAGCATCAAAAGTAGAGTAATAATTTTTTTTTAATAGATGACTGATACTCCATTCTACAAGTAAAAGAATCATGAAGGCGATCATTCCAAATTTTAAAGCAATAGCATAGGTTTCCAATAGGTTGATCAGTTTGTTGTTAGTTCACTAAATTATTTAAAATAGATTAATTTTTTAGATTGTATGTAATCGTTTAATTTAAAAACATAGATATACATTCCGCTTTTAATCTTATTGGGATTCCATTCAATTTCGTATTGACCTGCATAATGATAATCATTTATTAAAGTTTCTAACTCTTGACCAATCATATTATAAATTTTTAATGAAATATCTCCAGGTTCACTTATCTCAAATTGGATGGTAGTGGAATTACTAAATGGATTTGGAAAAATAGCAACAATAGGAAATTCACCATTTGAGATTGGAGAGGTGTTGGAATAAATATAAAATTCATATTCAGCTCTTTCAGGTTTTAATTTTATGGCTTCATTGTTATGTGCTCTAAAGTAATATTGAACATCTTGTCCACTATTTTGATAGGGTAGTGTCATGGTGTATTTCTGATCATTGGCAATTTCATCTCCGTGAGTTCCATCGTCAAACATTAATTGGGCTTTAAATTTTGAATGATAAGGGCTTATGGTAGTCATTATTTCAACAGAATCTGCATTAGACACTTCAATAGTTACATAAGTAGTATCATTTATGTTAAATATACTTGTGGAATTAATATCAGGTGGGGCTTTTAAGATCTCTGGATGGTTTTGTAAATAAGCTTTTCTAATATTTATTGTAGATGTAATCCCTCCAGTAGCAAATACATTTGGAATTACGAACTCATTGGAAACATTAGCATAAAATTCTAGCATTGAAAATAATTTATTATTGTCATTGCTTACAGCGTTTAAACAAATACCTTGAAGATAACTAACATAATTTTCAATGATGGAGGCGTCTAAACTTTCTTCAATAATAGTACGAATATGATCTGTATATATTTTTTGGTATAACGAGTTGTTATTTGAAGAATCTGAAAGTAGCTGATAGACCAAAGGGTGATACCAACAGTTATAACCATTATAAGGGTCATATTCATACAATAAATTAGGGTTCGAGTTGTGTCCTAAAAGTGCTCCTATAAAAGATTCTGTAAGGTCCCAGGGAATCATTTGAAATAACCCATCCTTTGTTTGATAGAGATAATAATTGTGTTGATACAAACCATTATAGGTGTCTAAATTGGTGACCACAGAATTAACAGCAAAAGCCCATAGAACTCTATCTACATTTAAAATGGAATCGATTTCAGATACGTTAAAGTTAAGTGTGTATATAAGATTCATTAATTCTTCCCACCCATGTTCTGATTTAAGATTGTAATGATTGTAATAGGATGTGGAATCTGTTCCTTTCCATGTTAAATCAGAATTCCCACTAGGTCCAGGTTGTCCAAATTGTTGAATGGGGTCACATTTAAAAAACACCCCGTCATTTTCATTGAAATGTTGATTTAGAAATGTTCTGTCTACAGATTGAGTATTGACATAGCAACCTAATAATTGTCCCTGAATATGAACATTCATGAAATTTGCTTCAGGAGATGGAAGGTATCTTTTGTATATATTATATGCGGATATTTCTTTGCAAAAGGTAGGGTCGAACAAACTATTGGCTAGCTTGACCTTTTTGTAATTCATAATGTGCTGATCAGCTATATATTCATTAATATCAATGTTTAAAGGAAGCTTAGGATTGTTTAGGTCTTGAGCGATCGCAAATGTTGAATTTCCTTTGTATCTCACTCCAACACTGTCTAGAAATATATTTCCATCTAATTGTAATGAAGCAGGTAAACGTAATCCTGTATTTAGTTCCCAGTTATTTTGAAGGATGTTGTCATAATTGGGCTCATAAAAATTAATATAGATGTCTCTTATATGATCTGTATCGTAAAGTCCATCTGCTGGCTCGTATAATTCTTGAGGGTTATAAAGTATTTGGGCTTGAGGAACAAAAAGATTGATCAATAATAATATGACTAATAATTTTTTCTTCATTAGTAATTGTATTTCCCTTTCCAAGTGTTTTTTAGAAAATTCAATATTTCTTGCTCTCGTTTATTTGTACCGGGAATATAAAATGGCGTTTTACTAATCTCATCTGGTAAGAATTCTTGTTCATGAAGTTTATTATTATGGTTGTGTGAATATTTGTATGCTTCACCATAACCGAGCTCTTTCATGAGTTTTGTAGGGGCGTTTCTTAAATGAAGAGGAACACTTAGGTTTCCTGTTTCTTTTACTAATTCTTGTGCATCATTGATTGCTTTGTAAGAAGCATTGCTCTTAGATGAGCAAGCTAAGTAAATAGCACATTGAGAAAGAATGATCCTTCCTTCTGGCCAGCCTATTTTTTCTACAGCATCGAAACAGTTGTTGGCCATAATTAAAGCAGTAGGGTTAGCCAACCCTATATCTTCTGCAGCTAAAATAATCATTCTTCTTGCTATGAATTTAGGTTCTTCCCCTCCTTGTATCATTCTGGCTAACCAATAAACAGCAGCATTTGGGTCACTACCTCTTATGGATTTTATAAATGCAGAAATAATATCATAATGCATTTCTCCATTTTTGTCATACATCGATAGATTTTGTTGTATGGTATCAAGTATATACTGATTGGTAATAGGAGTTTTCTTATCAGGAAGATTATTTATAGCTAGTTCTAATGTATTTAATAATTTTCTTGCATCTCCTCCTGAGATTCTAAATAGAGCTTCAGTTTCTTTTATTTTTACTTTTTTATTTTTTAGAATTTCATCCTCTTTTAAAGCAGTATCAATAACATTTTTGAGCTCTTTTTTTGAGTGATGCTCTAAAACAAAGACCTGGCATCTGGAAAGTAATGCTGAGATCACTTCAAAAGAAGGATTTTCTGTAGTTGCGCCAATTAATGTAATAATGCCTTTTTCAACTGCTCCCAAAAGTGAATCTTGTTGTGATTTACTGAATCGATGGATCTCATCAATAAATAAAATAGCATTTCCTTGGCTGAACATACCGCCACTCTTAACCCTTTGGATGATCTCCCGGATGTCTTTTACTCCGGAATTAATCGCAGAAAGTGTATAAAATGACCTATCTGCTTCTTTAGCAATAATCTCTGCTAATGTGGTTTTGCCCACTCCTGGAGGACCCCAAAGGATCATTGAAGGTATAGCCCCAGAATCTAAAGCTTTTTTAATAGGACCATTATTTCCAACTAAATGTTCTTGTCCTAAAAAGTCTTTAAGGGTTTTCGGTCTTAATCTTTCTGCTAAAGGAATATTTGGTTGAAATGACATTATGCAAAAATAACCATATTAGTGAACATAATAATTCTTCTAAAATTTCGTAATTCTATCAATTAATTGTGAAAAACTAATTACTTAGTTCTTAAATAAAAGAAGGCAATCCGTTAATTTGTTAAAAAAATTATTGATGAAAGTTCATTTTATTGCAATAGGTGGGAGCGCAATGCATAATCTTGCTATTGCGCTTCATTTAAAAGGAGAGGCAGTTTCTGGATCTGATGATGAAATATTTAATCCTTCAAAAAGTAGACTTCAAAAATATGGTTTGCTTCCGGATAAGATCGGTTGGGATTCTACAAAGATTAGTGCTGATCTTGATGCTGTAATTCTTGGTATGCATGCTAGAATAGATAATCCTGAGTTGATAAAAGCTAAGGAGCTTGACTTGAAGATATATTCTTATCCAGAATATATATATGAAAGAACCAAAAATAAAATAAGAGTAGTAATAGGAGGGAGCCATGGCAAGACATCTATAACAAGTATGATCTTACATGTTTTAAGTCATTGCAACATAGAACATGACTTTATGGTCGGAGCACAATTAGAAGGTTTTCAATGCATGGTTAAATTGTCTGAAAATACAAAAATTGCCATTTTGGAAGGAGATGAATATTTGTCTTCGCCAATAGATCTGAGACCCAAATTTCATTTATATCAACCAACTATAGGATTGATAAGTGGCATTGCTTGGGACCATATAAATGTTTTTCCAACTTTTGATATTTATGTAGATCAATTCAAGATTTTTGCAAATCAAATTAATAGTTCAGGTAGTTTTATTTATTTTACTGGTGATGAGGAAGTTATGAATATTAAAAAGTCGTTAAATAATTGTGTTAATGCCATTGGATATCATACTCATGATCATGTTATTGAAGAAGGAATTACGTACTTGATTGATGGTGAAAAGAGATATCCTTTACAAGTTTTTGGACAGCATAATTTACAAAATTTAAATGGTGCTTTAATGGTTTGTAAGCAGCTTGAAATATCTGATGAACAATTCTATGAAGCTATTCAATCATTTAATGGTGCATCCAAGAGATTGGAGCTTGTTGAAAAAACAGACTACTCTGTAATGTACAAGGACTTTGCCCACTCACCTTCAAAATTAAAAGCTACTACAAAAGCTGTAAAGAAACAATTTCCCGATCGTCAATTAGTAGCTTGTATGGAGCTACATACTTTCAGTAGCTTGAATAAAACATTTTTAGATCAATACAAAGGGTCTATGGATCATGCAGATATAGCTTATGTATATTTTAACCCTGAAACTATAAAGCATAAAAGATTGCAAGAACTATCACCAGAACAAGTACAACTTTCTTTTGCAAATGATCAAGTAAAAGTAATTACAAGTTCAGATGAGCTTATTTATCAGCTTCAACAATTGGATTGGGGAAAAAGAAATTTATTGATGATGAGCAGTGGTAATTTTGATGGAATTAGCTTTGAAAAGTTAGCTGAAAACATTTATGGATAATTTTATTCAAGTCTAGATAGTATTCCTCTATTGAGCCCTGTAATAAAAAATGAATAAATAATTCCAAGTATCAACGTGCCTAGTAAAAGCATTATAAAAGCTTTATATGGAGTAAATGTATCTTTAAAATTTTCTTCTTGCATTTCTGTAAGGTCTTCTGCAGATTTATTATGATATAAATCAGGATTTATACTTTTTTGTTCTTGTGCAGTTTGATACATAGATTCTTTTAAGCTTTCAGCTTTTTCTATTTTATTTTCTAAAAATTCAGGATTGATCCATTTAAAATAGGTATAAGAAAATGGTGCAATAATTAAAGTGAATAGGGCTGCAGTTTTGATTCCATTTTTTAGATCAAATATAAAGCTAGGTGAGGTATTCCTGATTCTTCTAAACTGAGTAAGTATTGTATAAGAGATTGAAATCAAAAGTACTAGAGAATAAAAACCAAGCTCTATAATTAAATGCTCATCTTTTAAATCTATAGTATAAAGCTTAATAAATTGAAAAATAATGCATATTAATGCTCCTATTAAACCCACTTTATATGAAAGATTCATTTTAAATGAATTTATCCGTTCATAGAAACGAGGAACTCTTCGTTGCTTTTTGCATTTTGAAGTCTATCTTTCATAAATTCCATAGCTTCAATTGGGTTCATGTCTGCCAAATGCTTTCTTAGAATCCATACTCTTTGTAGAGTTTCTTTATCCATTAGCAAGTCTTCCCTTCTAGTACCAGAAGTTAGTATGTCAATGGATGGATAAATTCTTCTATTAGAGATTTTTCTATCTAATTGAAGCTCCATATTACCAGTACCTTTAAATTCTTCGAAAATTACTTCATCCATTTTAGAACCAGTTTCAGTTAAAGCAGTTGCTAAAATTGTTAGAGAACCACCATTTTCTATTTTCCTGGCAGCTCCAAAGAATCTTTTTGGTTTGTGTAAAGCGTTGGCATCAACACCACCAGTTAGCACTTTTCCAGATGCTGGCATCACAGTATTATATGCACGTGCTAATCTTGTAATAGAATCAAGTAAGATGCAAACATCATGTCCACACTCTACTAACCTTTTGGCTTTAGAAAGAACAATATTAGCCACCTTTACATGTCTTTCTGCGGGTTCATCAAATGTGGATGCGATAACTTCAGCATTTACACTTCTCTGCATATCTGTCACCTCTTCAGGTCTTTCATCGATCAATAAAACGATCAAATAAGTCTCAGGATGGTTAGATGCAATGGCATTGGCTACATCTTTTAAAAGAACTGTTTTACCTGTTTTTGGTTGTGCAACGATCATTCCACGCTGTCCCTTACCAATGGGTGAGAAAAGATCCATTACTCTAGTAGAAATACTTTCTTTATCATGACCAGTTAATTTGAACTTCTCACTAGGAAAAAGAGGAGTTAAATATTGAAAAGGCACCCTGTCTCTTATGAATTCAGGATCTCTTCCATTTATTTTATCAACTTGGATTAACGGAAAATACCTTTCTCCATATTTTGGAGGTCTTACGGTTCCTCTTATGGTGTCACCAGTTTTTAATCCAAATAACTTGATTTGTGATTGTGACACATAAATATCATCAGGAGAGCTTAAGTAATGGTAATCAGCAGATCTTAAAAACCCATAACCATCCTGCATGATTTCTAAAACACCTTCATTAATGATTATGCCATCAAAATCATAACCATTGTCTACAGGAGTATTGTCTTTTTTATGATCCCTATTAGTATTTCTATTGTTAGGTCTATTATTGTCGTGATGGTAGGGCTTTCTTTCTTTACCCTTATTATCACGATTATCACGATTATCTCGTTTTTCGCGGTTGTCACGATTTTTATTGACTGCTGTTTCTTTGTTTTTAGAGTTAGTTTTGTTTTCTAATTTAGAGGTGTCATTATTATTTGAAGTTTTTAATGCTTCTTCTTTGTTATTATCTTCTGTAGATATATTTCGAGTTGAACTCATTTTATGGTTTTTCCTATTAGGTTTATTCGAATCCACCTTTTCTTCAGATGAATTGTTTTTTAATTCTTTTGAAGGAGGATTCATAGCTTGTTCATCCAAGATCTTATAAACAAGGTCTTGTTTCTTCAATTTTTCAATTTTATTGATGTTTAGTTTTTCAGCTATTTCTCTTAGCTCAGCAACTTTTTTGCTGTTTAGATCCAAAATGTCGTACATGGAATGAATTAGATATTAATTAATATTAGATATTCAGGTGAATGTTTATTTGTTTAATATATGTTTGAAAACTTGGGTTTGTAATCAGGACGATTACTTAATAACTCATCAAATATAATAAACTTATTTTACCTAACTATCTATTTATGGAAAAATAGTTAACATTAAACATTAAATAAAAGTTAATTTATAGGAGTCTTCATCTTATATTTGCCAAAAATTAACAACATGATTCAAAGAATACAAACGATTTATCTTTTATTGACCATTTCATGTATGATTACTTCCCTTTTTATTCCATTCTCTTCATTTTTGAATAATGAAACAATAACTCTGGGGGCATTTGGATTAGCTAATTTACCTGAAAACCTTTCTGAAGTATCATCTAGGTTTCCTTATTATTTATGTATTATATCAGTAATTGGTTTAACAATTTATACAATTGCAATGTATAAGTACCGTAAAAGACAACTTTTGTTAGGAAGAATTAATTACTTGTTGATTTTAGCTACTATTGTTTTTATTTTAATGGATATTGATTACGTTGCTCAACAACTAGATTCTATTGATAAAATTCAATATGAAATAGGTGCATTTTTACCTGTTGCTGCACTTCCTTTTGTTTTTTTAGCAAACAGAGGGATTAAAAAAGATGAAGCACTAGTGAAATCTTTAGATAGGTTAAGATAAACCTTTACCTAATTCTATAACTTCCAAATCTTTAATATTTTGCTCATCGATCTTAAACCTTAAGATTGTTCTAATTTTATGAATACCTCTTAATCCAGCAGCACCTGGATTCATATAAAGCATATTTAGTTTTTTATCCATTTGGACCTTACATATGTGTGAATGACCGCAAATAAAAAGATTTGGGGGGGCTTCATTGATTTCATCTCTAATGGATTTAGCATACCTATATGGTGATCCACCTATATGAGTCATCCAAATACTCACTTTTTCAATAATGAATTTTTGATGAAGAGGAAATTCAGACCTTATCTGATGGTTATCTATATTTCCATAAACCCCTCTTGTTTTGGTAATTTTTTTTAACTGGTCCATTATTTTTAGATCACCTATATCTCCTGCATGCCAGATCTCATCACAATCTGATAAATATTTTATGAATTTGTCATCCCAATGACCATGAGTGTCTGATAAAAGGCCTATTTTTTTCATGATTAATGGCTAAGTTAATTAAGTATCCAATTCCTTTTTAATCATTTGTTTTTAATTCTATTTTTATATAGTTTTTATTAGTTAAATAATAAGCTACATGAAATTTAAATATTTTTGGATATATCTAATTATTTTAATGGCTTTGTCATTAAACACATATGGAAGTAATGACAAAAATGGAATAATTATAAATGATAATAAGATTATGGATAAGGATACTATAGTTTTTGGTGCTGGCTGTTTTTGGTGTATAGAAGCCATTTTTTCAGATTTAAAAGGTGTGTATTCAGTTACATCTGGTTATTGTGGTGGATTTACTGAAAATCCAACCTATAAAGAGGTGTGTTCTGGAACTACAGGTCATGCAGAAGTAGCTAGAATAATATATAATCCTAATGAGATCTCATTTGAAGAATTATTAGAAATATTTTGGAAAACCCATGACCCCACTACTCCTAACAGGCAAGGTAACGATGTGGGAACTCAATATCGATCATGTATTTTTTATTTAAATGAAAATCAAAATCAAAAGTCTATTTATTATAAAGATAAGTTGAATAGTTCAGGCGCTTTTTCTAAACAAATAGTTACAGAAATTGAGAAGTTGCAGAAATTTTATCCTGCAGAAAATTACCATCAAGATTATTACGAAAACAATAAAGAGAATAGTTATTGTAAATTTGTTATTCAACCAAAATTGGAAAAGTTTAAAAAGGTGTTTTATAACAACTTAAAAGAAGAGTAATAGGGGAGATAGTTCCTTAATTAGTATCTTTAATTTTTATTAGCATCAAAATGGCAATATAATTGTAATGAATTTTCTATTGTAAAATTTAATAAACTATATATTATGAGAAAACTTATACTTTCAACTATACATGTATTAATGGTTAACTTCATTTTTTCACAAACGATCAATGATCATAAAGTGACAATTAAGTATATACAATTACCAACCGATCCATTACCTGAGAATATTACTACAATTAATGTTAATTTAATAAAGAGCTATGAAGCAGCTAATGAAGATTCTATAAATGCTTATAATTCAAGATTAGAGGAATTAATTCAAGAACAAGAAGTTTTAATAGAAGAATGGAAGTCTGATAAAAAACGTGTTGATAAAATATATTATGCAGAAATGTCTACTTGGCAAAAAGCAGTTAATGCCGGTAATACTACTATTGCTAAACCTCAAGAGCCAGTTTATCCTGATTATCCCTATTTAAAGGATTTACCTTTACCAATATTAACTGAAGAAGTAGAACAAGAAGCTATCTCTAGTAGAATTGATTTAAAGGGATATAATAAGGGTGAAGGTGGAGCTGTGCTTGCCGTTTCATATGATGGGATAAAGAATGCAATAATTAAAAAATCTAAAATAGGGACAGGAGCTATGACAAAGTATAATTATACAGCTTATTATTCAATGCCAATTCATGTTAATTTAGAGTTTGAAGAAACTGGTATCCTATATGAAAAATCATTTTATGAAAATGAAACTAAAAAATTAATAAAATCAGAGAGTAGTGAATACGACCATTTAATATGGTGGATGGACAATGGAGAAAATTATTGGATAAATTTACAACGACAGTTATTCAATACTGCAATAAATAAGGTCAATTCTGAGCTGAATGAAAAATTTGGTTTTCCCGTTAAAAGCATGAATACTGAAGTATATGTGGTGAAAAAATACAAGAAACATAATTATTCAGAATTTGTAGATGCATTAACTTATGCTAAGAGTGGTTATGATTTGTTATCAACTGATGTAAAAAAAGTAAATGCAACAGCTAAGATTAATAAAAGTATTGGCATTTGGTTAGATCTATTAAAAGAAAGTAATCTTGCAGACAGTAAATCCAGGATCAATAAAAAAGCAACTGCACTATTATATGCTAATTTAGCTGAAGCATATCTATGGATTGATGATTTTGAAAATGCAGATCTTTATGCTAATAAAGGAATTACAATAGGTGTTTTAAAATACAAGAATCATTGTAAAAGAGTACATGATAAAATTGGCTTATTAAAAGCAAGGTATATTGCTAATCAGTAAATTTGTCATTTTACTATTAAAGATTCACTCATTTTAAGACCTGATTTTAAAAACACACAATCACTAAACCGTACTTTAATTAAATTCCCATCTTCGTCATTAAAATAGGCATAATATCTAATTAATCTATTTCCATAATGTTGATAGGATTTATAAGGTAAATCACAATGGTTGAATGTTAGTTTTGATAAATTAATGTTTTTGTCTTTAAAATTTAACAATGAACTTTGAAAATTCTCAAAAATAGATTCATTGTATTCATCTAAAGTCAAATCTTTGTTATCTGTTTTTAAAATTTCATAATCTATACAAAGACTTTTAAAATGTTCATAATTGTTGTCGATCAAAGATATGATAGCTTGTTTAGCTAGATCTTCTTGAGTGTTAATAATGTTTTTAGTTTTGTTAGAACATGAATATAATATGAAGATAAGCCCTAAGTGTAATAGAAATTTCATGAATAAATTTTAATGTGTACAATATTAATATAATTATTATGACTATTGTGATTGATGTTTTTATTGTAGGTTTATAATTGGTGAAATCACCGATTTTTCTTAAACTCGCATCTCAATTATAAATAGTACTTATTAATCTATGAATAAGGTAACAATTATTGAAAATAAATCTGAAATTGGAGCTGGCACAAGAGGTTCTAGTTTAGGTATTGATGCATTAAAAGTAGCTGCTTTAAACAGTGATTCATCTTATTTTTCAGATAGATCAACTGTAGTTATAGAGGATAAGAATTTTTTACTAAATAAAGAAATCAAACATTCTAAAGCAATAAGAATTGAGGGTGTTGTTGATATTTATGAATCTGTCGCTGATGAAGTAGGTGCTCATTTGGAAAAAAATCGTATTCCAATAATTTTATCTGGTGATCATTCTAGCGCTGGAGGAACTATTGCTGGTATAAAAAGAGCTCATCCAGAGAAAAGACTAGGTGTTATTTGGATTGATGCTCATGCAGATATTCATTCTCCATATACTTCTCCATCAGGTAACCTTCATGGTATGTCTTTAGCAACTGCTTTAAATGAGGATAACGAAAAACATCGAATTCATGAAGTAGATACATTGACTAGAGAAATGTGGGATAAGCTAAAAAACATTTCTAAAATAGCCCCTAAAATTAGCCCTGTTGATATTGTATATGTTGGGCTTAGAGATACTGAAGAGTCTGAAGATTATTATATTTCTAATAATAATATCAAATCAATTCTTGTAGAAGAGGTTCGAAGAAAAGGAGTTGAGCAAACGTCAGAAAACATATTATCTTATTTAAAGGACTGTGATATTATCTATGTTTCATTTGATGTCGATAGTATGGACTGTGATCTTGTTTCTTATGGTACAGGAACACCAGTTTCTAATGGGTTATCTGAACAAGAAGCAGGCGGTTTGATCAATTTGTTGCTCATAGATAAACGATCAATTTGTTTTGAAATTGTAGAGATTAATCCCTGTTTGGATAACAAACAAAATAAAATGGCAGAAACAGCTTTTAGAATTCTTGAAAGTGCTACTACAATATTAGAGAAAAGAGGGTAGTAGATGAGTGTTATTTCCAATATATTACCTGAAATATCCAGAGGTTTTAATGAAGTTTTTGAAAATGAGCTTTCAATAGAAGATTTTCAGATTGAAAATACTAGGAAAGGATTTAAGGGAGATGTTACTCTTGTAGTTTTTCCGCTATTAAGAATCACTAAGTCTTCTCCTGAAAAAACCGCTGAATCATTGGGTGCTTGGTTAATAGATCATTCAGCTATTGTTGCTGATTATAATGTAATCAAAGGATTTTTAAACTTAGTTTTAAGTGATGAATTTTGGATACAAGAATTTAATAAATGGGTATCTGATACTGATTATGGTAAAAATAAAACTGATTCCGGTAAAACCTTTATGGTGGAATATTCTTCACCTAATACAAATAAGCCACTTCATTTAGGACATTTAAGAAATAATTTTTTAGGATATTCTGTTGCTGAGATTCTTATTGCTAATGGCCATTCTGTTATTAAAACGCAAATTATTAATGATAGAGGAATTCATATTTGTAAATCTATGTTGGCCTGGCAAAAGTTTGGAAATGGGGAAACTCCTGATTCGTCAGGTATAAAGGGGGATCATTTAATCGGAAAATATTATGTTCTTTTTGATAAAGTATATAAAGAAGAGGTTGCACATTTAATTAAAGAAGGGATTTCTAGGGAGGATGCTGAAAAAACAGCTCCAATTTTAAAGGAAGCTCAACAAATGTTGATGAAATGGGAAGAAAAAGATCCAGGAATATATGATTTGTGGAAAAAAATGAATCAATGGGTCTATGCTGGATTTGATGTTACTTACCAGCAAATGGGTGTTGATTTTGATAAATTATATTATGAGTCAGATACTTTTATTTTAGGTAAAGATATTGTGTCAAAGGGATTAGAAGATGGGATATTTTATGCTAAAGAAGATGATTCAGTTTGGGTTGACCTTTCAGAAGAAAAAATGGATGATAAGCTATTATTAAGATCAGATGGTACTTCTGTATATATGACACAGGATATAGGGACTGCAATTGAACGGTTTAAAGACTTTCCTGAAATTTCGGGGATGATCTATACAGTAGGGAATGAACAAAACCATCATTTTAATGTGCTTTTTTCAATTCTGAAAAAAATTGGATATTCATGGTCTGATGAATGTTATCACCTTTCATATGGAATGGTTGAATTACCTGAAGGTAAAATGAAATCTAGGGAGGGTACAGTAGTTGATGCAGATGATTTAATTGAAAGTATAGTTAATGAAGCTAAGGAAATGACTAAAGAAAGAGGTCATTTGGAAGGTATGAGTGATAAAGAAAAGGAACATCTTTATGAAGTGATAGGTAAAGGTGCTTTAAAATATTATTTATTGAAGGTGGATCCTAAGAAAAAAATGATGTTTGATCCTGCTGAATCTATAGACCTTAATGGTAATACAGGCCCTTTTATTCAATATGGATACGCTAGAATTCAGAGTATTTTAAGAAAAGAATCTCCAGAAATTTTAAAAACAGATACAACTGTAAAGATAAATGATCATGAAATGTTATTGCTAAAAAACTTAGCTGATTTCCCTAAAGTAATTACAGAATCAGCGAAGCATTTATCACCATCTATCATTGCTAATTACATATATGGATTAGTGAAATCTTATAATTCATTTTATCAAGCTGTTCCAATATTGGGAGAAGAAGACAAACGAATAAGAGAATTTAGAATATTATTAACTTATAAAATTGGTCTAGTTGTAAAGGATGGAATGCTTTTGTTAGGAATAGATGTGCCTAAGCGAATGTAAATGCTATTCAGAACTTTCAGTGTTTTGTTCAGCTTTCTCTTCCTCTTTAATCTCTGTCTTTTTCTTTTTTCCTAATAGATAACTGATCATGATTTCATGAGAGCCACTTGAAAATGAAGCAACACCATTCCTGTTAAATTCATAGGCATAAGTTATTCCAAGCTCTTCAATAATATTCATTCCCATATTGATTAGGAATCCCCCTTGTTCTCTTATTCCAATCCCACCCCAATAATTATTTTTAAAATTAAAGTTTCCGATAAGGTCCCATTGAGATTCAATTCCATTTGCATTCCTAATTAAAAATAAAGGTTTGAATGCTATATCTTCTGATAGATCTAGTAAATATGAGAAATATAAAATTCTATGTTTTGTAAGATCGTATGCTCCTTCAATATTCTGTAGTTCAAGATCTATAGCTGATGTGAATAATTGAGGAAAAGATATCCCTATATTTAGTTTTTCTTTGTACGAATAGATCATTCCAAACTGAGAATTAAATGCAATTCCATTTAAATTAGGATTGAGTAATATAGGGTCGGAGGCATCTGAAGATATTGCATTTTCAAGGTTCATAGAACCTTGAAGAATTCCTAGAGACATTCCCATGTGAAGTGCATTCTTTTTATTGATCTTAAGGTGGTAGGCAAAAGATCCTTGACAATTGAATCTTTCCAAAAATGCAACCTTGTCATATGCCATGCTAAAACCTAATCCAATTTTAGGGGAAAATTGCATTTGACTAGTTAGCCATGTAGTTACAGGAGCTCCATCAAATCCTAACCATTGTTGTCTATGAGAAAGATTCATTTCAATTCCTTTGTCAATTCCTGCTATTGCAGGGTTGATCTGAATTATATTATATGAATAAAGGGAGTTAAGAGGGATTTGCTGTGCAGATATACCCATTTGAGCAAAAAGAAATAAATATATTATTTTTCTATACATAATTATCTCATTAATATTACAGACCCATTATATTCATTGCCACTACAAATAATTGTATAAAAGTAGGTGCCGTCAGGTAATGGCTCTCCTTCGATATTGGTGCCATCCCAATGATTGTTATACGATTTAGATTGCCATACTAGTTTACCCCATCTATTATAGATAGATACAGGACATCCAGATAATGAATTAGGTTTATTGATATTCCAAGTGTCATTTTTGCCATCTCCATTAGGAGTAATGATATTATTGATGATCAATTCATTTACTTGTGTAACAAATACGACAACAGAGTCAATTCCAGTACATCCATCTGTAGTTTCAGCTTCAAGATAATAGGTTGTTGAAAAAGTGGGGTTAACAGTTGGATCTTCTGTAAATGGATTATCTATATTAAAATTGGGTGACCAAGTTAAATTAATGCCATTAGTGACTGTTGCATCTAAGGTAGTACTTTCTCCTTCCTCAATGATCATGTCTGGGCCAGCATCAATTATTACAGGTTCATAGATCTCTATATAAATATTACAATTGGCTGTGTTGCCAATTTCATCTTCAGCAGTATAGTTCAGAATTGTTATTCCAGTTGGGAAAGTGCTGCCCGAAGATAACCCAGTACTATCTGTTTGTGAAATGTTAACAAGGCTACAATCATCGGAAGCATTTGGATTTGAATATAAAATGATTGATTCACAAGAAAAAATGGAATCAGTACAAGAGATTATAGGGGGGACTGTGTCATTAGGGTATAAGTTAACAGCACATGTACTTGTATTTCCACTTGCATCTGTAGATGTTAAATAAAGTAGATTAATTCCACCAGTTGTTGATCCAGGGGGAATACTTTGGGTAATTACTGGAGATGCATCGCAATAGTCAGAACTTGAAGTTTGGGGAACAAGGTCTGGTACAACATATAGACAGTTCACGTCTAAATCGATAGTTTGATCTGCAGGACAAATAATTGCAGGGGAAGTAGTATCAGTTAAAGTAATGGTAAATGAACAGCTATTCACATTATTATAAATATCTGTAGCAGTAAGTACAATAGTTTGTTGAGTGCCTATACCAAATAATGTATCACCAGAAGGAGTACTTTGTGTAAATATGAAATTAGTGTCACAATTATCTATTGGAGCTAAAAGCTGTTGGTAATCAGGAATTATATAACTGCAATTGCTGTCAAGAGGAACATTTGGGTTTTGAGGACAATCAAAAGAAGGGGCTGTTTGATCAAGAACTGTAAGCATAAAGCTGCATGAATCAGAATTCCCACTAGAATCAGTAACAAAAATATTCATTTGAGTAGTTGTTCCAACGTTTAATGCTGAGCCAACTGATGGGTTTTGTGAGAAAATAAATGAATTTTGACAATTATCTGTAACAGATAATAGGTTTGAAAAGTCTTCAATTATATAAACACAATTAGTGTCTGCTTTTTTAGTAGTATCTGAAGCACAGCTAGTGATTACTGGAGGAATGGTGTCAATTGAAATGAGGTCAAACTGACAAGTAGTGAAATTTCCAATTATATCAGTTGCAGTAAGTGTAATTGTTGATGTAGTGTTAGTATTTAAAACTGTTCCAGGTATCGGTAATTGTTCAAGTAGAATTGAACCGGTACAATTGTCTGAGGAACTAGAGAGGCCAGTATAGTCAGCTACAACAAACTGACAATTAGCATTCACATAATCTGTTTGGGTTCCAGGGCATGTAATAGTTGGTGGAATAGTATCAACAACTAAAATTCTATAAGAACATACACTTGCATTTCCTGATAAGTCTGTTACATTAAAAGAGATAAAAGGATTGTCACCACCATTAAATATAGTTCCAATAGCAGGATGCTGCGCTATGATTAGGTTGGGGTCACAATTATCACTTGCAGTAATAGATCCAGTAAGGTCTACTAATGTATATTCACAATTCACATTTGTGTAAACGTTGCTGTCTGGTGGGCAAATTACAGTTGGGGGTAAATTATCGTCAACAATGATCAAAAAAGTGCAAGAATCTATATTTCCAGAATTGTCCGTTGCGTACATTGTCACATTTTGAGAGGTCACTATCGTAGATCCAATAGCTGGGCTTTGAGTAACTATAGGATTAGAGTCGCAGTTATCATTTACTGTCATTAGAGAAGTATAATCTCCAAGAATAGCTTCACAGTTAGCATTGGCACTTACGTTTTGAGTACCTAAACAAGTTATAGTAGGGGGTATGGTGTCTAATAACTGTAATTGAAAGTTGCAGGAGGATGAATTCCCAGAAGAATCTGTCGCGATTAATGTTACTGTCTGACTTGAAATTCCTGATAGTACAACTCCAGGAACAGGAGATTGTTTAATAATAATAGAATCGCAATTATCAGTAGCTGCTGCTAATGGCTTATAATCCTGCATAATTGTTTCGCAGTTATTGTCAACATATTGTATTTGATTAGTAGGGCATGTAATTACAGGATTAATAGTGTCGATAACTATTATATAAAAAGAACAAGTACTAGAGTCAGTACCATTTGATATAGTGTATTCTTGATAGGTAGAACCAAAAGGGAAAACATCACCTGATGTTAGCCCAGTTAAATCAGTTTGTGAAATTGATGCTCCAACACAATTTGAATTGCACGAAACACTATAATTAGCTGTTGCTGAGCAAGTTGAACTATTGTAAAAAGTAGTGTCTGAAGGACAGTTTAAGGTGGGTGTTTGACTAGTTACTTTAAATAGTAATGCCAAATAGATAAACACAAAAAATAATCGAATAGTCATTTACTTTTTTGAATTCCTGAAAATAAAAAACTCAGCGAATAAAAAAAAGTTAATGCACTTTAATTTGTTTTAACTTTTGAACATAAGTAGGTGAGGTGGCGTAGCCAACATCCTTTAAAAATTGATAATAATCACCTCCTTTGTAATGCCTGTCCTGCCATCTTTTGTAATAATCAACACAGTCTAACCAGTTATCAAATGAAATGTATTTTTTCTTGTAATAAAATCCAAAAATATTATTTCTAGTTAGAGAACACTTAGTGCATTTAAGCCACCCTGTCTCTAATATAGCTTGCTTCAATACGATTTCTGGATGTTGAATGCCAGCTTCAATTATTGCAGCTTTAACATTTTCTACGGTAAGATCAGGGACTTTGTCTGGATCATTATAGCTAGCATAAGAATTAGAAGGAGATGCTATTAATACTAGCATTATTGTTGTAAAAAAAGCTAGTTTTAATAGTATGTTTTCTTTTAGTATGTTCATATTTACAATTTTAATTTCTACTATGGAGTAGTCTATTAAAAGGGGTGCAAAGGTAAATTATTATTTTAAATAGATGGGTAAATCTTATAATCAGTATCAATCATGGAAACTTTTTCAGGATTACTTTCCAGAAGAGTATAGGATTACGGAGGCTAATCAACCTGAAGAGTTTTATTGGAATTGGAATGAATATGAAGTGCATATAGATCATTATTTACCAAGAACATCACCAAAAGGAATTAAATTGATTTTAGTGCACGGTGGTGGAGGTAATGGAAGGTTGTTGTCTCCTATTGGAGTTGCACTTTCATTACAAGGATATGAATGTATTGCTCCTGATTTTCCTGGGTTTGGGTTAACTGTAATTAATAAACCTAATTCATATTATACATGGATAGCTCTTTTAAATGACTTAGTAGATAAAGAGTTAGAGAAGAATAAAAAGATTGTGTTATGTGGAATTAGTTTAGGAGGTATGCTATCATATCAAGTAGCTTGTCAAAATAAAAATGTTGATGCTTTAATGGTTTCAAGTTTAGCAGATACTCGTAGGAAAAATGTACAGTTGCAGCTTGCTAAAAATAAAACAGTAGGAAAATATGCTTTTTCATTTTTGAGTGCTACTAAAATAATTACTGATAATATGAAAATCCCTATAAAGGTTACTACTAAAATGTGGGCTATGGCTAATAATCCTTCTTTCGTAGATAAACTAAAAAAAGACAAAGTAGGGTCAGGGAGTTGGGTGTACATGAAATTTTTAAGGACATTGTTTGAAGCGAATCCTAAAATAGAACCCGAAGACTTTTCTAATTGTCCTCTTTTGTTTTTTCAGCCTGAGAATGACCATATTATTCCATGGGAAATATCTGAACCTTTTTATAATAAGTTAAATTGTGACAAAAAAATAGTCGTTTTAAAGGGGTGTGGTCATATTCCTATGGAAAAACCAGGAATTAACCAATTAAGAGAAGCAGCACTTAATTTCTTAGATAATTTAAATAGTAAGTAAAAAAAAAGCGGTCAATGACCGCTTTAAAATTATTTTTTTGAATATTGTTTCTTTTCTCTGATTCTTGCAGATTTACCTCTTCTATCTCTTAAGTAGAATATTCTTGCTCTTCTAACAGAACCTTGTTTATCTACTTTTATTTTTTCAATAAAAGGTGAAGAGATAGGGAAAATTCTTTCGACACCAGTTCCATTGGATATTTTACGAACAGTAAAAGTTTCTGTAGTTCCGCTTCCTCTTCTTTGGATTACAGTTCCTTGAAATAATTGAATTCTTTCTTTATTACCTTCCTTAATCTTATATGAAACAGTAATTGTATCACCAGCACTGAAATCAGGTAATTGTTTTCCTTCAGTTAATTCCGATTCTATTTCTTTAATAATATCCATGACTTTGTATTTTCTGCTTACCCTTTTGGGCGTGCAATATTACAAAGAAATAATGTAAATATTATAATAGTAATATAAAATTATTTTTCTATCTGAAATTTAGGTCATTATTTTTTAAAAAGATCTGGCCTTCTATTTTTAGTTTTTTCAATGGATTTTTCCATTCTCCATTCTTCAATTGCTTTTAGGTTACCTGAAGTGAGTATTTCAGGTACTTTCCAACCCTTGTATTCTGCAGGTCTTGTGTAGACAGGTGGAGCTAATAGATTGTCCTGGAAAGAATCTGTTAAGGCGGAAGTTTCATCATTTAAAACTCCAGGAATTAATCTAATAATACTATCAGCAAGAACAGCAGCAGCTAATTCACCACCAGATAAAACATAATCTCCAATTGATATTTCCATTGTGACAATATGCTCTCTTACTCTTTCATCAATTCCTTTGTAATGTCCGCAAATAATAATAATATTCTTAAGTGTAGAAAGTTGATTACATATGTTTTGTGAAAGTGATTTTCCATCTGGAGTCATGAAAATAATTTCATCGTAATCTCTCTGTTTTTTTAGTGCTGTAATGCACTCGTCAATGGGTTCAATAGTTAGGACCATTCCTGCACCTCCTCCAAAAGCATAATCATCTATACTTTTTTGTTTGTTATTTGAATAGTCCCTGATGTTGTGAATATGGATGTCTACAATTTTTTTATCCTTAGCTCTTTGTAAAATGGAATCATTAAAAGGACTTTCCAATAATTTAGGTACTGCACTTAAAATATCTATTCTCATGACAATCTAATTTAAACAGTTATGGTTAATCCATCATGGGATAAATAAATATTTTCCGGTAATTCATTGGAAACTTCATCATGTTTGCCCATCAAATGAGAGATGTGAGTAAAATATGCTTTTTCTGGCTGAAGCTCCTTTACTAATTCAATGGCTTCTTCTAGATTAAAATGTGAAATGTGCTGTTCTTTTCTGAGTGCATTAATCACCAGCACTTTTAAACCTTTCATTTTTTCTTTTTCTGCTTCATCAATATAATTAGCATCTGTTATGTAACAAAAGTCATCAATTCTAAACCCAAAAACTGGAAGCTTATAATGCATCACTTTTATAGGTGTTATATTAATATCTCCAATTGTTAAGGGCTTATTTTGTAAAAGGTGTCTATTAATCTTGGGGATTCCTGGATATTTGAACGCATCATCAAAAATGTAAATGTATTCCCTTTTTAAAGATTTAAAAACATCATCTGAGCAATAAATATCTATGGGTTTTTTATGAATGAAATTAAATGCTCTAATGTCGTCTAACCCTGCAACATGATCTTTGTGAGCATGAGTAAATAATACTGCATCTAATTTAGATAGCTTAGCATTGAGCATTTGCTGTCGAAAATCAGGACCTGTGTCAACTACAATTGAAGTGTTATGTTTTTCAATATGTATGGAAGACCTTAGTCTTTTGTCTTTAGTTGATGAGGATTGACAAACCTCACATTGACATCCAATGACAGGGACTCCCTGAGAAGTTCCTGAGCCTAAAATACGAACTATTAAATCTGACTTAGACACTTAATACAACTAATTCTTTGATCTTTTCTAATGCAAAATCAATTTCTTGTTTTGTAGTATATCTACTAAATGAAAACCTTATAGATTGGCAATTGTCTGAATTTGATAATTCAGCAAGGACATGAGATCCAGTATTAGATCCAGAGGAACAGGCACTTCCTCCAGATGCAGCTACGCCTTTTATGTCTAGTGAAAATAAAAGCATACTACTTTGTTCATTTTTTGGGAAACACACATTTAAAACAGTGTAAAGACTATTTTCAGGAGTAACATCTCCATTGAAGTTGATCTGATCGTCTATTTTAAGTAATTCATCAATCATATATGATTTTAATTCCTGTACATGATTTTGATGAGATTTAAGATCTTTAAATGCTAGCTCCAATGCTTTACCTAATCCAACGATTCCATATAAATTTTCAGTACCTCCTCTGTGTTTTCTTTCTTGAGAACCACCGGTAATAAATTGGTTGATAGAAATGTTTTTTTTGATGAAGAGGAAACCAACGCCTTTAGGTCCATGTATTTTATGTGCAGCACAGGTTAAAAAATCAATATCAAGTTCCTTTAAATCAAATGAGTAATGACCCATAGTTTGGACAGTGTCAGAATGAAAATAAGCATTGTTTTCTCTGCATAGATCACTCACTTTTTTCATTGGTAATAAATTTCCAATTTCATTG
The DNA here is from genome assembly GCA_964430245.1 of uncultured Flavobacteriales bacterium. GTDB lineage: Bacteria > Bacteroidota > Bacteroidia > Flavobacteriales_D > Parvicellaceae > CAYSEW01. The sequence goes on from CAYSEW010000013.1 coordinate 34,392, forward strand.
TTGGCATGCATTAATGAGACCAATGTAGGAGTATCTTTTTTAAGTAAGGATTCCAGATGATCTGTATCAACATGGCCGTTTTTTTTAATATTTACTAGATCTACCTCAATATTCATGATCTCTTTAAGATGTTCAGCGGTATGTCCAACGGCATGATGCTCAATTGGAGAGGTGATGATTCTTTTAACTCCTAGGTCAGTTACTGCACATCTTAAAGCCATGTTGTCGGCTTCAGTACCACCTGAAGTAAAAATGATCTCACTAGGATCTGCATTTAAATGATTTGCAATATTCCTCCTGGTAATTTCTATAATATTCTTGGTTTTTCTTCCAAAGGAATGAGTGCTTGAAGGATTGCCAAAATCTTCTTCTAAAAAAGGCATCATTACCTCTAGAACTTCAGGAGCTAATGGAGTAGTGGCAGCATTATCTAAGTAGATCTTTTTCATTTTTTCAAAAATAGTAGATGTATTTGAGAATTACTCATTTTATTGTAATGAAAATTTAGATAATATTTTCTATTTCTTCTATAAATCGTTTTCCTAATTCATCTGCTTTAGCCGATGATTCACTTTCGGCATATATTCTAATAATTGGTTCTGTATTGGATTTCCTTAAATGAACCCATTCATTCCCCAATTCAATTTTTACTCCATCAATTGTATTAATAGGTTGAGATGCATATTTTTCTTTCATCTTATTAAGCACCTCATCAACATTGATAGTTGGCGTAAGTTCAATTTTGTTTTTCGATATTACATATTTTGGGTAACTATCCCTAAGTTCAGAAGCTTTCAATGTGCTTTTTGCTAAAAGAGTTAGGAAAAGCCCAATCCCAACCAAAGCATCCCTTCCATAATGAAGCTCAGGGTAAATTACACCTCCATTGCCTTCTCCTCCAATAATTGCATTGGTAGATTTCATTTTATTGACAACATTCACTTCTCCTACAGCTGCTGCATGGTATTCTGCACCATGCTTTTCAGTAACATCTCTTAAAGCTCTTGTAGATGAAAGATTAGAAACTGTGTTTCCAATAGCGTTGTTCAAAACGTGATCGGCTACTGCAACTAATGTGTATTCTTCTCCGAACATGGTGCCGTCTTCACATACTAATGCTAATCGATCAACATCAGGATCTACAACTATGCCAATATGTGCATTGCTTTCAATTACAGCATCACTAATAGCTGTTAAATTTTCTGGTAATGGTTCTGGATTATGAGGGAATTGGCCATTTGGATCACAGTATAGTTCAATTATTTCATTAACACCAAGTGCTTTTAAAAGTTGTGGGATAATAATGCCGCCAGTGCTATTTACGCAATCACACGCTACTTTGAACTGAGCTTTTTTTATAAGCTCAATGTCAACAAGTGGAAGTTCAATTACAGCTTTTATGTGCTTTTGAAAATAGGTGTTATTATAAGTAATACCGCCTAGACTATCCACTTCGGAAAATTCAATATTGTCACTTTCAGCAATTTTTAATAATTCTTCGCCATCACTTTCAGAAATAAATTCACCTTTTTCATTGAGTAATTTAAGTGCATTCCATTGTTTTGGATTATGACTGGCTGTAATAATTATACCACCTTGGGCATTTTCTAAAGGAACTGCAATTTCAACAGTAGGAGTAGTTGATGGGCCAAGGTCTATAATATCAATTCCTAAAGATTGAAGAGTGCTCATACATAGATTTTGAACCATTGGTCCTGAAATTCTTGCATCTCTACCTATTACGATCTTTATTTTTTGTGACTTATTCCTGTTTTGTATCCATTTGCCATAAGCAGCGGAGAACTTTACAATGTCAATTGGAGTTAGATTTGATCCAGAATTTCCTCCTATTGTTCCTCTGATTCCTGATATGGATTTAATTAATGTCATGTTTAATAAGTCTATTTTTTGCCGAATATAATAAGAAGATGTAAAAGGTTGTAAAAAGAACAAGTATTTAATCTACTGAAATTTAAGGATTTGGAGATATTGTTAATTTAATTGTGGAAAAGGTCCAATGGATTCATGTAAAATGCTTCGATATATAAATAAATTTGTTAAGCAAACGATTCAGTTTGCCTATGTTTGAAGAAAGTAATCATGATGAATTTTCAATTGACAAGGTAGTTCGATTTGAACAAATGATCGAAAATGATTCTTTTTTGTTTTTAGATGTAGAAGATTACGAAGCCATTATTGACTATTATCTTGACATTGAATTTAACAAGAGAGCAAAAAAGGCTGTTGATGTAGGACTCGAACAACACCCCAATAATTTAACATTATCAATGATCTCAGCTGAGATGCTTTCAATAAGTCAAAAATACGATGAGGCAATCCGTGTTCTGAAAGGTGTACTTCCTTTTAATCCTAATAATGTTGATCTTTTATTAGGAATTGGAAGATTGTATTCAATACTAGAAAAGTTTGATTTAGCAGAAAAATATTTTTCACTTGCTTTAGGGAATTCATTTGAGGATAGAGAAATGATCTTAAATGATTTAGCTTTTGAATATCAAAATATGGGAAATTGTGAAAGGGCTATTGATGTAATGAAAGAGATCCTGTTGTTGAATTCTGATAATGAAACTACTTTATTGGAGATTGGAGTAGCATTTAATGAAGTGGAAAGAGATCAAGAAGCAATTACATTTTTTAATCAAATAATTGATGGCAACCCCTATTCTTATTTAAGTTGGTTTAATTTAGGAACTATACATAGTAAATTGAACAATGAAGAAGACGCTTTATTTTCATTTGAAATGTGCTTAGCTATTAATGAGAAATTTAGTGCTGCATATTATGGAATGGCCAATATTTGTATCATAAGAAAAGAATACAGGAAGGCAATTGATTATTTTAATATTACATTTAAAATTGAACAACCTCATGCATATGCCTATTGTAGTATTGGAGAATGTTATGAAAAAATAGGTGAATACGATAAAGCATTGACATTTTATGAGAAAAGTTTGGAGCTAGATATTTGTCAAAGTAATGCATGGATAGGAATAGGAATAGTTAAGGATCTTAAGGATAAACCTTTACAAGCTAAAAAGTACATTGAAAAAGCACTCATCTATGATGAATACAATCCTGAGTTCTGGTATATATATGCAGAGCTTTTACAAAAAATTGGATGTACTTCGGATGCAGAAGAAGCTTTTAAAAGAGTCGTTGAATTAGATCCTAATAATATTGATGCTTGGATAGATTATTCTGATTTTTTATATGAAAATAATGCCCTCCAAAAAGCATTAAAAACAATAAGATCAGCTATCAATAATAATTCTGATGAAAATGGTGATCTACATTATAGGTTAATTGCTATGTTAATTGCTGACAATAAGCTAAGTGAAGCAAAAAATAAGCTACATTATTTACTCCAAAAAGACACTAAAACAGTAACAAGACTATACGAAATTTATCCACAAGCTAAAGAAATCAAAGAAATTGTTGATATAATTGCACTATATAAAGGATAGCAATTATGAATTTTGATTTAACTCATCTTCCAAAAAGAAGTAAAAAACCCCGAGAGAATGGCCTAACTATGATGATGGACAAAGGTTTAAGTGTTAGAGAAACTGAGGATTTTATTGAAAAAGCAGGTGAATTTACTGATATTATCAAATTTGGATTTGGCACTAGTGTAATTACAAAAAATCTAAAAGAAAAAATCAAGCTCTATAAAAGTGCTGGTATCAGGCCTTATTTTGGTGGAACTCTTTTTGAAGTTTTTGTTGTAAGAAAAAAATTCAATCAATTCAGGAAAATCATAGATGAATATGATTTAGATCTTGCAGAAGTATCTGATGGTTCAATTGCTATTCCTCATGATGAAAAATGTGAATATATAAGAAAGCTAACACAATCTTGTACAGTAATGAGTGAGGTAGGATCTAAAGAAGCTGGAATTTTAATAAGTCCTGCAAAGTGGATAAGAATGATGACGACTGAATTAGAAGCAGGATCTTGGAAAGTGATCGCAGAGGGTAGAGAAAGTGGATCTGTAGGGATTTTCAGACCTAATGGAACTCCTCATACCATTCTAATTAATAAGATTATATCTAAAGTAAAACCTGAACAGATTTTATGGGAAGCTCCTGCTAAAAAACAACAGGTATGGTTTATTAACCTTTTTGGTACAAAGGTTAATTTAGGAAATATTGCACCTCATGAAGTAATTCCATTAGAAACATTAAGATTAGGGTTAAGAGGCGATACTTTCTTTAATTTTCTTCCAGAAAAGATTATTGTTGAAACCAAACCAGTTATTGAAGAAAAAAAATCTAAATAATTTTATCAATAAAATAGATTAATGATGAATGCAATTGATGTAGATAAGTTAAAGTCCTTTATCGAAAATAATGAAGAAATTCAGCTAATTGATATTAGAGAGGATTATGAATTACAAACTGAAGGTACTCTGAACGGATTGCATATTCCAATGGGGGAATTAATGCAGAGATTAGATGAATTAAAAGAAAATATGCCTGTTGTTTTTCATTGTCGTTCTGGTAAAAGGTCTGCAAATATTTTGACTTATATGAAGATGAATGGATTGTATAAAGAGAATTATTATAATCTAGAGGGTGGAATTAATGCATGGAAAGAGAAGTTTGGAAATTAAATGAAAGAGAAGTTCCATAATTTCATTCCCACTTTTTTTAAGGGTGTTGGTATGGGTGCAGCCAATGTTATTCCTGGTGTTTCAGGTGGTACTATTGCACTAATTACAGGTATCTACGAAAAGCTAATCAATTCTCTAAAATCATTTGATGTTCATGCAATTAGATTGTTGTCTAAAGGTCAATTTAAAGCACTTTTTACGCATATTAATTTTAATTTTTTAGTGGCTGTATTTTTAGGAGTTGGATTAAGCATTGTTAGTTTATCTAAGTTACTCGAATTTTTATTTGCAAATTACCCTATCTACTTATGGGCTTTCTTTTTTGGGTTGATTCTAGCATCTGTTTATTATGTAGGCAAAACAATAGGTAGATGGAATTTAAATACTGTTTGTTCTCTGATTTTAGGAACTGTAATAGCAATTATTATTTCGTTGCTAAACCCAACTACTGAAAACAAAGATTTATTCTATTTGTTTTTATGTGGAATTGTGGCTATTTCAAGTATGATTCTTCCAGGCTTAAGCGGTTCATTTGTGCTTATACTAATGGGTAATTATATGCTTATTTTATCTTCTATTTCTGAATTAAATCTTTCAATATTAATTCCATTTGGATTGGGATGTGTATTTGGTTTATTGGCTTTTTCACATATTCTTGCATGGGTTTTTAAAAAGTTTAAGGACGCGACTATTTCTTTGCTAACCGGTTTTATTCTTGGTTCATTATTAATTCTTTGGCCATGGAAAAACACGTTGTTTTTAAAAGATGAAATAGGGTCTTTTATATTAAAAGATAATGAGAAGGTGGTTCAAGGATATGAATGGGTTATTCCTGATTTAGGTATTGAAACAATGACGGCAATTATGTTAATTTTTCTTGGGATAGCAAGTATTTGGATTATTGAGTTTATGGGTAATAAGATAAAGAACTAATGGATCTTTACGGATTGATAGGACAATCGCTGAGTCATTCATTTTCAAGCTCATTTTTTAATCAAAAATTTTCTGATGAAAATATAGAAGCTTCCTATTCTAATTTTGAGTTGAAATCTTTAGCTGATATTCATGAAGTTTTTCAATTAACAGGGTTAAATGGCTTAAATATAACTATTCCTTATAAGGAAAAAGTCATCCCTTTTTTAGATGAAATTGATTCTTTAGCTGCTAAAATTAATTCTGTAAATACCATTAAGGTTATCAGGGAACCTGAGGGGGTTAAATTCAAAGGGTACAATACTGATGTTTATGGTTTTTATCAGCTCATTAGAGCTTATTTAAAACCTCATCACGAAAAAGCATTGATATTGGGTACAGGTGGTGCTTCAAAGGCCGTTGCTAATGTGTTAATGGATTATGGCATAAAGGTGAATTACATGTCAAGAAAGCCTTCTAATTCAACTATTTTTAATTGGGATGAAATGAATGATTATTTTATTAAAAATCACCTTTTGATCGTTAATACAACACCTGTCGGAATGTTTCCAAATGAAGATGATTGCATACCCATTATGTATGATGCCATTCAATCTAATCATTTAGTAATTGATCTGATCTATAATCCAAAAGAAACCCAATTCTTAAAGAAATGTAAAAGCAGGGGTTGCACTGCCTTAAATGGTCAAGCTATGCTAATTCACCAGGCATTAAAGTCGTGGGAAATTTGGAATCAGTAACAATCATTTGATAATTTTGTATCATGAAATTCAATTTAACATCTACATTCAAACCAACAGGAGATCAACCAGAAGCTATTCAGGGTTTAGTAGATGGGATTAATGATGGAGTTGCTGATCAGACTTTATTAGGAGTTACAGGTTCTGGTAAAACTTTCACAGTTGCTAATGTTATTCAGGAAGTTCAACGCCCTACTTTAATATTATCTCATAATAAAACATTGGCTGCTCAGCTATACCAGGAGTTTAAAACGTTTTTCCCCGATAATGCTATTGAATATTTTGTATCGTACTACGATTATTATCAGCCAGAAGCCTATTTACCTGTAACAGATACTTTTATTGAGAAAGATTTATCTATTAATGAAGAAATAGAAAAGTTAAGGTTAAGTACTACATCATCTTTGTTGTCCGGCAGGAGAGATGTTATTGTAATTTCTTCTGTTTCATGTATTTATGGTATTGGCAATCCTGCTGATTTTCATAATGGGGTTACGAGAGTTGAAAAAGGTCAAGTAATTAGTAGAAATCAATTTTTACATCAATTAGTAGATAATATGTATTCAAGAACGAATACAGATTTTAAAAGAGGAAATTTTAGGGTTCAAGGAGATACTGTTGATATATTCTTAGCCTATGATGATCATGCTGTAAGGATTGGGTTTTGGGGAGATGAAATAGAGTCTATTCATACATTGGATCCAATCAATAATACTTTAATGGAAGAATTTGATCATTTTTTAATTTTCCCAGCTAATATTTTTGTAACTAGTAAAGATTCAGTACAACGATCTATTGTTGAGATTCAAGAAGATCTATTGAAACAGATTGATTTTTTTAATGAAACTGGCAGGTCATTTGAAGCTAATCGTATTAAAAGTAGGGTAGAGTTTGACCTAGAGATGATGAGAGAGCTGGGGTATTGTTCGGGTATAGAAAATTATTCAAGGTATTTTGATCAAAGGAAAACAGGGGAAAGACCCTTCTGTTTATTGGATTATTTTCCAGATGATTTTTTAATGGTTATTGATGAATCTCATGCAACTATTCCCCAAATTAAGGCAATGTATGGAGGTGACCATTCAAGAAAATCTAACCTGGTTGAGTATGGTTTCAGGTTACCTGCAGCTTTAGATAATAGACCATTGAAATTCACTGAATTTGATACTATGCTTGGACAAAGTATTTATGTTAGTGCAACACCATCAGATTATGAGCTGGAAAAGTCAGGCGGGGTATTTATCGAACAGATTATAAGACCAACTGGATTGTTGGACCCAGAAATTCATGTTAAATCTAGGCTGAATCAAATAGATGACCTTATTAACGAAATTCATCAGGTTGTAGAAAGAGATGAAAGGATATTAGTAACTACTTTGACAAAAAGAATGGCTGAGGAGCTAGATAAATATTTGTCAAAATTAGGTATAAGATCCCGTTATATACATTCGGATGTAGATACATTAGATAGGGTTGAGATTTTAGCTAACCTAAGGAAAGGGTTGTTTGATGTTTTGGTAGGGGTTAATTTATTGAGAGAAGGTTTAGACCTGCCTGAAGTTTCATTAGTAGCTATTCTTGATGCTGATAAAGAAGGTTTTTTAAGATCTGAAAAGGCATTGGTACAAACTGTTGGTAGGGCAGCTAGAAATATCAATGGAAAGGTAATCATGTATGCAGATAAAATAACTCGATCTATGAGTAAAACTATTGAGGAAACCAATAGAAGGAGAAATATACAGGAAGCTTATAATAAAAAGAATGGAATTGTACCTAAACAGATCGTTAAAAGTACAGATAATTCATTGTTGAAAGAGCAAGGAGAGGTGATGCCGAATGTGCCTTATATAGTAGATAATCAATTGTCTATCGCTGAAGATCCTATTATTAAATACATGAGTAGAGATGAATTGATGTCTTCAATAAAAAGAGTTCAGGGACAAATGGTAAGAGAAGCAAAAAAAGAAAATTTTATTGAAGCTGCACATTTAAGAGATGAGATGTTTGAATTAAAGAAAATTTTATTGGATAAATACAGTTAATTTTGGTACAATTCATGTAATATATTATTTATGGTAAAAATCAGTTACAATATTTTTTTAATAATTATTTTATTTAGTTATTGCAAGGCTTCAAAAAATAGCTCTTCTGTTCCTGTTGAAGGTATTTCAATTCCTGCTTTAATAATTCAGGATAATTATAAGCCTGCAAAAGACAATGGACTATTTAAAATAATTAGTGTTGAGTTAAAGAAAGATTTACTAACACTAAATGTTCAATATTCAGGCGGTTGTCAAGAACATGAATTTAAGTTATATACTAATAAAAATTATGCTAAAAGTGAGCCGCCAAAATTAACACTTTCGCTAGAACATAACTCTAATGGTGATTTATGTAAATCTATAGTTTCAGATACTCTTGTATTTGATATTTCAAATGCAAAATATCCTGGAAAAGAAAAAAAATATACAGTTAATTTATTGTTGGACGGTTATAATAAAGAAATAATCTATAAATATTAAAGATTACTATATCCTATAGCTAAAACTATGGCACCTTTAGTAACTACTCTTACTTCATTGCCTGTGATTTCATCAACTTCTATTTCTCTATCTATAGCTGGAATTATATAATTAATGTATAATCTTTTCAGCCTCATTTTAGCAATGATTTTTTCATCCACCTTTTTTCTGTCATTAAGGTTTTTTAAATGTTGTTCAGTGGAGAGGTGTTTGTATTTAGCGTCAACTTCGGCAGTGCCAATAAGCTTATCATACTTTTCATTTAAGAGAAGTAATTTATTTTCTTTTAGCTGTTCAAGCATTGGACCAGTTTCAACAGTAAATTCATTTTGACCAACACCATCTTTCTCATACAATAGCATTCGAGATTTATAATTTTTGGATTTGTCATAGATCTGAACTTTAATTTTATCATATCTAATCCCATTTGAATTGAATGAAAGTCTATATTCTGAATTTTGTACAGTACCTATTTCAACTTCTTTAGCATAGTTATATTCTTTATATGAAAAATGAGTTGTTTTAGAACCATCGTATCGATAAGGTTTTAATGCATTTCTGCATAATTTTCTATATTCAGATAATTCGTTTAAGAATTCTTGATAAGGTGAAACTTGATTGTTCCTTTGAGCGTTGATATTTGTACTTCCAAAGAAGAAAAATAAAAAGGCTATAATAAATATATTTTTCATCAGTTTTTGTGGTTTATTGAATTAAGTTTTCTCTCAGCTCAATGATTTTATTAGAAATTAATTGTACTTCTTCATTAGTTAATTCAACATCTATATAATCAATTTCATCTCCATATTTTTTAATACTTTCAAGATTGTCATAGGTGTCAACTATATCAGTAATATAATCTTGAAGTCCATAAATGTCATCACTTTTTTCTTTTATGTGCTTGATCCCTCCAATAAGTATTTCTGCAATGGTCATTTGTTCGGATAAAAGAATACCCAAATTATTATTTTCATCATTCAATGTTTTAGCACCCAGATACATGCCTTCTACCCATGCGCCTGTAAAATAGATAACAGATAAATCATCCATTCCATTATCCTCTATGTAAGAATCAGTATTTTCTTGTACATATATCAGTAAATCTACAATGCTATCATATTTACCTATGTTATTTTCAAACCTTTTAATAATATCTTCATTCTGAAAGACAGTTTCTAGACCAATTTTACTTCCTAATTTCCTAATCACCTTTAGATATTGTGAAGCTTCGTCATATTTTTCGTTTTCTACACAATATGCTAGGTCTGAAGAATAAACACCAAAATTCAATGATTGCTGAAATTTGCTGTTATAATCATCAGCATTTTCAGTTGAATTAGGCAATCCTTGCATATATTCTAATCCAGCTTTTTTGAAAATAGATGCTATTTGTAAAGGAGAAGGTGGTATAAACTCATAATCATCACTTAAGTCTGGTTCATTGTTAGATTGTTGATCATTATTGTTTTGTGGTCCATTATTTTCTGTGGAATTATCATCATCTTGATTATTGTCACTATTACTATCATCATTACTACATGAGATGATAAATAATGAGCTAAAAAGAAAAATAAATAAATAGTTGAGTCCTTTGATTTTCATATTTTAAAATTCAATTTACGCTAAGTTAAAAAAATACTTCTATTCAACAACCTATTAATAATATTGATTATTATTGAATCTCATCATTAAATACTTGGATGTCCTTAGACACAGTAATTAGGTTAGTGAACTTACCCCTGAACCTTGTTGCTCTTACCATATGGTTGTCGATCCAATGATAGTTACCTCCTCTTGGTTTATTCATTAATAAACCATGGAATTTAAATCCATGTTTGTTTAACCATTTTTCAGTATATGCTCTATGTTCTTCTGTTCTTGATGTAAAAAAAGTGATGATATGTCCTTCGTCATACCAGTCATTTAATGTTTTTAATGCATCAGGATATGGATCACAAGTAAGCATTCTTTCAGGTTCTTCATTTGGAATATCATCAGTAATCGTGCCATCAATATCTATAAGATAATTCATGGTGTTATTATCCAATACAGGGCTGGCATTTTCACCTTTGGCATCTAATACAGTTTTTAAATTCTTTGGGTCTTTCATTTTATTTAGATTTAAAGAATTTAAGATTTAATAATAGATCAATCTTCTTACTTTAGAGATGTACTTTGCCATTCGAATAACCTGTTTAGTATACCCATATTCATTATCATACCAGGCATATAATACACAGTTTTTACCATCATCAGAAACTAATGTTGCATTGCTGTCAAAAACAGAAGCACATGTATTTCCAATAATATCATTGGAAACCAATTCTTTACTTATTTCAAACTTAATTTGATTCACTAAATCTCCATTTAGTGCAGCATTTTTCATTTGAGTATTGATCTCTTCTTTATTAGTAGATTTATTTAGCGTTAATTTGATAATTGCTAATGAACCATTTGGAGTAGGGACTCTTACTGCATTTGCAGTTAATTTACCAGCTAAAGATGGTATCACCTTAGTTACTGCTTTTCCTGCACCTGTAGATGTAATGACCATGTTAATAGCAGCAGACCTTCCACGCCTTGGTTTTTTATGCATATTGTCAAGAAGATTCTGGTCATTTGTATAAGCATGAACAGTTTCTATATGACCATGATTAACACCAAAATTATCTTCAATTACCTTTAAAACTGGAGAAATAGCATTGGTAGTACAAGAAGCAGCACTATAAATGGTTTCATTTTCAAGATCAAGGTCTTTATGGTTGATTCCATAAACAATATTAGGGACACCACTTCCAGGAGCAGTTAATAATACTTTAGATGCACCCTTTGATTTTAGGTGTCTACCTAATGCTTCTCTATCTTTAAAAACACCTGTGTTGTCAATGATCAATGCATTATTGATTCCATAGGCAGTGTAATCTATATCTTCTGGATTTTTACCTTCAATAATTTTAATGATCTGACCATTGATAATTAAAGATTGATTTTCATAGTCTTCAATTACAGATCCTTTAAATGAACCATGAACAGAATCATTTCTTAGTAAAGCCGCCCTTTTTTCAATTTGGTTATTATCTACACTCCTAATCACAATAGCTCTTAATCTTAATTGTTGACCTTTACCAGCTTGTTTAATTAATTCTCTAGCAGCTAATCTTCCAATCCTTCCAAATCCATACAAAACCACATCTTGTGGGCTGAAAGTATGCTTCTCATCGCCAATAAAATCAGTTAATGTATTTTTAAGAAAATCCTCAATGGATGAAAATTGATCTTTTTGATTCAAATATTCATTGGTTATTCTTCCTATATCAATTTTAGAAGGAGCCAGGTCTAATTTAAGAAGTAGATTGGCTACTTTAGATGCAGTATAGATATCAATTGGTTTTTTAACAACTTTTTCTGCATAGTTAAAAAGATTGATGATCTCAGAAGTGCTAACGTCTACTAAATGATTTCTGTAAAGTACTAGCTCAACACCTTTATTATACATTAATGTACCTACTGCAGTAGTCAATTCAACAGCAGCTTTTTCTTGCTTAACATATTCGTTAAGACCAGCTTCATAGCCGGTTTTTGCTTCCATGATTTCCATTTTTTTGATTGATTGTTCTTAGGTTTATCCTAAATAGGCTTTTAATAATTTACTTCTTGAAGTATGTCTAAGTCTTCTAATGGCTTTTTCTTTGATCTGACGAACTCTTTCTCTTGTTAAATCAAATTTAGCTCCGATCTCTTCTAAAGTAAGACCATGTTGCATGCCAATTCCGAAAAATAATCTTATTACATCTCTTTCTCTTTCTGTTAATGTAGACAATGACCTTTCAATTTCTCTTTGTAAAGATTCCATCATTAAAAGTCTGTCAGCTTTAGGGCTGTCATTATTAACCATTACATCAAGTAGTGAATTGTCTTCTCCATCTACAAAAGGGGCATCTACTGAAACATGACGTCCACTTACTTTGATGGTGTCCTTAACTTTATCTTCTGGTAGATCAAGAGCATTGGCTAGTTCATCAGAACTAGGTGGTCTTTCATATTCCTGTTCAAGCTTAGAAAAAGCTTTATTAATCTTATTTAATGAGCCAACTTGATTCAATGGTAATCTTACAATCCTAGATTGTTCAGCTAATGCTTGTAGAATTGATTGCCTGATCCACCAAACAGCATATGAAATAAATTTAAAACCTCTAGTTTCATCAAATCTTTGTGCAGCTTTGATCAAACCTAAATTACCTTCATTGATAAGGTCGGGTAGGGTAAGGCCCTGATTTTGATATTGTTTGGCTACTGATACTACAAACCTAAGGTTAGCTTTGGTTAATTTTTCAAGCGCTACTTGGTCTCCTTGTTTAATTCTTTGAGCTAATTCAACTTCCTGTTCTGCAGTGATTAAATCTTCTCTACCTATTTCTTGTAAATATTTATCTAGTGATTGACTTTCTCTGTTAGTGATGGATTTGGTGATCTTTAATTGTCTCATGTTTTTTCCTCTATATTTAAAGTGTTAAATCCTCAATTTTTAAGTGCGGCAAATGTAATCTAAACAAGAAGTCAAGTCAAGTGAAATGGAATTTAAATTTTCACTTTTAGATGCCTTTTTTTTAACAGTTGTTTTTTAGTACTAAAAAGTACTTATTCAATTGTTCTTAATATATTGACTTTCAACTTAATAAACACATCTTAATAGCAGATGTTGTCTGGAAAATTGTTAAAAGATGTGAATAAATTATTTAATTGGAAATACATTTAGTTGAGCACCTCCAAATATGCCAAAACCATTAGTGACATTACTATATACTTGAACGGGTTGGGCAAATGGATTTCCAGTTGCATTTTCATAAATATTATAGCTTATGTTAAAGTTGTAGGTAGCTTCAGTAATGTTGTATAACCAAACTTCTAAATGATCTATATAATCAATTTTACCTTCTAATTCAATGGCAATTTCTAGGTCTTTTTCTTGACCATTAAATAATAGGTCGGTAAATAAGCCTTCATTTTCCCAATTATTTTGATTGTTAAAAACCGGATCTTCTAGAAGTACAGGCATTTGATATTCAATTAATATTGAATCTCCTGTATTCCAATCTATTTCCCAATAGCCAACATGGACAGAAACACGGTAATAATTTCTGGCATCCCCTGGATCCTGAAACAAGATATTCATGTCGAATTGTTCTTCTCCATCGATTATGTTGGTCATAGTGTCAACAGAAATAATGTTAATTTCACTCGGAAGTCTGTCTCTAGAATACACGTCTGTATATCCATTGGCAGCAACTTCTATTCTGTAATCTTGATCAGATTGAGGGTAGTTATTTCCCCTATAATACCCTTCAGATTCATAAGCTAAGGTTTCAACAATATTTCCTAAAGAATCTTTAATAATTACAGTAGCATCTTCAACATCTCCTAATTCACCATTGTCAATAACACTTAAACTGTGACTCACATGAACTCTCCAAGGGTTTTCAGAATCAAATAATGAGTTGACCACTAATTTTGGTTGGGATATCTCACCAGTAAAAGGTATGACCTTCTCACAGGATATTAGAACAATAGAGAAGCTAAAAATTAAAACAAGGTTTTTCATAGTTTAAAATTTAAAGGCGTAATTTATTGAGGGAATCATTGGGAATAGACTATATTGATAAAGTTGTCTATTGTTATTTTCATCATAACCAAATTCTAGATAGAATGGGTTTTGTCTATTGTAAATATTATAAACTCCAACGCTAAAAGTTCTTTCACCCCATTCTTTTTGTTTTTTAAAGTTAATAGAAATGTCTAGTCTATGGTAAGCTGGCATTCTATAATTGTTTCTTTGTTCAATGTGCTCGATTTCTCCTCCCCATTGAAATTGAGTGTCAAAGACTGAACGATACCTTTCAAGTCCAAGTGTAACAGCATTTCCAGTACCATACACCCAAACAAATCCCATATTTATATTATCATTGATCTCATGAGTAACAGCAATTCCAATGTCATGCCTTCTGTCATATCTATATGGGAAAACTTCTCCAAAATTTAAATTCTCAAATTGACGATTGGTCCAGGATAGGGTGTAGCCGATCCAACCAGTTGTTTTACCAACTTTCTTTTCTATTAATAATTCACCACCATAAGACCATCCTCTACCTACTTCAACTTTTTGTTGCCAATCCAGCTCAGTATTAAAAAAGGAAGCACCATCTTTATATTCAATTAAATTGTCCATTGTTTTATAATATCCTTCAACTGAAATTTCAAATTTGTTTTTGATAGTGGTCGCATATCCAATTGCCCATTGATCAGAAAATTGAGGAGCAATTTGTTCTGTGGCTGGTAACCATAAATCTGTAGGCATACCAATTCCTGTATTGGTAAGTAAATGAAGAAATTGAGTCATTGCTGCATAGCTAAATTTAAGAGAGGAACTCTCATTTAATAGGTATCTACCACTAAATCTTGGCTGATAAGATATATAGTTAGAATTACCTACAAGAAACCCTGAAACATGTAATCCTATATTTCCTTTCAACTTATTACCTAGTTTAAATTCATCTTCTATGTAAGAGAAAAGTTCATGGGCAAAATGAAGCTGAGAGCCAAAAGAAGTGTCTAGTGCTGAGCTACCTGTGGAAGTCATTGAGAATTGATTAACACCAGGAGTAAACGTATGATAAATGTCTCCAATCCCAAATTTCACTAAATGATTAGGGTTAGGCATCCAGTCAAAGTCTAATTTTCCAGACCAATCTTCAATTCCAGAATTGTAGGCAAAAGAAAATGCTTCATTGAATTCATTTCCATTTTCAATTCTTGTAGTACTGTTGTCTGCTCCAATTAAAAAATTATACCTACTATATCTTAATGTAGTATTCATGAATATTTTGTTGGAAACCATGTGATTCCACCTTATTGCACTAATTATATTTCCCCATGTTAATTGAGCTTCAGTGTTGTCTGTGTAGTTGACATTGTTTTCTGTCCAGGTATCTGTGTTGTTCAAGTAAGCCCTGTCTTTACCCATATAATGGCTAATGTATAACCTGTCTTTTTCTGAGAACTTATGATTGATCTTTGCATTAACATCGTAAAAATAATATCCCCCAGAATTCCCATTACTATTAGCCCTTATAATAGGTTGTGCTAGAATGTCTAGATAGGTTCTTCTGGCAGAGATCAAAAAAGAAGTTTTGTCTTTAATGATAGGGCCCTCTAAAGTTAGTTTAGAGGAAATCAATCCAATGGAGCCCTCTCCATGAAACTCTTTCATGTTACCTTCTTTCATTTTAATGTCTATTACAGATGAAAGTCTACCTCCATATCTTGCAGGAAAACCTCCTTTAACCAATTTAGTCGAATTGATCGCATCTGCATTAAATACTGAAAAGAAACCAAATAAATGTGATGCGTTGTATACAGGAACTCCATCTAATAAAATTAAGTTTTGGTCTGGACCACCACCTCTTACATAAATGCCCGATGTTCCTTCACTTCCAGATTGAACACCAGGTAAAAGTTGAATGGTTTTCATTATGTCATTTTCTCCTAGTAAAGCTGGTAATGTTTTTACTTTTTGCATTGAAAGATCTATGGTACTCATTTCAGTTTTTAGGTGGACTTGTTCATCTTTGTCTGACAAAATCTCTACTTCATCAAGCATTATAGACTCCATTTTAAAATTAAAAGTGATATCGCTTTTAGGAGATCCTAAATAAAATTGAGGTTTGAATCCTATATAGCTAACTTTTAGATGAATAGAATCTTTAGGTATTGTTAAGCTAAAAAATCCATAATCATTGGTGATAGTGCCTTTTTGTGATTTAAGATCATATATGGTAGCACCTATTAATTTTTCACCCGTTTCTTTTTCTTCTATGTAGCCACTTATAGTAATCGTTTCTTGTGAAAAACAAAAGAGTGGTAGGAGATAAAATAGATAAAGAATTTGTTTCATATTCAAATTTATCAAATGTTAATTATTT
>CAYSEW010000013.1:51295-66340 GCA_964430245.1 uncultured Flavobacteriales bacterium
CCTTATTATCTACTTTTAAAATGATGTCTCCAGCAATGATCCCTGCATCTTTTGCCGCTCCATCTTCTGATAAATTAGATACATATACTCCATTGGTGTTTGGAAGGTTTAATTCATTAACTAATTCTTGATCTATGTCTTTTATGATTACTCCAATAAAAGCCCTTTGAACGGTGCCGTAGTTTTTAAGGTCATTAACAATTTTTAATGCTAAATTAGAGGGTATCGCAAATGAATATCCTGAATAGGAACCTGTATTGGAAGCTATAGCAGTATTGATGCCTACCAACAATCCATCTGGAGATACCAAAGCCCCTCCACTATTTCCAGGATTTACAGCTGCATCAGTTTGGATAAATGATTCTAACGGGAACACATTGTTAGACACATCACCTCTTAATATGTTAATGCTTCTAGCTTTTGCACTTACAATTCCAGCTGTAACGGTTGAGGTCAAATTAAAAGGGTTGCCAACTGCTAAAACCCAGTCACCAATCTCTATATTATCTGAGTTGCCAAATTCTGTATAGGGAAGATTTTGTTCATCTACTTTAAGTAATGCTAGATCAGTTCCTTTATCTGCTCCAACTAATTTGGCGGTTAATTCTCTACCGTCATTTAAAGTGATTTTCATTTTATTCGCTTCTTCAATGACATGGTTATTGGTAATGATATATCCATCTTTAGAAATAATTACTCCAGATCCAGTAGCAATTTGAGGTCTGTATCCTCTACTTCCATTTGGCCCCCAAAAAAAATCTAGTAATGGGTCTGAGTTGTATTCAGAATCATACTCACTTTGTATATGTACTACTGCATTTACTGTTTTTTCAGCAGCTATTGTGAAATCTGATGGATTACTTGATGTCGAAGTGAAATTTTGATTAACTAATTTAGAGTTAATTGCAAAATCATCCTCTAATTCTGATGACTTTTGCTCGACTATCACTTTTTTTGAGTCTGAAATAGTTGATTTATCAAAGTTTAAAAAATAAGTTAAGGCAAAAACAGTTAATCCTCCAGTAATTCCTGCAATGGTTAGTTGAATACTTGATTTCATGATCTAATTGATTATTATTAATAATTTCATTAACGGATTATTTAAAAAACTTGTTGCTTAGATGGATGTTAAATAATGTTAACCTATTTAATATAATGAAGAATAATTAATTTAGCTACATAATTATGATAATTCAGTTTTATAAATATCAAGGCACAGGTAATGATTTTATCTTAATTGATGATCGTGCAGAAAGATTAGAAATAAAAAATGAACATATTTTAAAGCTCTGTTCTAGAAAATATGGGATAGGATCCGATGGTGTAATTGTTATAAGGGATAAAAAAGGATATGATTTCGAAATGATTTTTTATAATCCCGATGGGTCTCAGAGCTTTTGCGGTAATGGTAGTAGGTGTGCTGTTCTTTTTGCTCATCATATGGGTATCATTACAAGAGAAACAAAGTTTTTATCTACTGATGGTGTTCATGAAGCAATAATTAAAGATGGGTCTATAGTAGAATTAAAAATGAATGATCCAGTTAATTTTAATCAAAAAGGTGATTTAACTTTTTTTATCAATACTGGCTCTCCACATTATGTAGAATTCAGGAATGAAATAGATGATTTGGATTTTGTGAATGAATCTAAAAAAATCCGTTATAATGAAGAATATAATGACGCTGGAGTAAATGTGAATTTTGTAGAGAAAAATGGTGTTGGTATTAAAATGAGAACTTATGAAAGAGGAGTTGAGAATGAAACTTTATCATGTGGAACTGGAGTAACTGCTGCAGCATTGGCTTATGCTGATTGTGAAACTATTGAGTCTGGAGAGATAGAGGTGATTACTGCCGGTGGAAAGTTAAAAGTAAGATATAATAATAATGCTGGTCAATTTACTGATATATGGTTAATTGGTCCAGCACAATATGTTTTTAAAGGAGATATGGATGTCAGCTAATGTTATTTTTCCTGTATATAAATTAAATCATGATATATTATCTGAATCTTCAGGTATAATGATTATTAATGCTGATAAAACCCCTCCTCATTTGGGTGTTTTTTCAAAATCAAAATATTTTTCTATTTCTGTTAATGATATTTATTTAGGTACTAGTATTGAGGTGATGATCCAATACATTCATAGAAAAAGGATACCTACAGTTTTTATTCGTTTAAAAAATGAATTAGAGGAAAAAGAGCTTTATGAAATTTTTAATTCATTCGAAAAACTAGAAGGACAATGTACTTGTATTGAGCCAATAAAGAAGATTTTCAGCAATAAGATCTCTGAAGCTGATACTGCTTCATTTATTTTTGAGCTGATACCTATGCTTAAAGCCAATGGTTGGCTAAGGTCTTTCCATCATCTATATTCTGAGCATCTAATAGCTGATAAAACTTTTACTTTAAGTACCTATACTATGGATGATGTTATGAATAGAATAAATTTATTGGTCAATGATAAAAGGTAATACAGTTTCTTTTAGATATGTAATTAAGGATGACATTGATGTGTTACTAAAATGGGAAAATGATCCTGCTAATTCAAGATTTAGTGAGTCCCCTTCTTTTTATTCTAAAGATACTATGCAACAATTTATTGAGTCCACTCATGATCTTTTTTTAAATAACCAGTTAAGATTCATGATTGTTGTGGATGATGAACCGGTTGGATGTGTTGATCTTTTTGAATTTGAACCTATTCATTTAAGAGCAGGAACAGGCATCTTGATCGATGCTGAGTATAGAAGAAAAGGGTATGCTAAAAAGTCTTTAAAGCTGCTACAGGACTATGTGTTCAGTCAGTTAAATCTAAATCAGATTTATTGTAAAATAAATAATAGTAATAAAGCTAGTTTAGAATTATTTAAGTCTTGTAATTTTAAATTATCAGGAACATTTAAATCATGGGTCAATAACAATGGTCAATGGGAGGATATTCATTTTTTGCAATGTTTTTCTCATCCAGATGAAACATGAGTTAATTCTACTCATACTAAATTAAAACATTACGACATATAATATTTTATGTTATTTTCGTTCTCTTCATAAATCTTATTAAATGAAAAATATATTATCCGCTTTTATAGCTATGCTCTGTTTGAGTTTAAATGCTCAGATGCCAAAAATTGAATTTGAAGAATACAAATTGGACAATGGCTTAACAGTATTGTTGCATGAAGATCATAGCACACCAATAGTTGCAGTTTCTGTTATGTATCATGTAGGTGCTAAGAATGAGAATCCACAAAGAACAGGATTTGCTCATTTCTTTGAGCATCTCTTATTTGAAGGTTCAGCTAATATTAAAAGAGGTGAATTCTTTAAATACATAGAAAATGCTGGTGGGAATAATAATGCCAATACTACCAATGACAGAACATTTTATTATGAGGTGCTACCTTCCAATCAATTAGAATTGGGACTTTGGCTAGAATCAGAAAGGTTATTACATGCCAATATTGATCAAGAAGGTGTGGATACTCAAAATGAGGTTGTTAAGGAAGAAAAAAGATTAAGAATAGATAATCAACCATATGGAAGCTTTTTAGCAGAAATGAACAAAAGAGCTTTCAAGGTACATCCTTATAAATGGACAACAATTGGTGAGATGGAGCATTTAGATGCTGCTACTTTAGAAGAATTCATGAATTTTTATCATAAATTCTATGTCCCTGAAAACGCTATTTTGTCTATTTCAGGAGATATTAATGTAAAAGAGACGAAAAAAATGATTCAGTCTTATTTTGGTCCAATTCCAAATGGGAAGGAGAAAATAGAGAGAGTTACTATTGTAGAACCACCATTAGGAGCAGAAATAAGAGATACTGTTTTTGATGATATACAGCTTCCTGGAGTAATGATGGGATATAGAATTCCAGCTCAGGGAACAGATGATTTTTATGCCATTGAGATGATGACAAAAGTAATTTCAGATGGAGAGAGTTCAAGGTTAAATAAAAAATGTGTTGAGAATACGCAATCTGCAATGTATGTAGGTTCTTTTCCATTTTCATCTGAGCATCCTTACTTGTCTTTTGTTTTTGGGATTGCAAATGCAGAAACTGATCCTTTAAAGTTAGAGAATGAGATCAATGAAGAAATGGAATTAATTCAGAATGAATTAATATCTGATTTAGAATACAAGAAGATTCGTAATATGATCGAAAACGACTTTATATATAATTTTTCATCCATGATAGGAATAGCAGAGAACCTGGCTAATTACAAAATGTATCTAGGAGATGCAGGATTGATCAATGATGAATTAGAGCGCTACCTTAAAGTAACTAAAGAAGATATTATGAGAGTAGCAAAAAAATATTTCCATAAAGACAATAGAGTTGTTCTTTATTATTTACCAAAGGAAGAAGGATAAAGAGAACATTTATAAAAAGAATAAAACATTAAGATGAGAAAAATATTTATTATAATACTATCAGTGTTTATCAACACTAATTTTATTTCACAAGATATAGATCGTACAAAAGCCCCAGAGCCTGGTATAGCTCCAGAGATTAATATAAGTAAGCCTAATAAATTTGAATTGGAAAATGGTTTGAAAGTGTTTGTTGTTGAGAATCATAAATTACCAAAAGTATCATTTCAGCTAACTGTAGATATGGATCCAGTGATCGAAAAGGGTCATGTAGGGTTATCATCTATGATGGGAGATATGTTAAGTGCAGGTACTACAACAAAAACTAAGTCTGAAATAGATCAGGATATAGACTTTATTGGTGCATCATTTAGTACTTATTCTAATGGGTTTTATGGTTCTTCTCTAACTAAGCATGTAGATAAGGTAATGGCTGTAGCTAGTGATGTCATTTTAAACCCTGCTTTCCCAGAGGAAGAGCTTGAGAAAAAGAAAAAAAGGGCACTTTCTGGATTAAAATCAATTAAGACCAATGCAGATGCTATTTCATCGAGAGTTGGAAGTGCATTGAAATTTGGGAAGGATCATCCTTATGGTGAAGTTCAGATGAAAGAAGATGTTGAGAATATTAGTATCGACCTTTGTAAAGAATATTACAAAACTTATTTCCGTCCGAACATATCATATTTAGTGATCGTAGGTGATATTTCAGTTGAAAAAGCAAAAGAGCTATCTAATAAATATTTTGGTTCATGGCAGAAAGCAGATGTTCCTTCTCATAAATACGAATTCCCAGAACACGATAAAGGAGTTCGTGTTGCATTTGTCAATAAACCAGGTGCTGTTCAGTCTGTGATCAGTGTATTTTACCCTATAGATTATAAAGTAGGAGCTCCAGATAAATTTGAAGTAAGTGTAATGAGTAATATTTTTGGTGGAGCATTTTCCAGCTATTTAAATGCAAATTTAAGGGAGGATAAAGGATATACTTATGGTGCAAGAGGATATGTGAGCTCAGATAAATTAGTGGGTCAGTTTAGAGCAGGAGCAAGCGTAAGAAATGAGGTGACAGATAGTGCAGTCACTGAATTTTTATATGAAATGAATCACATTAAGAATGAGCTAGTTTCTGATGAGGACCTTAATAGGATTAAAAATAATATGAATGGTGATTTTGCTTTGTCATTAGAACGATCTCAAACCATTGCAAGATTTGCCTTGAACATAGAAAGATATAATTTGCCAGAGGATTATTATCAGAATTATTTAAGTAATCTACAGAAAGTAGATAAAGAAGCTGTTCAAAGAGCTGCTAATAAATACATAGACCCTAATAATTGTATCATATTAGTAGTAGGAAATGAAGACTTGGCAGAAACATTAACTCAGTTTGATACTGATGGTGAGATAGAATATTATGATATTAATGGAGATCCAAAAGTCAAAAAGGAAGAAAAGCCACTCCCTGATGGACTAACAGCAGAGCAGGTCGTTAAAGATTATCTAATGACCATAACAGGGAAAGATGATATGAAAGCTGTTGCTAAGGTTTATAAAAAGATAAAGGGAGTTAAAATAGTGAATACTGCATCTATGGAGCAGCAAGGTCAAAGTTTTTCTATGGAAATGACTGAAAAAATGAAAGCTCCAAATAATTACAAATTTGAAATTAAAGCCATGGGTATGGTTGTACAGAAAACTGTTTTTAATGGTAATTCTGGAGGTGAAATGAATATGCAAACTGGGAAAAAAGATTTTACTTCGGAAGAAATTGAGGAAAAAAAGAATGAATATTTAATAGATAAAGAATTAAAGTTGTTGGACTTAGGTTACCAACTAAAGTTGTTATCTATAGAAGATTTGAATGGTTCGGATGCTTATAAAATTGAATTAACTTCTCCATCAGGAGATATTTCTTATGCATTATATGATGTTAATTCTAAATTGAAGGTGCAGGAAATGAGTTATTCAAAAGATCCTCAGGGTAATGATATTCTTACTTTTCAGATTTTTTCTAATTATAAGCAGGTTAAAAGCTTGTTATATCCTCATACAGTATTGAATAACTTTGGATCAATGGAATTTGAAATGAATGTTTCTTCTATTGAGTTTAATCCTAAGTTTGCTTCAGATGAGTTTGATTGGTAGAAGTTTTATCTTCTTCCTTTTCTTCTTTTACCTCCTTTAGGTTTTGATGCAACTTCTACTTTGATTTGCTTGCCTTCAAAGTCTTGATTGTTCATTCCATCAATTACTTTACTGGTGTAATTATTATCCACTTCAAAGAATGAAAAATCATTAAATAGATCTAATCTTCCAACACTTCCTGAAGTTACTTTAGCATAAGAACAGATGATTCTTAATAAAGCCCCTTTATTTAAACCAGTCTTAAAACCTTTGTCAATATAAAAACGTTGTTTGTCAGCATCGCCAGAACCTCTAGAGTCTCTCGAATCTCTAGATCTTCTAGATCTTCTTGAATCATCATATCTTGATTCATTATCTCTACTATTTCCTTTGGCATTTAAATTACCAGCACGTTCATAATAGTTGAGAAATTTATTGAATTCAGCACTTACAAATCTTTTAATGATATCCTCTCTAGAAAAGTCTTTGAATAGATCAAAAATTGGGGGTAAATAATCTTCAATTTCATCTTCTTTGATTTCAACATTAATAATCTTGTCAACTAATGAAAAGAGTTGTTGTCTGCATACCTCTTTTCCACTAGGTATCTCTTCAGAATGAAATTGTGTTTTAATGTGTTTTTCAATGGAAAATATCTTGCTTTTTTCTCTAGGTGTTACAAAAGCTACTGAGGTCCCAAATTTTCCAGCTCTGGCAGTTCTTCCACTTCTATGTGTATAGCTTTCTATATCATCAGGTAGATGATAGTTAATTACATGCGTAATATCATTTACATCGATACCTCTAGCTGCAACATCTGTAGCTACCAATACCTGTAATGTTTTTTCTCTGAATTTTTGCATTACCTTATCTCTTTGCATTTGAGAAAGGTCTCCATGAAGAGGTTCGGCATTATAACCATCTTTCATTAATTTATCAGCTACATCTTGCGTGTTTCGTTTTGTCCTACAGAAAATTAACCCATAGATATTGGGATTGAAATCAATAAGCCTTTTAACTGCTGCATATCGATCCCTATCTTTTACAGTATAGCAGACATGCCTGATGTTTTTAGCACTTTCATTTTTAGAACCAATAGTTACCTCTATCGGCTTATTCATATATCTCATGGCAATTTTTTCAACACCTTTTGGCATTGTTGCTGAAAATAGCCATGTCGATTTTTCATCTGGAGTATGCTTTAGAATTTCATCAATATCTTCTTTGAAACCCATATTGAGCATTTCATCTGCTTCATCAAGAACAACATAGGAAACTTCATTAATTTTAAGAAACTTCCTTCTCATCATATCCATCAGCCTTCCAGGAGTTGCCACAACAATTTGTGCGCCACTTCTTATTTCTCTTGCTTGCTTATCAATACTTGCACCTCCGTATATAGTTGCTATTTGAGCATTTTTAATGTATTTAGAAAATTGCTTGTAATCATTTGCAATTTGAACACATAGTTCTCTAGTGGGTGCAACAACTAATCCTTGAACTTTTTTTAAGTTGAAATCAACATTTTGAAGCATAGGCAAGCCAAAGGCTGCAGTTTTTCCAGTACCTGTTTGAGCTAATCCAACTAGATCGCTATCTTCATTAAGAAGTTGTGGTATAGATTGCTGTTGAATAGGAGTTGGTTCAATGAACCCTAATTCATCAATCGCTTTTAAAATTGCAGGGTCAAGTTCTAGTTCTGAAAATTTCATTATACTTAATTTGTCGCGAAAGTAAGCTTATTTTATTGGATAAGAAGAAAAAAAAAGCCAAACCTGTAAGCCGGATTCTGTCGAGGCCCATCATTTATCTAGGCTATTTATCACTAAATAGCTCAAACGACCTACCCTCCAGGATCGAGCGAGTAACTCTTTAACTTAACGTAGCCCTGGTTTATTTGGTCTTTCAGCACATGAGGTTTACCTAGCTACTGATGTCACCATCAGCACGGTGAGCTCTTACCTCACCTTTGCACCTTTACCAGTAAAAACTGGAAGTTTATTTCTGTGGCACTTGCTGTATCCCCTAAGGAACCCTTCCCGTTAGGAAGCATGCTACTCTATGCTGCCCGGACTTTCCTCTTACAATAAATTGCAAGCGATGAACCGGTTTGGCAACACAAAATTAATGAACAATATTTGATTTATCATATAATATTGATAAATAGAATTTTGATTTGCCTTGTTAATCTGCTTTGTAAATAGTTGCTGAAATTGCTTTATGGTCGGAGAATTCTTCTGGGTGAGTTGTGTAATTAGTGGATTTTAATTTTTTAGAATGCCAAATGTAATCTATTCTTAAGCCTGGTATATTGCCAATGTAAGTTCCTCCCATTCCATTGCCACTTAATGTAAATGCATCCGTGTAGTATTTGTCGAAACAATGGTAGGCATAGGAGATAGGGATGTCATTTAAGTCTGTACAAATTACAGATTCATAAGGGCTTTTATTTATAATTGGTATTAGTCGGTTGATCTGTGAAATTCTTTTATCATAACCATTACTTAATCGTTGTAACATTTTCTTTGGTGGTTTTTTTTGATGAGGATATATAGGATGTGCTTTTGTTCCAAAAATTTCATATTCTGAATGATTAAACCTAATAGAACCTAAATGTGCATTGTATATTCTAAAGGTGTCTTTTTTTAGTAATATATCAGTGTATATACACTGATTAGAATGATCGTTATTGAACTTAATATTATCTCTATTGATGATAGGGAATTTACTATAGATAGCCAATCCAAAAGATTGACCATTATTTAATTGGGTGGAAAAGTTTTCATAAAATTCCATTCCAAGATCTTTTTTTATCGAAGCTGTAAACCCTTGTTGTTGCTTTTCATAGGTATAGTATTCTTGAAAGCAAATAATATCTGGATTTTCTTTTTTTATTTGATTAATAATGTCTTTCCTTATTTTGTTATCCCCTTTGCCGAAATTTAATACGTTAAAGCTCATAATGTTAAATTGAACATCTTCTTTGTTTGGTAGAGAAGGAAATAAAGTAAGCTGTATAAACCTGCTGTGATGATAAAAACCTGCAATTAGAACTATAGCTGAAGTCATTAAAAATATTTTTTTAGAAAATATTTTTAATGAAATAAATAACCAGGAAATAAAAAGAATCACATTTACAATCAATAAAACTGGATAAACAAGCCCTAGTAATGAGAAAATGATGGATTCATCAGGGGGTATTAAATAGGTGAAATAAGATAGAAATAGAAGTAAATTAAAAAACAATGTAGTGTACCCCAATAATCGAAGAAAGACCGATGATATTTCTTTAAATATTTTTACTGGCATCAAATAGATAATCTTTTTCTGCTTTATTCAGGCTCTCATAACCTGAATCTTTAATTTTATCCAGGATCTTATCAATTTTTTCCTGTCTTTTTTTCTTGTCTTCATTGTATTGATAATCGTCTCTGGGAGGAGTTTTACGTGTGGTTTTGGAATTAGTTGTTTTTTTCTTTTTAGAATAAACAACTTTGAACTTTTTTCTCTTACTGAAGAGCTGACTAATTTTGTTAATTAGAGTATCAAACCATGTTGAGATGTCTTTTCCTTGTTTTAGGTAATTTACCATAATGATTCCCCATAAAGCTCCACCTAGATGGGCGAAATGTGCAATTTGGCTTATATTGGCTAATCTTAAAAAATCAAGCGAAATATAGATGATTGCCAAAATGATCAATCTTATTTTAAATAACCCAAATAAATTAACTTCAAGTTTAGGCGCATAAAACCCTATAGCTGTAAATACAGCCATTACTGAGGCAGATGCTCCTAAGGTTGGGTGGTGGCCGAATTCTCTTAATAAAGGAAACCCATTAGTGGCCAAAAAATGAACTAAAGCACCACAAATACCCCCAATAATATAAGTGCTTAATAATCTTTTACTCCCTAAATTTTGTTCAAATATATTTCCTACAAAAAAGAAGATCAACATATTACTGAATAGATGATAAAAATTAAAATGCAGAAACATGTAGGTAATGATCCCCCATGGTCTAGTAAAGAATAATTGAGGATCAGTATTAAATGTGAATAGGTAACTGAAATAAGAGACTGAATCAGGATTACCTTTTGCCAATATGGCAATAATCATTATGGCTTTAAAAAATAGAAAGATGACAATGTTAATAAGAAGTAGTTTCATATACATGCCACCATTCCTGTACTGATATTTTAGTTGATCAAAAACTGAAGCCATTTAAAAAAAGTTATTTCTGTTCTTTCGCCAATACAAAACTAATAGAATACCAACTAAAGCTCCTCCTAAATGAGCAAAATGAGCTACGTTGTCATTAGGATTGTTTGAAAATCCTAAGTAAAGCTCTAAGGCAGCATAGCCAATCACGAAAAATTTAGCTTTAATTGGGATTGGAGGAAATAGTAGCATTAATTCTGTATTAGGAAATAAATAGCCAAATGCTGCTAGCAGGCCAAATACAGCTCCAGAAGCTCCGATCATAGGAACATTATACATGGCATTTAATTGGCCTAGAGCTCCCACCCAATTTTGATTAGAAGATAATAATTCATAACCTTGGTTTTTCACTAAATATTGAATTGTTTCCAATTCCTCTGGACTAAATGTAGATTCTAAATTTTTGATTCTAATATAATTAACGATCATATGTATAATTGCTGCACCAAATGCGCATACCAAATAATAAGTTAAAAATCGTTTAGGTCCCCATACTCTTTCAAGGTGCATTCCGAAGATGACCAAAGCAAACATATTGAAAAAGATATGACCTATGCCGCCATGCATGAAAAAATGAGTGGCTAGCTGCCAGGGCTTGAATTGCTCAGACACCATTGGGTAAAGAGAGAGATTATGCATGATGTCAGGCAAGGTGATTTGAGCAATAAAAAACAGCACATTTAGAATCAGGAGATTCTTTACAACAGGAGTAATATTATTAATAAGGTTATTGAACATTATTTTTTCTCGAATCTTGAGTCAATCTCTTGGTTTTCTAATTTAATGATGATGGGTTTGCCTTTAAAATTAAAATAAGGTGAATCGCAACAAAATAATTCATTGATTAATCCATCCATTTCAGAGACATTAAGGTCCCTTCCAGATTTTATACATCCTCTTTTAGAAATAGTCCATGCTAAATTTTCATTATTTGAGATTAATTCATCAGCATTATGTTTGAAATTTTCTAGTATATCTTCTATTAGTCCTTTACATTCATTAATGTCAAATCCCATAGGAAGTCCATTAATTACCAGTGTGTTGTTTCCAAAATCATCTATATCGATTCCTGTCTCTTTTATTTCCTTTAATAATTCAAGACTTAATTCATAGTCGCTGTTAGATAATTCTAACTGTAAAGGGAAGGCTAATTGTTGCGTTTCAATTTTTTTGTCTTGGAATTGTTGTAATAACCTTTCAAAGACAATTTGATGATGTGCTCTTTCCTGATCAATTAAAATAATTCCAGAGCTTAATGAAGTGACAATGTATTTTCTCTGGAATTGAAAAATCTTATTATAATGGTTTATTTTAGTAAGTCCAGTCCAGTTTTGTTCTAATTGAGAATCGTCTGTTTGGTTACTCGTCTCATTTAAGTTTTGATCAAAAGAAATAGAGGGTTCTTTAATCATATCTAATGAATTAGCTATTGCTTCTTGTTTCTCTTTAGACGATACTTTTTCAAATGGATTGTAATTTGGGTTTACATTGATTGTAGGAGGTTTAATGGCTTCTCCTTTTTTTAATGGAGGGACTTGAAAGGAAGATTCCTGCTCAAAATCTAAAGAAGGGGAAATGCTGTATTTTCCCAATGAATTTTTTACGGTAGATAAAACAATGGCATAAATAGATCGATCGTCTTGAAATTTTACTTCAGTTTTTGTTGGATGGATATTGATGTCTAAACTGTCTTTAGGAACAGTTAAATAAATAAAATAAGAAGGAAATTGATCTTTGCTGATTAATTCCTTATAAGCATTTCGTACGGCATGGTTCAAATAGGTGTTTTTGATAAACCTGTCGTTTACAAAAAAGAATTGTTCACCTCTAGTTTTTTTTGAAAATTCTGGTTTTAAAATAAATCCAGAAATTTCAGTTATAGAAGTTTTTTCTTCTAATGGAACCAGTCTTTCATTGTATTTTTTTCCAAAAATGTTGATGATTCTTTGTCTATTGGTAGCATTAGGAAGGTCAAAAACTAGATTGTCATTATTATACATGGTAAAATGAACTTCTGGATGAGCCAATGCAATCCTTTCAAATTCATCTATAATATGTTTGGTTTCGACAGCATTTGATTTGAGAAAATTTCTTCTAGCAGGAACATTGAAAAATAAATTCTTCATAAGAATGTTAGTGCCAACAGGACAGGAGATAGGTTCATTAGAAAGAATTTCGGAGCCTTCTATGTTAATTTGAATACCTAATTCCTCATTAGCTGTTTTTGTTTTTAATTCAACCTGAGCAATAGCAGCTATACTTGCCAGCGCTTCCCCTCTGAACCCCTTGGTGTTAATGGCATATAGATCATCTGTAGATTTTATTTTTGAGGTGGCATGTCGTTGAAAACAGATGTTGGCATCATCTATATTCATCCCCTTTCCATTGTCTATAACTTGGATTAATGATTTCCCAGCATCTTTAATAACAAGATCAATTTTAGATGCACCTGCGTCAACAGCATTCTCCAATAATTCTTTAACAGCAGAAGAAGGTCTTTGTATGACTTCTCCAGCTGCGATCTGGTTAGCTACATGCTCAGGTAATAGTTGAATCAATCTCCCCATATATTGCTTATTCTATTTTGATCCAGTTAAGGACAACAAAACATCATCAAGATGTAAGAATAGATAATAAAATATTCCTAATAGGACCATAAAAATAATAATCAGTCTTGTGTTTGCCCAAAAAGTTCTTCCAATAAAAGTAGGTCTGCTATTTTGTTCTCTAAATTTATCTCTTATTCTTAATTCTCTTTCTATTTTTTCATCATTTTCATGAAGTCCCATTTCCAAGGCAATTTCTTTGCGTTTCATTTTTAAACGCTCAGCCTGCTCATCATAATACCTTGGAATTATACCAAATCTTTTATGTTGAGGAAGTTTAAAAAAACGTGATTTCATTAATGACTTTTTGTATGTTGTAAATTTAACGAATTAATTAATTAATCAGTTAATCAAATATGATGTAAAAATCTCTTGTTAAAGATTTATAGTCTTCCGTATACTCATGTCTATTGTTAGTTTCTATAATTAAATTACTTTCTATTAAGGTTTTTTTTGTTTTTGAAAATTCTAAAAGTAACCGATGCTGTTTTTTGATTGAATTAGGGAAAACATTACACTTTCTAACTAAAAACAAACCATATTTTTCAGCATTTATTGTGCATAATATCCCTTGGTCAACAGGGAGAATTAAGCTTAAACTTCCATTTTTTGAAAGGTTTTTTATTGCAAATGATATAATGGTGTTAAAGTGCAATGACGAATTGTGCCTTGCATGGTTTCTCTCTATTGATTTTGAGGCTAAGCTATTGTCGAAAAAGGGAGGGTTTGAAATAATAGTGTCATAAGCTTTCTGTGGTTGGAAAGCTGATAATGACAAATGATGGAGCTTTAATCTTTTTGACCAGGGACAGTTGTTGAAATTATGTTGAGCGTCTATACAAGCAGAAGTGTCAATTTCTAAAGCATCGATATCTAAACTGTTATTTTTTTGGGCTTGCATAATGGCGATTATTCCAGTTCCAGTTCCAATATCTAAGACTTTTTTTGCATTGCTTACATCTACCCAAGCACCTAATAAAATTCCATCAGTGCCAATTTTCATAGCTGCATTATTATGTTGAATACAGAATTGCTTAAATTGAAAATCTTTGTATGGCTTATTCATTTTCGAAGTATAGATCTAATAACCCTTCAGGTAAATTTATACTGATCTGTTTTTTTGATTTGTTTATATGTTCAAAAGTATTGTCGTTGAGTGGGATTAACACCTCTGTGCCATTTGCATCGACTTCTAATAGAGTGTTTCCTGGATGATCTATAATATTAATAATTGTTCCTATCAATTCATTGTTTTCGGCATTAAGTACACTAAAAGATTCAATTTCATGGTAATAAAATTGCTGATCATTTAATTTTGGAAGTAATTCAATAGGTAAAAAAACTTCTTTTTTCAAGATCATCTGAGCCTCAGCATCTGAATTAATCCCTTCCAGCTTAATTTTTAATTGATTGGATTTATGTACACTTGATTTTTCAATAAAATAGGGGATGTATTGTCCATTAACTTCAATTAGAAAGTGTTCTAATTTGTAATATATTGAGGGATCGTCAGCATTTATGAATAAAATCACTTGTCCCTTGAAACTATAGGTTCTGGATATAGTACCTAATTGAAAATAGTTTTTGTTTGACATATTTAAATATAAAAAAAAGGGCCATTAAGGCCCTTTATAATTTATATAAAATAGATTTATTACTCTTTAGACTTATCTTCTTCCTCAGCAGGAGCTTCAGGCGCTTCTTCCGTAG
>CAYSEW010000014.1:0-906 GCA_964430245.1 uncultured Flavobacteriales bacterium
CAGATGGAAACCAAGGTCCAGATGGAAACCAAGGACCCGATGGTAATCAAGGACCTGACGGAAACCAAGGCCCTGATGGTAATCAAGGACCCGATGGTAATCAAGGACTACAAGGCCCTGACGGAAACCAAGGACCTGACGGAAACCAAGGACCAGATGGAAACCAAGGACCAGACGGAAACCAAGGACCGGATGGTAATCAAGGACTACAAGGCCCTGACGGAAACCAAGGTCCTGACGGAAACCAAGGCCCTGATGGTAATCAAGGACCCGATGGTAATCAAGGACTACAAGGCCCT
The DNA here is from genome assembly GCA_964430245.1 of uncultured Flavobacteriales bacterium. Taxonomy (GTDB): domain Bacteria; phylum Bacteroidota; class Bacteroidia; order Flavobacteriales_D; family Parvicellaceae; genus CAYSEW01. The sequence continues at coordinate 300 of CAYSEW010000014.1, forward strand.
GACGGAAACCAAGGACCGGATGGAAACCAAGGACCGGATGGTAATCAAGGACCTGACGGAAACCAAGGACCGGATGGAAACCAAGGACTACAAGGCCCAGACGGTAATCAAGGTCCTGACGGAAACCAAGGACCCGATGGTAATCAAGGACTACAAGGCCCAGATGGTAATCAAGGACCTGACGGAAACCAAGGACCGGATGGAAACCAAGGACTACAAGGCCCAGACGGTAATCAAGGTCCTGACGGAAACCAAGGACCCGATGGTAATCAAGGACTACAAGGCCCAGATGGTAATCAAGGACCTGATGGAAACCAAGGACCCGATGGAAATCAAGGACTACAAGGCCCAGACGGAAACCAAGGACCGGATGGAAACCAAGGACCGGATGGAAACCAAGGACCTGATGGAAACCAAGGAATAGATGGTAATCAAGGCCCAGACGGAAATCAAGGACCAGATGGTAACCAAGGCCCAGATGGTAATCAAGGCCCTGATGGAAACCAAGGACCCGATGGTAATCAAGGACTACAAGGTCCTGATGGAAACCAAGGACCCGATGGTAATCAAGGACTACAAGGCCCAGACGGTAATCAAGGCCCTGATG
>CAYSEW010000014.1:1006-58100 GCA_964430245.1 uncultured Flavobacteriales bacterium
GTAATCAAGGCCCTGATGGAAACCAAGGACCCGATGGAAATCAAGGACTACAAGGCCCAGATGGTAATCAAGGCCCTGATGGAAACCAAGGACCCGATGGAAATCAAGGACTACAAGGTCCTGACGGAAACCAAGGCCCTGATGGAAATCAAGGACCCGATGGAAATCAAGGACTACAAGGTCCTGACGGAAACCAAGGCCCTGACGGAAATCAAGGACCGGATGGCAACCAAGGTCTTGACGGAAACCAAGGAATAGATGGTAATCAAGGCCCAGATGGAAACCAAGGACCCGATGGTAGTCCTGGTGCAGATCTTCCTGGAACTTCAGGCCAGACTATTAGACATAATGGTACAGATTGGGTAGCTAATTCTACTTTATATAATGATGGAACAAATATTGGAATTGGTGATGCTACTCCAGATAATAAATTAGATGTTGAATTTGGTACTATTACAACTGGTGATCAAATAGTTGGAAGAACAAATTTTGTCCATGGGTCAGGAACTGGAACTGCAAACGTAACTTCATTTCAAGGAAGTGCAAGGACTAATTCATGGGGAGGTACAGCTAATTTAATTGGTTTACACGGCTTGGGAGAAAATGTTGCAAGTGGTGGTTCAATGACTTCAACTATTACAGGTGTAAGAGGTGAGTCTATTGGTTCTACTTTTGGTACCTCGACTTCTATTGGTGGTTTTTTTACTGCATCTGGTTCTGATATTAATTTTGCCTTACAAACTGATTTAGGTACAATTAGATTTGGTGATTTGTCAGGATCAGGAAATAGAATGGTAATTGCAGATTCAGATGGTGACCTTTCCACTCTAGCTTTACCAACAGATGATCAGAATTTAACTGGAGCTACTTTAACTGGTACAACATTACAAATTGATATTGAAGACGGATCATCGGCTAGTGTTAATTTAGCTTCATTACAAGACGGAACAGGAACAGATAATCAAACATTATCCTTAAACTCATTAAATCAATTATCAATAAGCGGAGGTAATTCAGTAGATTTATCATCACTTAATGATGAAGATTGGACTGTCGGAACAGGTGTTGTTTATAATACAACTGATGCAATTGGCATAGGAACTACAGCACCGGTTTTAGATTTTTCTTTAGGTCAAGATAAAGTATTATCTCTTGGGGGTAATGCTACAAACGATGCAACTGCAGGTTCTATCTATTTTCTTGAAGATGCAGATATTTTTGGTAGCGAAACTAGTTTTTGTGGTTTTAGCATATCTCATGACGGTGACGATAACGCTTTATTTATTTATGCAGGATGTAATACTCCAAATCAAATCGCAAAATTTGATAGAACAAATGGACTTACCTTGTCTACTGGTGCATCTGTCAATGAGTTTTCTATTGATGGAACATTGGCTGGTAACAGCGATTTCGTAGTTCCTACTGAAAAAGCTGTTAAAACATATGTGGATGCACTCAATAATTCAGATAATCTTGGTGATCATACGGCTACTCAAAACATAGAATTAAATGATAATTACTTAAGTAATGATGGGGGTAGTGAAGGAATGAAAATTGATGATTCTGGAAATGCTTATTTTTATGATCATGTAGCAGCTCCTGTAGATGGATGGAATTATGGAACCAATAAGACTGTACAAACAATAACTCCAGCAGATTTAAAACAACGAGATGAATCTGTATATTTAGTAGGATGGAGTTTTAGTACAGGAACTACTACTGGATCTTCCTATTTCACATATCGTAACGAATGTTATGTTGCTTATCCGATACCTTATGGTTATACACCATCAAGAATATATTTAAATTTTGCAGGAGATGGTCCACAACACGGATTTACGGTTTGGGCGTCCCCTGTAAATGCAAATTTAACAGCATTTAACTTAATCAATACAAGTAGTAATACAACAGGTTGGTATAATCTTTCTTTATCTTCTAGTGCTACCCTTGCAGCTGGTTATTATATATGGATAAAAATGGACGAAGGAGGTCTGGGAGATTTTAAATTTTCAGGAGGTATGATAGAATATACTAGAAATGGATGGTGATAATTTAACCTTAGTATATTATTGATTAATCCTTAATCAATGTAATGGCTTTTTCATTCTCTATACTCATCGAAGGTGTGCCCTTATTTTCAGTAATGATACCTTTAACACAGATTTTTTTACCCATTAAATATTCATGAGGAAGGTAGCTGAAGTTACTAGAGTTACTTTCCCATATTGTAATGGAAAAAATCTGCTTTGGAAATGATTTATCCAGGTTAATAAATATATGTCCGTTTTTAGAAAGATGAGTGCTGACTACTGTGCCGCAAATTTCAACTTTTTTACCCATGTCTATAAATTGTCTGGCCTGTATGGTATTATAGCATCCTTTTGGAAGCTCATTTTCTGCTATTGGAGGAAAATCATTTTTTCTTTTTTCAGGAAGCCAGTCTTTAATATTTAATTGACTTTCTAGTCTATTTTCAAGCTCATCATCCAATTGATGTAAAAAGTCGATAGTTGTAATCTTTTCAATTTCATCGATACTGGTAGCATAGTATTCTACAGGATAGATTAATTCTTCATGTGGCATTAGGTAACCTATGGCTAATTCGTTTTTTAGATCCACAACGATCTTATAGAATTGTTCAGGAATACTTAAACCATTAATGCTTCTTTTTATTTTGGGAAGATCCTCCTTAAGGACAGGTCCTGTAAATACAAAAACAGCTTGATTGTTCTCATAAACATAAGACCTTACCATGTCTTCAAGATTTGCCCACCCTTTCCTGTTGAAGTCTGCTATTTGTGGAGACATGTTCGAATAAAAATAGGATTCAGATAATGCTTTTTTAGACCAACGAAAATCTGCTGAAGGGGCAAGGTGACCTCTGTCGTATCCAAATCCATCGTAATGGTATTTTTTATTATGATCTTTCGTGTTTTCTTTTAATTTCTTTAAGAAATAATCTTTTTCTTCGGCAGTTCCGGTTTTAATAAGCGTATCAATTCTAAAATCATTGGTTCTTCCTACTTTGCCGTCAATGATGTTGGTAGATATCATATGTGCTACCCACTTGGCTTGCTCATGTTCTTCACTGTAAACCAGGTACATGGCTTTGTGCTGGATGAGTGTTTCATTACTTTTGATTGCTGGTAAAACTTTGCTTTTTATTTGATCACGTATATCTTTCAGTTCTAGTTCTTCCAGTATTGCTTTTAAGCTGTCTTTTTTTTGATCCAATAAATCGATATCCTTTTTAATCTTTTGGACATTCAGAGTTTCCTCTTGAGAATAAATATTATTTAAGCATAATATTATGAATAGATATTTTACAATTAATTGTGTCATTTAACAATCTCTTTAATGATTTTACTACTAATCTTATCAGGTAAATGTTTTCCTGTATTTTCATTCATTTGCATATTAGATAGAATAACTAATCCAATTTTATCTTTATCAGAAATAAAAGTAAAAGAGCTATATCCTCCAGTTGCACCATTGTGCCAATGAATTAAATCCTCCTCTTTTTTTACACATCCCCAACCCATAGCCTGCATACTATAGTCACCTTTATAGGTTATTTCTTTTTGAAGGTCAAATACCTCATTTTGCTGAAAATTAGCCAATAAAAACTTGGTCATGTCCTTAACAGAAGAAAATATTCCACCGCATGGTGAAAGTATATTAAACTCCCAATTTGATGTTGTTTTTCCAGAAGTATCCAGGCCTTTTATTATGTTTAAAGAAATATTTTTTAAGATACTTGTAGAGTTTTCCATTTCTAGTGGTAAAAATATTTTTTCTTGCAATAACCTTTCATAGCTTTTGTTGTAAATTTTTGTTAGAGTATATCCTAGTAATCCTGCACCAAGATTGGAATATAATTTTTTAGATCCAGGTTCAAATAAAAGCGCATTATCATATTTTAGATAACCTATTAAAAGTCCTTCTGTATATCCTGCATAAGGATTAAAGGGGTCAAAGTTATTTTGATATAAAATATTACCAGGTATTCTTAAAAGTCCAGAAGTATGATTGGAAAGCATTAATAGATTGATCTTTTTTCCATCTTTTATTTTAAATGAAAGGTATTTATTGATAGAAGTCTCTTTTTTAACTTTCCCCTCTATTAAGGCATGCGCAAGAAGGGTAGAAGTAAACACTTTGGAAATAGAACCTATTTCAAAAATAGAATCTGTATTGTTTTTTACAATTAGCTCATTGTTTTGCTTAATGTATCCAAGATAGAAAACAGAATCATTTTTAATAAAAGCCATTGAAAGCTGAGCCTGCTCGGGCATTTCTTCTATCTGGTCAAAAATTATCTTTTTAATGGATGGGTCAATCAGCTCATCCGCTAATTCAGGTTGTATATAAGTTTGGGAAATAGTATAATGCTGGAAAAGACATAAAATAAAAACAATGGATACTCTACTTTTTATATAGTTAAAAATAACAGGCATATTTTTTATAAATTTAACGTCTTTAAAAATACAGAATAAGATATCACATGAATATTAAATTATGAAAAACTTATTGCTACTCTGTTTGTTATTTATTTGTTTTTCTGTGAATTCTCAGTCCTTACAATGGTCAGTATTTACAGATTCCGTACCAACTTTGTCATCTCCTAGAGCAGCTGACCTAAATAACGATGGTATTTTAGATATTGTACTTGGGGCAGGTACCGATTCTACCTATAGTAATTATGGAATTATGGCTTTTGACGGTGTTACGGGTAATAATTTATGGACGCTACCAGCTACTGATGAAGTTTTTGGGAGTGCTATTTTTAATGATGTGAATGCAGATAATATTCCAGATGTTTTTATAGGTGGAAGAAATGCGCAATACTACGCTATTGATGGATCAAATGGAAATATACTTTGGGAAGCTTTTCCTCAAGGTACTGGTTTAAATCCAGTAGATAGTGGTTTGTATAATTTTTATAATGGTCAAATCATCCCAGATCAGAACGGAGACCTTATTAATGATGTGTTGGTAGCAAATGGAGGAGATCATAATGCCAATCCTTGGGACCCAAGACCTCCAGGTCATTTAATGGTATTGGATGGCACTAATGGGAATGTTCTTGCAAAAGCAGTTATGCCAGATAGTAATGAGACTTATTGTTCACCAATAGTTGCTGATCTTAAGAATAATGGAGTTTTATATGTTATTTATGGAACTGGAGGTGAGCATCATGGTGGTTCAATTTGGGTTGCAGATCTAGCCAATGGGTTAATGAACAATGATCTGACAGGTTCTTTAGCATTGGCTACGCATCCGTCAAAAGGATTCATTGCTCCTGCATCAGTAGGTGATTTTTCAGGTGCTGGATACCTAGATATTATTGTCCAATCATTTGCTGGTACTATTTATCGTTTCGATGGAAGTAATTTTTCCCAGAAATGGTCGGTTACTATTCCTAACACTGAGTCAAGCGCTGCTCCAGTAATAGGAAATTTCCATGGGGGTGATCTAATGCCAGATGTTTTTGCTGTTGCTTATAAAGGGACAGCGCCAACTTATTTTGATTTTTATCAGGTGATGATTAATGGAACTACTGGAAACATTGAATGGATAGATAGTATTGGTGACATGCACTATGCATCAGCTAATGCATTTGATGCGAATGATGATGGAAGGGATGAAGTGTTAGTTTCTTTAAATAATAATATTGGTCATTTTGAACATGAATTAGTTTTGATCGATTTTCAAAACGATCAGGTGACGTCCTATTTTCAATCTAATGGAGGAGCTAATATTGCAAGTACTCCATATGTAGGTGATTTAGATAACAACAATAAATTAGATATAGTATATACATATAGAGCAGATAGTATTAATCCTGGGGCGTGGAATGGCATGTACACAGAGCAGGTTCAAACATCGATGTGGATTCCTATTTCAGGAATTGCTTGGGGTGGGTATATGGGAACTCATTACGATGGTCATTATAATTTTACTAGTACAGATTGTGGAACAGGTAGTATCATCAGCTCGTTAAATATTACCAATCCAAGCTGTAATGGGTTTTCTGATGGAATTGTTTCTGTAAATACACTCAATGGAACACCACCATTTACTTATCTATGGTCCGATGGCTCTGTAAATGACAGTTTAATAAATGTTCCTGCAGGTACCTATAAAGTAATTGTAAGCGATGCAGCAGGTTGTTATGAAATAAGGTCGGTAACTCTTAATGATCCTTATGTGATAAGTTTTGGAGCTATTCAACATAATTTATGTGAGGGAGACTCCATAGGAATGGCCACTTTAAGTAGCTCAGGTTGTCCTTGTATGTTCAGTACTTGTACTTATTTATGGGAGAATGGTGATAGTACTAAAAACACTTCTGGCTTAAGTGCCGGATATTGGAGCGTTGTTATCACACACATGGATGGTTGTGTAGTTGTTGATTCAGTAGAGATCTTTGATGGAATACCTGTAATTGATAGTAGCTGGGTTATTCACCCCAATTGTTACAATATTAATGATGGTAGTATTCAATTGTTTCCAAACGACACTGTTTTCACTGCCTTTGATTGGAGTACTGGAGATAATGGCTCTTCCATTGTTAATCTTTCTCCAGGAAACTATGCTGTTGCTGTAGATAATTTAAATTGTTATGATTCATTGTATTTTACCATAGAACCTGCAGATAGTATTTTTATTTCTGCATCCCATTCAAATGTCCTTTGCTATGGTAATGCAGATGGAACAATTACCTTAAATGCTCTAGGTGGTACACCAGGATATAGTTATATGATAAATGGTGTTGGAAATATGGTAAATACTTTTAGTTCTCTTGTGCCTGGGAATTATGCTGTTCATGTTGTCGATTCTCTTGGTTGCATTTCAGATACAATAGATATTTTAATTACCGAGCCTTCAGAATTAAATGGTGTATCAAATTCATCGCCAGAAACTGATAATGGTTGGAACGATGGAACAGCTACAATTACTCCTTCTGGGGGAATGTCTCCTTATAATTATCTATGGAATGATCCATCATCACAAACAAATTCAACTGCAACAGGTCTTAGTACAGGTGATTATATAGTAATGGTAACAGATGATAATGGGTGTATATTTTCAGATACTGTTAATGTTGGATCAACTACTTTTATCGATGATAATGGAAATGAAATTTATATTAAAGTATACCCAAATCCTATTATAGAAAATGTAACTATTGAGACTAATTTTACCAAAGAATATCATCTAAGTCTTTATGATCTATCTGGTAAATTGATTGAAAAGATAGAGGGTTTGAAGGGAGTTTCTGAAATACAAAGAAAGTTATTGCCTTCGGGAATGTATATGTTGTCAGTGGAATTGGATGACAATCAGTTTAATTATCCAGTAATCATTGAATAATCTTTTCAATTATTTAAATGAAGCTAATTATTGAATTAAAATTCTTGTCCAAATTTTTTGGTTTTCCTTTACTATTTGTGCTAATTGTTTCTTGCAGTGAAAATACTGTCAAAGTAAATAATCAATTAAACTTAGGTCTTGTTGCTGATTCCTGTATGGTTGTATCTGCACATCCATTAGCTAGTAAGGTGGGGGTAGATATTATGAAAAAGGGAGGTAATGCAATAGATGCAGCAATTGCTGTTCAATTTGCTTTAGCGGTTGTGCATCCTAGTGCAGGAAATATTGGGGGAGGAGGGTTTATGGTATTACGTCTCAATAATGGAGATATTAATACTCTTGACTTTAGAGAAACTGCTCCTTTGTCTGCACACAGAGATCTGTATTTAGACTCAGCAGGAGAGGTAATAGAAGGACTTAGCTTGGATGGTCATTTAGCAGCTGGTGTGCCAGGAACGGTAGATGGAATGTGGGAAGCTTACAATAAATATGGTACTTTAACTTGGAAAGAATTAATTCAGCCTTCAATAGATCTTGCTTTAAATGGATTTGTGCTTACACAATTGGAAGCTGATGGGTTGAATTATTATGTTGAACAGAAGTCATTATATAATTCTGTAGATCCATTATATATATCAGCTAAAAAATGGAAAAAAGGCGATTCACTGTTTCTAAAAGATCTTGCACTTACATTACAATTGATTAGGGATAAAAAAAGAGATGGTTTTTATAGTGGAGAGGTTGCAGATAAGATTGTAAATGAGATGAATAGAGCTGGAGGGATTATTTCCTATGAAGATTTGAGTTCATATAAAAGTGAATGGAGAAAGCCGATCACAGGTAATTATAAAGATTATAAGCTGATATCTATGTCGCCACCTTCTAGTGGAGGTATCTGCTTATTTCAAATGCTTAAGATGATTGAGCCTTATCCGCTAAAAGATTGGGGATTTCACTCTGTTAAGTCAATTCATTTAATGACTGAAGTAGAGAGAAGGTCATTTGCAGATCGAGCAGAATATTTAGGAGATCCTGATTTTGTAAAGATTTCAAATGGGTTATTGGATAGTTTGTATTTGCTGAATAAAATGAAAAATTTTAAGGCCAAAGAAGCAAGCTTAAGTGCATCAATCTTTCCTGGAGACCCATTGCCATATGAGAGCAATGAAACCACTCACTTTTCTATAATAGACCCTTATGGAAGCGCAGTTTCTATTACTACAACTTTAAATGCTTCTTATGGATCTGGAGTAATGGTCGCAGGAGCAGGATTTTTATTGAACAACGAAATGGATGATTTTAGCGCTAAGCCTGGCTCTCCTAATCTATATGGGTTAGTTGGAGGTGAAGCCAATGCAATACAGCCTCAAAAAAGGATGTTAAGCTCAATGACCCCTACCATTATTGAAAAGGATGATGAATTATTTATGGTTGTAGGAACTCCTGGTGGCTCTACAATCATTACTGGAGTTTTTCAAACCATTGTTAATGTGATTGAATTTGGTCTTTCCATGCAACAAGCAGTTGCTGAAGGGAGGTTCCATCATCAATGGTTGCCAGATCATATTAAAATTGAAAAGGATCGATTCAATAAAGAAAATATGGAATCTTTAATTAAAATAGGTCATCAATTCAAAGAAGTTAATTCTATGAATAGGATAGATGCAATTTTGGTTTTGCCTGACGGTAAGTATGAGGGAGGTGCAGACCCTAGAGGAGATGATAAAGCAATTGGATTTTGATTAAACCCATTAAAATAGCACTATGGTCAGGACCTAGAAATATTTCTACTGCTATGATGTATTCTTTTGGAAATAGAGCTGATACATCGATAGTTGATGAACCATTATTTGGCTATTTTTTGAAACAAACTGGGGTTTGGAGGCCATCTAGAGAAGAAGTTTTAGCAACAATGGAAACAGATGCCTCAGCTATTATTAAAAAATTAAGTAATCCTAATATCAATTCAGGAATATATTTTATGAAACACATAGCCAATCATTTAATTGATCTTGATTTGTCTTTTTTAAAAGATTTTAGAAATGTTATTTTAACTAGGGATCCTAAAAAGGTGTTGTTGTCCTACGAAGCATATGTGAAATCTCCTACAATACTAGATTTAGCTTATGAGATTCAATTAGACCTTATCAACTATTTAAAGAAAAATAATTTGCATTGCATTGTTTTGGATGCAGATCAAGTACTTAAGGACTCTGAAAGAGAGCTTAAAAAATTATGCATTGAGCTTTCTATTCCATTTGATCAAAAGATGCTATCATGGGAGCCAGGACCTAGAAAAGAAGATGGTGTATGGGCCAAGTACTGGTACCATAATGTGCATAAAAGCAGAGGTTTTAAAAAAGGAACCAAAGAAGAAGCTGATTTGTCATCAAATTTGGAGCAGCTATATAGTAAAAGTTTAAAGATTTATAATAAAATATTAAAGCATTAAGATGGCTAAATACAATCAACCTGACCCTAGGAATGAGGGCACTTATATTCATGTAAATGGAGAATTATTAAAAAGAGAAGAAGCTAAAATTTCTGTATTGGATAGCTTAGTACAAGGAGGAGATGGAGTATGGGAAGGACTAAGAGTTTATGATGGAAAGATCTTTCAATTCGAAGAGCATTTAGATAGATTATTTGCATCGGCCAAAGCAATGAGCTTTAAAAATATACCCTCTGAAGAAGAAGTTAAAAATGCTGTTTTTGATTGTTTAAAAGCAAACAAGATGATTGACGGAGTACACATCAGATTAACTTTATCTAGAGGGCTGAAAACTACTTCTGGGATGAATCCAGAGCTTAATGTTTTTGGATGCACTTTAATTGTTTTACCTGAATATAAACCTCCAGTATATGGAAATGAAGGTATTAAATTGATTACTTCCTCTATTAGGAGAAATACGCCAGCGTGTTTAGATTCTAAAATTCATCATAATAACTTGATTAATAATATCCTTGCCAAGATAGAAGCAAACCTGGCTGGAGTGGATGATGCATTAATGCTTGATCTTGATGGTTTTGTATCAGAAACCAATGCAACTAATATTTTTTATATAAAGAATAAAATACTAATGACTCCATTCCCAGATAGTTGTTTGCCAGGAATAACTAGAAAGCTAGTGATGGATATTGCCAATGACTTAAAAATTAAAAATCATGAAAAAAGATGTTCTTTGGTTGAGTTTTACACTGCAGAGGAAGTATTTACAACTGGAACTATGGGTGAGCTTTCATATGTATGTGATATTGATGGTAGAGAAATTGGAAAGGGAGCAAAGGGAGAGATTACTAAGTTATTAGAAAAAGAATATTTAAAAAGAACTAAAAGTTCTGGTGTCAGAATAAGTTAAAAAGGATTTATAGTTTAAAGCTCATCCAAATACAATCGTCAATTTGTTTTTCCTTTCCTTTATACTGGTTAAATAATTGATCGATATGACATTTTTTATCTTTAAAGAGCTTGCCTTCTGTTATCCATTGATAGAGAACTTTTCTTTTTAATTTTTTAAAATTTTCACCTCCAAATTGATCAATAATCCCATCCGAGAACATAGCGATATATTTATTCTTAGAATTAAAGGTGCCGTATTTGATGTTTTTACTAAACTCTTTTGTTTTAGCTAGTTTTGAATTAGGGTCATTATAGGGTTTGTAGATCTCATTTTTTGTGGGATCATAAACAATAAGATTATTATTGTTAGATGCAAATTCAACATCTTTGTTTTTTAGGTCTACTTTTAAAAAACTGAGATCTGATGTGGCAAAACTTTCAAACCCTGATCCTAAAAACCCGCTATTAAGAATCCTTTTTTCGAGAGACATAAATAAAACATTTAATCCTTTTTTGTCGTTTTCTGTTGTTATCATATCTCTAATAGCATAAAGAAAAAACATGGTTAAGAAAGCGCCACCAACACCATGCCCTACACAATCACCTACGGCTATAAATGCTTTTGTTTGATCACTATTTGTTAATAGTACATAAAAGTCGCCAGAAACTTTATGTTGAGGTCGATACAATAAATGGTATTCTTTAAAAGGAACTAAATACCTTTTTGGTGTGGTAAGAAGATTTGATTGAATGATCCTAGCGTTGTCGAGGTTTTCTTCAATTTCTTTATTAATATCGGTTAACTCTTTTGTCCTTTGATTAACTAATTCTTCAAGATGAGTTTGGTGGTCAATTAATTCTTTATTGTATTTTACCTGCATTAGTTTCGTTGCAGTCATGGATGCTATAGTAGTTAGAATCTCTATATGATCTTTTGGAAAGTAATTTTTTTTTGAATGCTCAGAATCTATGACACCTATAACTTTGGAGTTATGTATTATAGGAATAGTTATTTCAGACAGTCTATGGATGTCATCAGTAATATATCGTTTGTCTTTAGAAGTGTCAGGAATTAATTCAGCAACTCCTGATTTAGCAACACCTCCAACAATTCCATCACCTATTTTAATTTTAATCGGACCAAGTATTAATCGTTTTTTTGGGTTTTTATTACCTAATGCAGCAGCTTGATATAAGTAATTAGGGTTGTCTTTGTCTAATAAATAGATGATGCAATCTTCATATTCTAAGTGAATAATGGCATTTTCACAAACAGACCAGGCAACATCTTCAATGGTGTTGCTTTCCTGAATTAAAATTGAGAAATGATTGACGATTTCCAGGTTTTTTATTAACTTAAAATTAGCCTTAGCTTCTTCTTTAAGCTGTTTTTCTTTATAGTATAGACCTAAGGCTTCATTGACAGTTATTTGTAAATCGTTTTTCTCCCATGGTTTTTGCATATACCTGAAAAGCTCTACATTTTCAATGGCCATTTTAATGCCTTCGAGGTCAGCTTGGCCAGTTAATAATATTTTTTTGGTTTCAGGGAAGTCTTTATTTAAATAGATAAGCATTTCAGATCCATTCATTTCTCCCATTTGATAATCAGTAATGATCAATGGAAAAACTGAATTTGGATCAGAGTTTCTTATTTCATTAATTATTTCAATAGCTTCTTCAGCAGATTCTGCAGTAGTTATAAGATAATTTGACTTTACAAAACTGTTTATTTGCATAGTTAATGATGATATTACTAACTTATCATCATCCACAATAACTATATGTTTATTGATATTGCCCAACTATATAATTATCTAGGTATATGTTTTTATTATTTTAATCAATTGTTCTTCAGACCAAGGTTTGAGGATCACTTCATTTAATAAACCAGAATTAAGTAATTCATTTATGACGGTAGAATTTGCCTGCCCTGTTAGCATGACAACATTTATTTTAGGGTATTTATTTTTCACGATTTTAATCAATTCTTCGCCATCCATTTTAGGTATTAAATAATCAGAAATAATAAGAAGAAGTTCTATGTTATCATTTATAAGTTCGTCAACAATTTCTAATGCTTCAATTCCACTTTCAGCAAATTCTAATAAAAATTCATTTTGAAAATGTTTAGTAAGCTGGAACTTCAAGCTTTCTAAAATTATTCTCTCGTCATCTACACTTAAAATTGCTTTTTTCATTATTTAAAAATTATTGTAAAACAAGTATTGTTGTTATCAGATTTTACTTTTATTGATGCTCTGTGGTCTTTAATGATCCTAGTAACTATAGATAGCCCCATTCCAGTACCTTCTTTTCTTTTTTTTGTAGTAAAAAATGGTTCAAATATTTTATCTAGTTCTTTTTCTTTAATGATTGGACCGTTATTGATGAAATGAATATATTTTTGATCATCTATAAATTCGGATTTGATTTCTAGAGTCCCATTGTTTTTCATTGCCTGGATAGCATTTTTGATCAAATTAGTCCATACTTGATTCAGTCTCATTAATGAGCCTTTTATATGAAAGTCTTTATCAATATTTATTTCAACATCTACTCCTTTTTTAATTTCGTTATTAAACAATGTAAGTACATTGTTAATAGACTCTAATAAGTTGATGTCTGAAATTTCATAACTATCATCTCTATATACATAGTCTTTTAATGTTTTAATAACATTAGATGATTTTTCTACAGCAGATAAAATAGTGTCTATGGATTTTCTAATTTGTGTGATGCTATTAACAACATTTAAGAATTCATTTGGGTTTTTGTCGTTTAGAATCTTAGAGATTATTTCTCTGTCATTATAAGAGATTTGAGCATTTGTTAAAATTTTAGCTACTATGTAATTATTGAATTTATCTAAATAATTCTCTTGTAAAAATTGTTGTAGGTCTTTGCTTCTTTTTCTTTCTTCTCTACTGGAAATAAAGGTGTCGAATTCTTTTCTTGTGGCCAATTCACATGCATAATACACATGCTCTTTATCAAGATTCATCATATCTTCTTTAAAGAATTTTTCTAATGTAGAACGAATGTTTTCTGATGAAGCTTGAATAGCTCCGAGAGGTGTGTTGAGGTCATGGGCAACCCCAGCTGATAATTCTCCTAGTGTCACTAATTTGTCCTGCTGAAAAACTTCACTTTGAAGTTTTTTATTAACTTCAATACCTTCAGCTACTTTAGATTCCAGATTTTCATTCAGTTTAACTAAAGTGTCTTTAACTATTTCTAATTCTTTCTCTCTTTTTTGGATTTCATTTTTAGAATTTGTAATATCTACTGCATAAACATTGATATATTCTCTTTTCGGGACTTTAACATAGGAAACAGAGAAAGTTTTATCGTTAAATTCCAATAATCTCTGAATGGGTTTATTTGATGAATGTGTAATATTTAGTAAGAAGTTGTAATTTTCCTTAATTTCATCTCCTATGTTTAAGTTATATGGTTGAAGTAGATTTTCAGTTGCTGAATCATTAGCAAATAGGATAACACCTTCTAAAGAAATTCTTAAAACTGGATGAGGGTTTTCTGATGGGAATCTAGATATATTTTCAATTTCTTTAAAAGCATTTTCAAGGTTTTTGTTTTTTCCTTTTACGTTTTCAATTAACTGGTAAGCCTCAGACATTCCTCTTTTGTTACTTTCTATAAGAAATAGGTATTCCGCCATCACAGTTGTTTCTGAAAAGTCATTTAAATTTAAATTAGAATTACTTAGTGGATATTTAGAATTAATAATAGGAATACCAGTTATAAAAATTGCTTTTTCTCTTTTATAAACATGATTACTGGCTTTGATCTGAATATCAGAATCAATGAAAGTGTATTTAATTAATGTGTTATTATTTAAATCTTTTACCTTTTCAAATGATGATGGATTAATAAACTTAATTACATTTTCTATATGCTGATTTTCAACATTATTCTTGGCCATTTTGTTGATGCCACTTCCGGCACTTAATATGGTGCCATTGAAATCGATAATAAGTAAAAAAGGCATTAAAGAGTCCTTTAGAACATCGATATGCTTAAGTTTGTTGTCCAAGATTTTAATTGTTTGTCTTTGATTACCAATTAATATTGAAGACATCTTTTCCTGCATCAGCCCTTAATGTAATATGCTTTATTTCACATTTATCCCCAAACCTAATGCCTAGTCCCCTTAATAAGCCAACTACCATTGGTGCTAAACCTTCACGATCAGATTCATAAGTTAAATTAACTTCATTTTCACTAATTTCTTCAACAGAGAATTTGGGGGGTTGAAGGTTAGGCATTATGTGGGTTATTCTTTCATGAAGCATGTTTAAGTTTCCAAGGAAATCTTTTAGTGTTGATCCTGAAAGAGCTAACATCTCTCCATAACCTTCTTCAGCAGTATAAAGAATCCAATATTCACCAAAAGCTTCTAACACATCACCAGGTTTTAATTTAAGTGTTTCAGATGCAGCGCCCACTAGATCATAAGTAAGCTGATCAGGATATGACTGCATACTGATAAAGAAATCATCCTCAAATCCTACTTTGTTTTTAATTGCTATCCATTTGTCTTCTCCAAACTTTGATGTTACAAGGTCTTGGATCGCTTTATTTACCATTCCGTACATAATCTATTTTAATTTTTTTGTATTTAAATTAAGATACTAAAAAATAATTCATTTTTCATAAAATATTTCTAACCAATAAATAACATTGAAATTAACTATTAATAAAATTATTAATCTTAAAATATTATTCTAAATAAAAAATAAAGTATTTGATTGTAATATTGAATTAATTGACCTTAATATTTTATATAAGTTAATATATGGCTTTTATAGTATAAAACAAAAAAAAAGCCATCATCAGATGGCTTTTAAAAAAGGGTTATTAAAATTATTTAATAAGAATTTTTTTCAGAATTCTTGTTTTAGTGTTGTTGATAGATAAACTATAGATACCTGCTGGTAAATCAAATTCGTAATTAAATTTAGATTGATTAGCAATGAATGTATTATTGTTAAATACAATTTTACCTGATAAATCCATTAGTTGAATATCGTAGTATCCAGATTCAATATTATTGAATAGGACACTGAAATCACCATTTGAAGGGTTTGGATATAATTCTAAATCACCAAAATTTGATTCTTCAACTCCAACACCTGTTACATCAACTAGCATAATATCGTCAATGAAATACTCTGCATTTTCGGTTGCTGTACTTGAACCTCCATATGCAAAGAAATTAATGCTTCCGAAAGCAGCGTTTGTGCCAGTTCCTGCAGATCCTGAAGAAAATGTATAGGTATGTTCTAATGTTCCGTTAATGTATACATCGCCTTGGTCCATATCAAGGTCAATTACTACTTTAACATCTGTCCAGGCTCCTGGTGTATAAGAGGCTGATCCAGGAGTGCTTCCACCTAAAATTTCTACAGCTCCTGCTGAGCTGAAGAAAACATCTAATTTCCAAGCAACTCCAATACTTGTCGATTCTTGAATATTAAAATATCCCCCTCTACCTTGGCTTACCATGAATTTCATTGAATATTCATATTTTCCAGATGTGTAAGTGTTTGGGAATACTAAAACTACATCAGTAGGTCCTGCATTACCCATTATATGAACTGAATTACTAGGGCTGCTAGAAACTGTATCGGTTATTAAAGCATCCTCAGCAGTTCCAGGTGCATTTGACCATGTGGTGAAATTAGCAGATTCATTTCCTATGTAATTTCCGGCTGTATAGCCATCGAAGTTTTCATCGACAATGGTGGTTTGAGAAAAAGCCAGCATTGGGAGAAAAGCTCCTAATAAAAGTAGATTTTTTTTCATGATAATTTGGTTTTTGTTTTAAGCTATAAATGTAATGTAAAATTCTAATATAGAATATTCTAAGAGGTTAAAATTTGAATTAGAAATATCACAAATAATGTTGATTTTAAAAAAGTCATTGTTCTATTTTAAATCTTCTTTAATTTGCAGAAAAATAATAATTTAAAATTGAAAATCCCTTTTTACGAAATAGCTAAACAATGTAATGTTTCTGTAAAACAAGCAACTAATGTTGCGACATTACTAACTAATGGGGCTACAGTTCCTTTTATTGCAAGGTATCGGAAAGAAATTTCAGAAAATCTAGATGAAGTAATAATTGAAGATATAAGACTTAAGTTATTGAAAATAAAATATTTAGTTGATAGGAAAAAGTGGATATTAAAACAATTAAAAGATATTGATGCTGTTCATGAATCTATTATAATAGCTATAAATAATAGCTGGGATTCTAATGAAATTGAAGACATTTATTTGCCATTTAAAAAGACAAAAGAAAGTAAAGCTGACATTGCTATAAATGCGGGTTTAGATCAATTAGCCAATTTTATTTTAAATGATAATGAAGAAATATCAGTTACTCTTGTTAAGTCAAGTATAACTGATGTTTATTCAACTAATGAAAAGGTGATTGAGGGTGTAATTCATATTCTTTCAAAATGGATTTCAGAAAAAAAAGAAATTAGAAATCAATTAAGAAAATTAATTTGGGATAAGGGAATTATTAAATCAACAAAAAGAAAATCATTAGACCCTAAAAAAGAAATAGAAAAATTCAATGACTATTTTTTATATGAGGAGCCTGCTAATAAAATAAAATCCCATAGATTTCTAGCAATAAAAAGGGGTGAAGCAGATAAAATACTTAGTGTCCAAATTAAAATTGAAAAACAAAATGCTTTAAAAGTTATAAAATCATTATTTATTCAATTAAAACATAATAATGAGTTTCTAGATAAGGCAGTAGAATACGCATGGACCAAACACCTTAAACCATCTTTAGAAAATGAATTGATTAAAAAATTAAAAGAAAAAAGTGATGAACAAGCAATTACTATTTTTTCAGAAAATTTAAAACAATTATTACTACAGCCACCAGTTCATCAGAAACGTATTTTAGCGATAGACCCTGGCTATAGGTCAGGATGTAAAATGGTTTGTCTAACAGCTCAAGGGGAGCTTTTGAACAATGAAACTATATATCCTCATGCTCCTCAGAAAGAACAAGGAATTGCAAAGAAAAAAATTGCAGGTTTGGTTGAGCAATATAAGTTGGATGCAATAGCAATCGGAAATGGCACAGCTTCAAGAGAAACTGAAAGGTTGATCAAGAGTATTCGATTTAATAGAAAAGTGAATGTGTATATTGTTAATGAAGCAGGTGCGTCTGTATATTCAGCATCTAAAGTAGCCAGAAAGGAATTTCCTGAATATGATGTGACAGTTAGAGGAGCTGTTTCTATAGGCCGAAGGTTGATCGATCCACTTTCGGAATTAGTAAAAATAGAACCCCAAAGTATTGGGGTGGGTCAATATCAACATGACGTAGATCAAAAATCACTTAAAGAGAAATTAGATAAGACTGTAATAAATGTTGTTAATAATGTAGGAGTGGACCTAAATACATCAAGTGAGTATCTATTGCAATATGTATCAGGTATTGGTCCGAAAATAGCTGAAAATATTGTTGAATTTAGAAGAGAAAATGGGTTTTTTAAAAATAGAAAAGAACTCTTGAAAGTGCCATTACTTGGCGAAAAAGCTTTTGAACAGGCTGCAGGATTTTTAAGAATTAAAGATGGGGATGATCCTTTGGATAATAGTGCTGTCCATCCTGAGTTTTATAAAGAGTTAAGGAAAATCTGTAAAAATGCAAAAGTCAGTATAGGTGAACTCATTGGTGATTTAGATAAAATAGAAAGTATTGATTGGGAAAATTATTATACTTCTCAATTTGGTAAACAAACTTTTAATGATGTAAAACAAGAGCTGGCTAAACCAGGTAGAGACCCCAGGAAAGTAATATTTCAGCTAGAATTTGATAAAAACTTAAAAAGCATAGATGACCTTGAAGTAGGAAATATAGTTCCAGGAATTATTAATAATGTGACCAATTTTGGTGCCTTTGTGGATATTGGCATCAAAGAAAATGGATTGATACATATTTCAAATTTAGCCAATGAGTACATTGATGACCCTACTAAAATAGTTAAGGTACATCAGCATGTAAAAGCTAAAGTTATCTCTATAGATAAGGAACGTAAAAGAATTGGATTGAGCTTAAAGGATATTGACTAATAAATAGTAGCTTTGTAATATGTTAATATACTTTAACTTCAATATTATTAAAATGCCCTGGATTCTATTGCCAGGCTTGTAATGTCTCAGTCATTTGAACTAGCTGTCCCTTTTCTCTTTATAAAACAAACAAAATAAATACATTAAAATGAAAAAAGTAATCGTTTTAGGCGGTGGTATGGTAGGAAGTGCCATGGCAATAGATATGGCTAAAAATCACCATGTCTTATTAACAGATATTAATATTGAGCCATTAAAAAAAGCAAAAGAAAAATGTAATTCTCTTAATATATTAGAACTAGATGTTAATGAGGTTAATACTTTAAAAGAAACCATTCAGAATTTTGATTTAGTTATTTCGGCAGTTCCTGGGTTTTTAGGATTTAAAACGCTTAAAAACATCATAGAATCAGAAATGAACGTTATAGATATTTCCTTTTTTCCAGAAAATTCTTTGGAGTTGAATGAATTGGCTAAAGAAAAAGGAGTTACTGCTATTGTTGATTGTGGTGTTGCGCCAGGAATGGATAATGTGATCCTTGGTTATTATAATGAGAAATACAAATTAACTGATTTTGAATGTCTGGTTGGAGGCTTGCCTAAGGTTAAAAAATGGCCTTTTTGTTACAAAGCTCCTTTTTCACCAATTGATGTGATTGAGGAATATACTCGTCCAGCTAGATATGTAGAGCATGGCGAATTAGTGACTAGGGAACCATTAACAGATTGTGATTTTGTTGAATTTGAAAACGTAGGCACTTTAGAGTCGTTCAATTCAGATGGATTAAGATCAATTATCTTTACAATGCCCCATATTCCTAATATGAAAGAAAAAACATTGAGATATCCTGGACATGTAGAATACATCAGAGTGCTTAAAGAAAGTGGTTTTTTTGATGACGATACAATAGATTTAAATGGTGTTAAAGTTGCTAAGATTGATTTTACTTCTAAAATGTTATTCAAGGAATGGAAGCTTGGTGAAAATGAGGAAGAATTGACTGTAATGAGGGTTACTTTAAAAGGATTGAACGATAAAGGAGAAAACATAGAGATAATATATGACCTTCATGATGAATTTTGTAATGAGACTAAAACTTCATCTATGGCAAGAACAACTGGATATACTGCAACAGCAGCAGCTAATTTATTTTTAGAGGGCTTATTTGCTGAGAAAGGAGTTTTCCCTCCTGAATTAGTAGGTAAGCATGAATTATGCTTTAATTATTTTATGAATTATTTAAAGGAGAGAAATATTCATTATACAAAAGCTATTCGTCAAATACCTACTAAAGTTACAAAGTAAGGCTAAAAGCTTTTTCTTGAATTGGCCACATGATAGAGTAGAAGGCGATCATAAAAGTCACCTGGGTCCTTGTAATAAACTTTGAAAATATATTCATTTTCAGTATCAAAATGAGAGCCTTCTATTAACCTTACATCTGCTTGTTGTGTAGTATCGTTTACATATAAGTATAAGTAATTATAATAACCTTGTTTTAAGTATACTTCTTTCTGATATACATCAGTTGCAGCATTGTATTTAAGTTGGAATTTAGGGTCTATTTTCCAATTGCTTAACTGTCCGAAAATATAGATATCTCCCTGATCAAGTATTTCTCTGTAGGGAAGGGTGAATAATACTTTTGCATAATCTCCTTCGGTATTCCAATTATTACCATCAATAGTTTTAATTAGAAATTTACCATTGATGTCTCTTTTTTCTAAATATCTTTTATAGGTTCTTTTTTCATCTGGCATCACCATTACTTTATAACCTTTATCTGTAAGTTTTGTACTTGCAACACGATCAGTATTACTTTGAAATGTGCTTAGATCTACATGTCTGAATTCATGTCCACCATCAAATACATTGTCTTCATCGTAATTATATACTAATTTGTTATCTCTTATAAAATTAGGTTCAAGATTTATTTTTTGGTTATCAGTTCGATGATTTTGTTCTAGGAATAATCTAATATTACTATATGGATTAATGATTTTTTGAGGATTATAAATAAAATTAAAATCTATTTCTTGTCTGTAATATTTCTGCTCGACATCACTAGGGTATTTAATATTTATTTCAGGTATTAATAGTTGTTCTGCCACATAGAACTTTTGAGTAAAAATAGGGTGATCTATGTCGTTTTCTTGATATGCTTTTACAATGTAATTTCCTGAGATCAATAACTGTGTATTTTCATTAGGAAAAACAGCCCAGTAGTGAACATATGGTTGCTGTGTGTTGAATGATTTTTCCATGTTCTCAAAATAATTATCATTGAATCCTTCAATGTAGTCCATTTCATTTATTTGGCTTGGCTCCCAGTTTGCATCACAATGAATGAGCTGATATTGATAGGAATTAAATTCTGCGTTGAGCTCATCAAATCTTAAGATTAATTGCTCATTACTGTTTAGTGTTATATAAGGTTCACTTATTTCAGTACCTGTTTTATGTATAAATATGCTATGAATATTTTCATTATAAACATGGTTGTTATATCTAATGCTAGATTCAACATAAAATTCTGATCCCTCTTTTTTTATTTCTTTAATTGTGTCATTAATAACTAATTTATTTTCATCCTTAGTTGAAACTTGCTTTATAGCACACTGACCTAATATTATAATCGATAAAATTAAAAGGAGATAGGTTTTTAGTATAGTATTCTTATTTATAATCATTCTAAATTAACGTATTACATCTATAATAAGCATTTTTGGTCATTTATAGATTGTACAAATTTATAAATTTGACCCGCTATTTAATAAAATCTTATGTCTCGAATAATAACTGTTCGCAAAGGATTGGATATCAGATTAAAAGGTGAAGCTGAAAAGATCATTTTAGAGTCACCGATACCTTCATCTATTGCTATAAAACCAACAGATTTTCCAGGTCTTGTTCCTAAACTTCTATTAAAAGAAGGTGAAAAAGTAAAAGCAGGAACACCAATTTTTATTGATAAATACCGTGAATCGATTCTTTATGTGTCTCCAGTTAGTGGTACAATAGCTTCAATAAATAGAGGAGCTAAAAGAAGAATCATGGAAATTGTTATCAATTGCGATAAGGAAATTCAATATGATAAAATTGAAGTGAAGGATGTTGCTAAAATGGACAGAAATGAAGTGAAGCAAATGATGCTTACAGGTGGTTTATGGCCATTTTTAAGAATGCGACCAATAGATATTGTAGCCGACCCAAAAGATACACCAAAGTCTATTTTTATTTCTGGATTCGATAGTAATCCATTATCTCCTGATAACGATTTTATTCTTCATGGGAAAAAAGCAGCATTTAATGCAGGTGTAGAAGTGTTGAAAAAATTAACTGATGGGGCTGTTCATCTACAAGTTAGAAAAACAGCTGATGATGTTTTTAAAAATGCAGAAGGCGTTCAAGTTAACACTGTAGAAGGACCTCATCCTGCTGGTAATGTAGGAGTGCAAATTCATCATATTGACACCATAAATAAAGGAGAAGTAGTATGGTATATTAATCCTCAAGATGTATTAGTGATAGGTAGAATGGCGCTTACTGGTAATTATGATGCAACAAAAGTAATTGCAGTTACAGGTGAAAATATAAATACTAGGAAATATTATAAAACAATTATAGGAACAAAAATTTCTTCTATTGTTGATTCACAATCTATCAAAGAAAACAGCCGTATTATTTCTGGAAATGTGTTAACAGGAAATGCTATCTCATTAGATAGTTACTTAGGCTACTATGATTCACAGATTACAGTATTACCAGAAGGAAATGATTATAAATTTTTTGTAAAGGATGGTTGGTTAAGTGCTGGTTTGAGTAAATTTTCTGCTTCAAGAGCATATCCTACTTGGTTATTGCCTAAAAGTAAAAACTATAGTATTGATACCAATTTGAATGGAGAAGAAAGAGCTTTTGTTGTAACTGGACAATATGAAAAAGTTTTTCCTTTTGATATATATCCTGTTCATTTGGTGAAATCAATCATCACAAATGATATAGAAAAAATGGAAAACCTCGGAATATATGAAGTAGCTCCTGAAGATTTTGCATTGTGCGAATTTGTTTGCACCTCTAAGATCAATGTTCAAGAAATTGTTAGGGAAGGATTGGATCTTATTTATGAAGAATGTATGTAATGAAATAAATTTATTGAAGTGAAATTTTTAAGAAAAATATTTGATAACGCACATGAAAAGCTCAATAGCAGTGAGAAGACAAAAAAATTCTTCCCACTAGTTGACGCCTTCGATACACTGATGTTTACTCCTAATCATGTTACCAAAAAAGGGTCTCATGTTAGAGATGCTATTGATCTGAAGAGAACAATGATGCTGGTAATAATTGCATTAGTGCCCTGTTTATTATTTGGTATTTATAATACCGGATATCAGCATTATAAAGTAATAGGTGAATTGGAAACAGTAGGGATCTTAGACATTATACTTACTGGTTCTTTAGTAGTACTGCCTTTAGTCATAGTATCTTATGGTACTGGATTATTTGTGGAATTTATTTTTTGTATAAGAAATGGTCATGCGATTCAGGAAGGATTTTTAGTATCAGGAATGCTTATCCCTTTAATAATGCCTGCTGATGTTCCATTATGGATGGTGTCTGTGGCAACTGTATTTGCTGTTGTTATTGGTAAGGAAGTTTTTGGTGGTACTGGAATGAATATATTAAATGTGGCCTTAACTGCTAGGGCATTTTTATTTTTTGCTTATCCAACAAAAATGTCTGGTGATAAGGTTTGGGTAACTGGGTATGAAGACATGAAGAATGCAGGAGATTTAGTAGATGGTTCTTCAGGAGCTACGGCTTTAGGTGACCTTGCTTCCACTATTGAAATGAAAAGTGACAATTCTGTAGGCCAAGCCATTGAAATGAGTTTTCAAGATGGTAGTCAGTTTGATTTCATGCACTCTTTTATGGGTTTAATTCCTGGTTCAATTGGAGAAACTTCTGCTTTAATGTGTTTAATTGGGGGCGCATTGCTACTATGGACTGGTATTGCTAGCTGGAGGATCATGTTGTCCTTTTTTGCAGGTGGTTTTCTTATGGCATTTGTTTTAAACCAAATTGGTGGAAACATTTATTTTGACCTGCCTGCTATTCATCAATTAATGTTAGGTGGTTTCATGTTCGGAATGGTGTTTATGGCAACTGACCCAGTTACAGCGGCTCAAACCAATACTGGAAAATATATTTATGGATTTTTAGCAGGGTTTTTAGGTATTTTGATCCGTATGGTGAATCCAGCCTATCCAGAGGGTGTTATGTTGGCTATTTTAATTGCCAATGTTTTTGCTCCATTAATTGATCATATGGTCATCAACGCTAATATTCAAAAAAGATTAAAACGAGTTAAAACAACATAAAATGGGTATTAATAAAGACAGTAACGGTTATACGATCCTTTTTGCATTCATACTAGTGGTTGTTGTTGGTGGAGTATTGGCATTTGTTTCACAATCTTTAAAACCAATGCAACAGGAAAACTTAAAGAATGAGAAAAAACAAAATATATTAAATTCAATTCCTTCTTTAAAGTCTATTGAAAGAAATGATGCTGGTGCAGAATTCGAAAAATATGTAAAGGAGAGAATGATAATAGACTATAATGGTAATGTGATTGACGGTACTTTAAAAACTCCTAAAGATAAGATTGATCCAAAGGATGAATCGGAGGCATTTAATTTAGATCTATTAAAACAGTTTAGAAATAAAGAATTAAAAGATAAGGATAAAACATATCCTTTATACATATGTGAAGTAGATGGTAAAAAATATTATGTACTTCCTTTAATGGGTAAAGGTCTTTGGGATGCGATATGGGGTTTTGTTAGTGTTGAGGAGGACAAAAAGACCATTGCTGGTGCTATTTTCGACCACAAAGCTGAAACTCCTGGTCTTGGTGCTGAAATCAATACAGATAGCTTTGAAGATCAATTTGATAAGTCTAAAAGGAAAAAAAATGGTCAAAAACCACTTGAAATAGGTTCATTAAATGGTGAGAATTTCTCATCTATAAAAGTCCCTAAACCAGGTAGCATTTCTGATGAAAAAACCACTACAAATGAAGTAAATGGAATTAGCGGGGGGACCTTCACAAGTATTGGAGTTCAGAATATGTTCTACAATACATTAGATGGTAAGGACCATGGGGCCATGATGCCTTACTATAATTATTTTAATAAATGATAACAAGCTATTCATAGCAATAAATAAATGTTAAAATGAGCGAAGTAGCTGAAATAGAAAAAGAGGTTGTCAAAAAAGAAAGAGAACCTTTATTTTCTAAGAAAAATAAAAAATTAATCACAGATCCATTGGATGATAACAATCCAGTAACCATACAAGTATTAGGTATTTGTTCAGCTTTAGCTGTTACTGTTCAGATGATGCCTTCAGTTGTAATGTGTATTTCTGTGTTATTCGTATTGGTGATGGCAAATGTATCTGTATCCATGATCAGGAATTTAATCCCCAATAGAATAAGAATTATTGTTCAGCTTGTAATTGTAGCAGCATTGGTAATTATTGTAGATCAGGTACTAAAGGCCTATATGTTTGATGTTTCTAAACAATTATCAGTATTTGTTGGTTTGATCATTACCAATTGTATTATTATGGGTAGGTTAGAGGCTTTCGCTTTAGCAAACAAGCCATGGCCTTCTGCATTAGATGCAGTTGGGAATGCTATGGGTTATGCTATGGTGCTGATCGCTGTTTCCTTTTTTAAAGAATTATTTGGTTCTGGAACTTTATTCGGAATCCAGATCATTGGTGATTCGGTTTATGAATTCGGATATTTTAACAATGGATTAATGCTTTTTCCTCCATCGTCATTGATTTTAGTGGCGATCTATATATGGGTGCAAAAAGCAAGGAATCCTAAATTAGTAGAAACACATTAATTAATAAGAGATGGATTTACTTAAATTATTTATTAGAAGTGCATTTGTAGATAACATGATCTTTGCCTTTTTCTTTGGTATGTGCTCATATTTGGCAGTGTCAAAAACAGTTAAAACAGCCTTTGGTTTAGGAATGGCTGTGATTTTTGTTTTATCTGTAACTGTTCCTGTAAACTGGTTATTGGAAGAGTATGTTCTAAAAGAAGGAGCATTAAGCTGGTTGGGACCTCAATATGCAGAGTATGACCTTAGTTTCCTAAGCTTTATCATGTTCATTGCAGTTATTGCATCAATTGTTCAATTAGTGGAAATGATTGTTGAGAAGTATTCTCCAGCATTATACGGAGCATTGGGAATATTTTTACCACTAATAGCTGTAAACTGTGCCATTTTAGGTGGTGCATTATTCATGCAGCAAAAGCAATTTCCAACTATAGCAGAGGCATCTGTATATGGATTTGGCTCAGGTGTTGGTTGGTTTATTGCAGTTGTTTTAATTGCTGCAATAAGGGAAAAGATCAGGTACTCCAATGTGCCTGCTCCATTAAGAGGAGTTGGAATGGCCTTTTTAATCACAGGATTAATGGGGTTGGCCTTTTTAGGATTTATGGGATTTGAAATAGAATAATTATAGATATTTACTTATGGAAGCAGTTTTACCATACATTATTATAACAATTGTAGTATTCTTAATTGTAGTACTTGCACTTACTTTTTTATTATTATTTGCAAAAGCAAAATTAGTCCCATCTGGAAAGGTGAAGATTACCATTAATGGTGATCAAACTTTTGAAGTAGATGGTGGTTCTACTTTATTGTCCACTTTAAGTAACGAAGGTATCTTTTTACCTTCTGCATGTGGTGGTGGAGGTACTTGCATACAATGTACTTGTCAGGTGCATAGTGGTGGCGGTAGTATATTACCTACTGAGGTTCCTCATTTTTCTAGAAAACAGATCGCTGATAATTTTAGATTAGGTTGCCAGGTAAAGGTGAAGGAGGATATGGAGATTGAAGTTGAAGAGGAAGTAATGGGTGTAAAGGAATGGAAAGCTAAAGTGGTTTCCAATTACAATGTAGCTACTTATATTAAAGAGTTTATTGTTGAAGTGCCTGAACAAATGGATTATAAAGCTGGAGGTTATATTCAAATAAATATTCCAAAGACAGAAATTAAATTTTCCGACATGGATATTAAAGCCCATCCACAGGATCATCCTGGTGAGCCAGATAAATTTGAGAAAGACTGGGAAGAGGGTAAATTTGCTATAAGGAATTTGGTAATGAAAAATGATGATGATGTTGTTAGGGCATATTCTATGGCTTCTTATCCTGCTGAAGGTAAAAAGATCATGCTTAATGTAAGGGTAGCAGCTCCACCATGGGATAGAAATAAAGATACTTGGGCAGATGTTAACCCTGGTATTGCATCATCATATATTTTTGGATTAAAAGAAGGAGATGAGGTAACTATATCAGGCCCCTATGGTGAATTCTTTATTAATCATTCAGATGCTGAAATGCTTTATATTGGAGGGGGAGCAGGTATGGCTCCAATGCGATCTCATTTATATGAATTATTTAAAACATTAAAGACAGGAAGAAAGGTTTCTTATTGGTATGGAGGGCGTTCAAGAGCAGAATTGTTTTACATACACTACTTTAGGGATCTTGAAAAGGAGTTTCCGAATTTTAAGTTCTATTTAGTATTGTCAGATGCATTGCCATCGGATAACTGGGTGAATAAAAAAGATATTAATGATCCTGAAGGTGATGGATTTACTGGATTTGTTCATCAAGTGGTAATCGATCAATACCTTACTCATCATGAAGCTCCTGAAGATCTGGAGGTGTATTTCTGTGGTCCTCCTATGATGAATCAGGCAGTTATTAAAATGTGTGATGATTGGGGTGTTCCACCTGAAAATGTAAGATTTGATGATTTTGGCGGATAATATCATCCGTTCCATTGCTTGTTTTCTTTTTTGGCTATTTATTATTGCATTTTCTAGTTGTGAAAATCCAAATGAATTAGGTAGTGAAAAAAAACTCAAAGGTCATTATTTAGAGATTCAAGGAACAGCTCAAGGAACAACTTTCTCCATTATTTACAACGACTCTCTAGAAAGAGATTTGTCCTTTGCTATCGATTCAATTTTGAATGAATATGATAGCGAGCTTTCTATATATATTGATTCTAGTTTGGTGTCTAAATTCAATAGTGTCGATCATTCTCCTATTTGTATTGCAGATAATTCGAAGTACTTTAGATCTTGTTTTAACATAGCAAAAAAGATCTATCACTCTACCCATGGAGCATTTAATCCAGCCATTTATCCATTGGTTAACTATTGGGGGTTTTATCATTCATCATATGAAGAGGTATCTATCAATTCTAATGAAATTGATTCCATATTAAAATTGACTTCTTTTGAAAATGAAGCATTTTGCATTGCTGTAGATACTGTTAAAAAAGGAAGTGTTGAAATGTTTACATACCCTGTTGTTTGTAAAACAGTTAAAAATGCCAAGCTCGATTTTAATGGAATTGCTCAGGGGCATTCTGTTGATGTAATATCAGATTATTTTGACCTGCTAGAAATACAAGATTACTTTATAGAAATAGGAGGTGAAATTACTGTGAAAGGAAGAAATCCAAAATATGAATCTTGGAAAATAGGCATAGATCAACCAGTTGAAAATGCTTCTCCAGGTGCTAATGAATTTCAGTTAATAGTTTCATTGAAAAATCAATCTTTAGCGACATCAGGTAATTATAGAAAATTCTATATTAAAGATGGAGTAAAGTATTCTCATACTATAGATCCAAAAACAGGTTATCCAGTTCAACATAGCTTATTAAGTGTAACTGTTATACACAAGCAGGCGGCTATTGCAGATGCCTATGCAACTGCATTTATGGTAATGGGTGTTGATAAGGCTAAAGGGTTCATTAAGAACAATCCTGAATTAGAAATAGAAGCTTATTTTGTTTACTCCGATATTGAGGGAGAGAATAAAGTTTGGATGTCCTCAGGTATGGTTGATTATGTGGCTGACTGATCGGGGCTTTTACATTTTTCTTCAGGTCTTGCCCCACATACACTACAAGATTCCCCTTCTTTCTGAAGTAAGGGATTGTTGCTGGCGCAAGTTCCAGCAAATTCTCCATTTTTCTTAAAGATAATCTTGATGGCTATCCCAGCAAAAGCAAGACTTAATAGCCCTATTGATATAAGAAAAAGTTCCATGGTGTAAAATTAAGGATAAATTAGTTGTTGATGAATATAAGTATAGATAATCATTTAATTCATATTGATAATTTTCCCTGTACCTGTTTGAGTAAAGTTCGTAATAATTGGATTTCCATAATAATAGAAATCCCCCATGCTTCTAAGTTCTATGATTAATGAGCTAGTAGCATTAAGGTAAAAATCACCTAATCCAGTTGAATGCCCATGTGCGGTGCTACACAATAAGGAATCAGCTTTAAATGGCCCATACCCACTGGTATATCCATATAAATAGTTAGAAGCTCCTTTTAAAGAGACATCTATAGACCCTTTCATTAAAGTTAAAATGGTGGTGTCATTCTGTAATTCCAGCACTATGTTAGATAGCGCTTCAAAAGCGTTAATGTTTATGTTGTGTTGAATAAGGCCATGATTAGATAATGTGCCATATCCTGATAATTCAATATTATTAAGAACTGAATAATGGTAATAGACATTAATGGGTAGAGGTGTTCTCAGGAAATCACAGCGATTAGAATTGCTTATAGTGGTTTTATTATTTGATGAGCTAATTTTAATGAATTCTACTAGATTTTCAGGTCCTTCAATTGTGAAAAAATTCAAAGAATCATTGATTAAAATTAAATTGACATTATCCTTTAATTCAATAGAATCAATTGTTTGATTTAATGCTTGTGTAATACTAATTGTGTTTCCATTTGATTTCCAGCAAGGTCTTTCATTGGGTTTAGAACAGGAATTAAGCAGTAATAGAGTTGATATGAAATAGTAGATCTTATTACTCATGTTAAAATAATTTATAACCAATGCCAAGGCTAAAAAAGTCTGCCTTTGCAAAATGAGATTTAAGAACAAGTCTTGCTGTTAATTTATCATTGAGATTGTATTCAGTAAAGATCTTAGAGTAAAGAAATTCACTATTGTCTTTTTTGTTGTATAGATAGGTACCTAACAAAAATCCAATCTTTAATTGATCTAAATGAAGCAAGTGTCCGGCAAAATATCCGATTTGCCATTTTTTTCCAGTAAACTCTAATAAACTAGAGTTTATAATGATGTCTGTGCCTGTAATAAAGCTGGATTTTATTCCTTTACGGTATCCATATTGTAGTGTAGTTTCATTAATGTAAAACTTATTCAATAAAGGTGTGCTATTTTCTTTAAAAGCACTTGAGTTGTATAAATTGAAATATGATCCTTTTTTATAGGAGATAGAATTATCAATACTGTCTTTTAATTGATCAGCTATTCCCAATTGATATCCTACATGTAAGGCCATGAAATTAAGCCCCAGATTAGGAGTTTTAAAAGCTGCATTTGATACATGATTGAGGCCTATGCCAATATTCATCACTTTGTTTTTATAGATGCAGAATTCTTTTTCAAATCTTAAAACAACATTTGCATTGATATGAGAGCCAATTGCAAGGCTTTGAAAATTATTTTGAAGATCAAAGGTTTTTTCTACCCATCCTATACCTAGGCCTATTTTAAATTCTAGTGGATGCTTATTTTTTGTAATAGGCAAGCTAATAAATCCATAAGTCCCATATATGTTTCCAATATCAGCTGAATTTCCAGAATTATTAATGTTGAAGGTTAATCCATAAGTAGGCCATAAAAAAGCTTCATGAAACTCTTTTTCTCCATTTGTATTTATATTAAAAGTGAATTCTCCTTGTAAAGAATTATTTATAACCAATCTTTGCATATTGGTTCTATGTGCCATCAATCTTCCAAATCCAAAATTTCCTTCCAATTCGAATCGATGTGTTTTTTGGGAGTATAGAGGAAAGCAGTTCAATAATACAAAACAGAATATAAATACTTGTCTTCCCATCCAAAGAATTGCTTAAAAGCTAATTATATTTGAATGTACAAAAAACAAAGATGAATGGATGCTAAATTAAAAGCCTTTAAGAGATTACTTGATATCATGGATGAGCTTAGGGAGAAATGCCCATGGGATAAAAAACAGACCATGGAATCCCTCAGGTATTTGACCATTGAGGAGACCTATGAATTAGGCGATGCTATTTTAGAAAATAATATGAATGAGATTAAAGGAGAACTAGGAGATCTTATGCTTCATATGGTTTTTTATTCAAAGATAGCTTCAGAAAAGAATGCTTTTGATATTACTGATGTGCTTAATACAGTCTGTGAAAAATTAATTGAACGACATCCTCACATTTATGGAGATGTTGAAGTGGCTGATGAAGAAGAAGTAAAGGCCAATTGGGAAAAGATCAAGTTGAAGTCAGGGAAAAAGTCGGTATTGGAAGGAGTCCCTAATTCTTTGCCGTCTATGGTAAAAGCAACTCGTATTCAGGAAAAAGCACGAGGTGTAGGATTCGATTGGGATCACAAGGGTCAGGTTTTGGATAAGGTAAAAGAAGAGATGAATGAATTGCATCATGAGGTTGAGTTGAAGTCAGACAACATTGAAGCGGAATTTGGAGATGTTCTTTTTTCAATGATCAATTATGCCAGGTTTATTGGAATAGATCCAGAATCAGCATTAGAAAAAACCAATAAAAAGTTCATTAAAAGATTTCAATTTCTTGAATCTGAATCTTTGAAAGATGGAAAAAAATTAGGAGAAATGTCTTTAAAAGAAATGGATCAATATTGGGATAAAGCCAAGCTAATTTATTGAAATTGAGCAATTTAATTTCAATAAGCATCTTTTTTTAGTATCTTACGTCATATAATAAAGCCCCTTTAAAATAAATTTAATTCTTTTTATTATGAAAAAAACGATACTTCTTTTTGGTTTTATTTATTGCTTTATCTTTTCTGGTTATTCTACCCATTTAATGGGAGGTGAGATTGTTGCTCAGCATGATGGGGGTAATGATTATACAATATTACTGACATTATATAGAGATACTTTAGGAATTCCTATGAGTTCAAATCAGTATTTTGATATTTATGATGCTAATGGAAATACTATTAATACAATTGTTTCAAATTTAGATCCAACTGCATTTCACCCTGTTTTTGGGTTGCCGCAAGGGGGGTTACTTCCATTTTATCCGTATGGAGTTGAGGTGTATTTTTTCATGAGTACTATTACTTTACCAGGACCAGGTGAATATACAATATCCTGGCATCAGTGCTGTAGAAATGTAGCTATTCAGAATTTGCCAAATGCTGGTTCAAATGAATTGCAATTACACACTACAGTTACTATAGATCCTAATCAGCCGAATTCAACACCCTATTTTATGGTAAAACCAGTGGTGTTTCTGCCTGTTAATACTCCTTGGCAATACAATCCGTTGCCATTTGATCCAGATGGAGATTCATTGAATTGGTCTTTGGGTATTCCAAATGATTTTGATGGTTCAATGACAGGACTACCTATTGCTGGTTATACAGACCCTTTATCAGATCCTTCTAATCCAATCTCTATTGATCCTGTTACAGGTACAATATCTTGGACTGCTGCTGCACTTGGTAATTGGGTATATACTGTTATTTGTGAAGAATTTAGGAATGGAATTAAGATAGGCGAGATTAGAAGGGATATGCAGTTTATTGTAATGTCTACAGGTTCATTACCTGGGTTTAGTAATTTGGGAACTATTCCTAATGTGAATGGATACCCTCAATGGACGATCAATTCAGGACAGTCATCAGAATTAAGACTCATGGCTGGTGATCCGGACACCAATGAAGTGGTGAATTTTGAGGCTTATGGAGAACCTTTTATTTTATCTAACCCTGCATCATTTTATCAGGAACCAACTATTCATGGCAACGAAATAGAAACTGTAATAGCATGGACGCCAACATCTGCTGAAGTTCGAACAGATCCATATCTTGTTGTGCTACGATTAATGGATGGGACTTATATGTTCGATGAAACTGTTTTTATACAGGTAAATGGCCCTAATGATATTGAGTCTCATGAAAAAGAAAATATAGGTTCATTGTATCCTAATCCTGTTAATAATGTAATACATGTTCCATTTAATTTAAATAATTCAGGAGAAGTTTCTATAAAAATCTATGATATTTACGGGAAGTTAGCATTGGAAAGAAAGAGTCATTTTTCTGAAGGAGATCACATGATATTAATTCCTAATACACTTTCTAATGGGCAATACATTTTGTCTATTGAACAGGGTAAAAATAGAATAGGTGTTCAGAATTTTACAGTAGTTAAATAAAACTTTTCAATTAAAATTATATTAGCTTTAGCCCATAATATTTATTATGGGCTTTTTTGATTTATTTAAAAAGGAGGGTACTCCTCTTATTGAAATGGATGCAGTATCTTTTGATGAAAAGGATGCATCTGTTTTTAAAAATAAATATTACAATCCCAAAAAGCCTGTTTTAATTAAAAATGGTGCTAGTGATTGGTCAATTATGGATAAATGGTCCAAAGAATATTTGATTAATAATGCTGGTAATTATATGTGTGCTGTTATAAGTGATTCAAGACCTGCTGTCGCAAACGAGCATACCTCCTTAAAGGATTATTTTGAGAATCATGCAGGTAAAAGTACGCTTACTCTTGACCGATATAAGCCATCTAACGATAAGTTTTTTTTTAGGGATATTAAAATGCCTAATTTGTTTTTTAGTAAAAATAATATTTCAAGATTTTTCTTTTATCACTCTATAAAAGATGCAGGAACACTGCCTCATAATCATAGAGATGCATTTAATATTTTAAAAGATGGTCAAAAGCATTGGGTAATGTTTGATGCTAATCAGAAGACATCCCCTAAAGGATATCAGGTAATGATGGATTATTTTCAAAAATATCCAACTGGAAGCCATGCTAAAGATTGGTTTCGTAAAGAATTGAAAACACTTACTAAAAAAGTAGATACTGCATATCAATGTATACAGAAGCCTGGAGATATTGTTTATGTTCCTGAAGGTTATGCACATACAGTAATTAATATTACTGATGAAGTATTAGGTATTGTTATTGAAACTTCAAGAAAATCATAGAATGGTATTTGGATTATTTAAAAGTTCATCAAATAGATCGAATAATAAAGTCGTTTTCTTACATGTGCCTAAAACTGGGGGATCTACTTTTGTAGGTTTGTTAAAAGACTCTATCAAAATCAGTAAAGCAGATAAAGATATACCTACTCATATAATAGATGACATTGGGAATATTCAAATTAAACACATTGATTTTAGCAATGAAGAAAGAAGATTTCAATATCCTGAAATTTTCAAGAATAAAGTTCAAGAAAGTACGAAAGTATTTATGTTATTAAGGGATCCTGTTGAAAGAATAATTTCTGAATTTAATTTTCAATATCATTTATTAAAAGGTAAAGAAGGTAATAAGAATGCAGCCATCATTTCTAAACTTAAGCCAATTCCAAATTCATTAGATAAGTATATAGAATTTCCAAATACTCAAAATTATCAGACTAAATTTTTATTAGGAAGGAAAATTGCAGACCCTAAAAAAGTATCGAATGATGAATTCGAAATGATCTTGAATGGTATTAAAAATATCCCTATTTATTGTGGCGTTACTGAAGAGTATTCCAGCTTTCTCCAGCTATTCCAGGAAAAAACAGGAATACAATTAAAGAAAAAAATAACTATTAGAAAAAAAACACCTCAGGAGTTTAAATTTGATTGTAGTGAAGAATTAACGAAAAAAATTATAAAGCTGAATCAATATGATTTTAAGCTATATAATTATGTGAAAGATAATTTAATAAATAAAGGTACTCAAGACTCAGCTTTTATTTTTGATGATAACGGCTTTGTGGTTTAAATTCAGTTTATTATTTGTTTGGTCATTCTATTGAATTTCCAAAGTAAAGAACCTCCACGGTAGATCATCCAACCCATCATGGCAATCCAAATGGCAGTAACTTTAAATTCTAAAAAGTCCAGATAAAGTAATAGGGGTAAGAATACTAGAATGGTGCCGGTGATTAAGGTGTTTCTTAAGAAAACCGCTTCTCCTAATCCTTTAAAGATGCCGTCAAATGTAAAAGCAATAGAATTAAAGGGTTGTGATATAATGACTATCCAGAAGGTGGCCTCAAAAGCATGGGTCACCATGGGATTGTCATTAAAAACTGGTCCTAAAGCTGTATAGAAAATGGTATATATCAAACATAAGCATCCAGCTATTAGTAAGTTAATGCTTAATAATTTTTTACCCAATGTTCTTAATGTATGATGGTCTTTGGCTCCTAAGTATTTACCAGCAAGGGCATTTCCTGCATTGGAATATCCATCAATAAAAAACGAAGAAAAAATCCAGATATTATATCCAATGGTATAGGCGGCCAGCTGAATATCTCCGTTTTTATTAGCATATCGGTTTGCTAGTATAAATACCACATTCAATACCATAGTACGGACAAACATGTTCCAGAAAATAAGCAGCATTTCATTGAAGAATGGATTTAGTTTTTTAGAAAGCTGTAAATTAAAAGGAGTTTTTTTGTATAAAAATACAATGCAGAGTATTGTCATCATTATTTGAGCAATAACAGATGCCCATGCAGCTCCTGCTACTCCCATGGGTTCAACAATACCATCAATCCCTAATACCAAAATAAGATCAAGTAAAATGTTAATGCCTCCTCCTGTAAGTCCAATGGTCATGGCCCATGAAGTGTTTTGGTAGCCCCTAAAGATTCCAAAGAACAATGCTATAATCAAGCTCAATGGCAGTCCTAAACTCCTAATTGTGAAGTATTCGTCCGAGAATAGAAGCGTATCTGCAGAGATCGATCCGTAAATAAATGCAGCAATGGAATTATAGTAATAAGCAGTAAAAAAAGCAACAGTTATCCCTATAATTGCTGTTAATAGGATGGTTTGTGCAATTAAAGAATAAACGGGCTTTAGGTCTCCTTGTCCAAAATGTCTGCTGATAATGGCAGAAAGAGAGGTTCTCATTTGGCCTAAGCCCCAAATTAAAGTAGCTATTAAACCAGCAGCCAGCCCAACACCTCCTTGTGCCTGTGTAGCTCCATCATCGATATGCCCGATAATGGCAATATCTGCCAATCCTATTAGAGGTTCGGTAATATTGAACAGTACAGCCGGTATGGCTAGCTTATTAATCTCTTTTAATGTAAGCATGCTTTATTACAGAATCTCTTTGAGCGAAAATTTATTTTTCACACGAACTCCTTTTTCGGTATGCTGAACCGTACAGCATTCATTTTCGGGATCGTGTTCCAAAAAAAGTATGTAATCTTCATCAGCAGCCATATTTAAAAATAGCTGTTTTTCATCCATGGTAAGTAACGGACGGGTATCGTAACCCATTACATAGGGTAGGGGAATGTGTCCTACACTAGGAAGTAGATCGGCCATAAATACGATCTTTTTATTCTTATAGGAGATTATGGGAAGCATTTGGCTTTCTGTATGGCCATCAGCAAAAAACACATCTATGCTTTCAAAAGCATTTTGGGTAATTCTATCTGTTCTTACAATATGATTGAGCTGTCCGCTTTCTTCAATGGGTTTTATGTTTTCCGTTAGGAAAGAAGCTCTTTCTCTCCGATTAGGCTCAGTAGCCCATTTCCAATGATGCTCATTGCTCCAGAATTTGGCATTTTTAAAAACGGGTTGCAGATGGGAATGGTCGTTATTGGCCCATTCTATGGTTCCTCCGCAATGGTCGAAATGCAGGTGAGTTAAGAAAACATCTGTAATGTCGTCTTCACAAAATCCATTTTTAGCTAAAGACCCTTTTAATGAGTCATTTCCATGTAGGTAATAATAACCAAAGAACTTTTCAGTTTGCTTGTTGCCCATACCAGTATCTACTAGCATTAACCGGTCCCCATCCTCTATAAGAAGACTCCTCATTGCCCAGCTACACATGTTGTTGGTATCTGGTGGATTAGTTCTTTGCCATATAGATTTTGGAACTACTCCAAACATGGCTCCTCCATCTAATTTAAAATATCCGGTATTGATTGCGTAAAGGTTCATCGTAGAAATTTTGTTAAAAATAGGAAACTAGCTTGTAAGTTGTTTTTTTGAATTAGATCTTTTGTTTAGATTTAATGAGATTAAATACAAAAACATATGTTCAGGGCTTTTTTTACATTCATCAATTTACTTTTTGTGACTATTTACATGGCACAGGATATTTCATCATTATCCAAAGAGTTATTGGAATTAGAACAGCATATTCAGTTTAAGCAATTCAATAAAGACTGGAAAAAAAGTAAAAAGAGCTGGGAAGAAAAATGTAGCAGCTCTAAATCAGTTGCAGATCTAGTAAAGTTAATGAATCAGCTTGCTGGTGTTTATGCTAATTCAAGCGAAAAAGCTCAATTCAATGTACCTGAACTTGAATACGCTCCTTTATGTAATGCTTTGCTTAATTTTAAAACACAGGTTAGTAAAGAACATCTTGTATTTAAAGATGGATCGGATAAAGTATGGCAGGATAAGGTAAGGTCGCTTATCGAAAAAGAAAACAAACGTTTAGAGGCAGATAAGATCAAAAAGGACCAGGAGCTAATAGAATCATTAATGGTGGGTCTTGAGGAAAATTATAAGAAAGTGCTCTTAGGTGCTGAAAAGGGAAGCTTTAAAGAGGTAAGAAAACAAACTTCGGATAAGCTTGTGTTTGATCTCTTGCTAGATTTTAATAATGCGAAAGAATCCAAGATCTATGTAGATGAAGATGATGTTTATATGTTTAAGCTGGTCTATAAATCGGGTGATGAGCAGTTAGCAGAAAAAATTCAAGAAAAAATCATTGGAATTATAGAAAATAATTTACCGGAAGGTTATAAAAAAGGCAGAATGTTTAGTGGGGAATTTTTAACAGGATTTAAGATTACTTATGATTTTGAAGGTCAGAAATTTGCAGACACAGCCAAGCACCCTTTAATAGAAATAGGCATAGATAAAGTCAATTTCGATGTTGTTTTAATGATTACAGAACCATTATTTAAGCGTTAATGAGCTGGTGTAATTGTATGCATTCAACTGCTTCTTTTACATCGTGTACTCTTAAA
Source organism: uncultured Flavobacteriales bacterium (assembly GCA_964430245.1). Taxonomy (GTDB): domain Bacteria; phylum Bacteroidota; class Bacteroidia; order Flavobacteriales_D; family Parvicellaceae; genus CAYSEW01. The sequence continues at coordinate 39,028 of CAYSEW010000014.1, forward strand.
ATATTGGCACCATTTTCAAGTAACTCAATATTTAAAGCAGTAGTTCCGTTAATAGAATTTAAACTATTGGTATTCAAATTTTTATAAATCATAGATTTTCTGCTAATACCACCTAGTATTGGACAATTTAAAAGTGTTAAATTATGAAGGTCTTTAAGTATTTTATAGTTTTGCTCACTGGTTTTACTAAATCCGAATCCAGGATCAATAATAATATCTGAAATTCCTAAGCTATATAAGTAGCTGATCTTTTTAGAAAAGTTAAGAATGAGGTCTTTAATGATGTTTTCATAATTTGTATTTTGTTGCATGTTTTGTGGATTACCTTTCATGTGCATCATTACATAAGGGACTTTGTACTTAGTTAAAACATCCACCATTTTAGCATCTAAATTAAAAGCAGATATGTCATTTATGATAGCTGCACCTGCCTCTATGCTTTTTTCGGCCACTTCTGCTCTAAAAGTGTCTATAGACATTATGCAATCTGGAAATCGTTTTTTAATGCCTTCAATTACAGGAATTACTCTTGTTAATTCTGTTTCTATATTGATGTGATCTGCTCCTGGTCTTGAAGAATAACCACCTATATCTAAAATGCTAGCTCCATCTTTTAAATGCTTTTCTACTAATGGAAGTGCCTTGTCAATTGTATTGTTTTTTCCACCATCGTAAAATGAGTCTGGTGTAACATTTAGTATGCCCATGATCTTAGGTGTTGAAAAATCTATGAGTTTACCCTTGCAATTTATAAAGAAATTAGAATGGAAATAACTATCTTTCACGCCTGTAAATTTGAAAATTTCTTATGCAACTAACTTTAGAGCAATACAATTCTGCAATTACCAAATGTAAAGACATTTTTGAAAAGAAAACCAAAGATTATGGTACTGCATGGCGAATTTTAAGGACCAGTTCATTGACCGATCAGATATTTATCAAGGCTAATCGTATTCGAACTATCCAGGAAACAGGAGAATCCAAGGTAGGTGAGGGCATTGAGCCAGAATTCATAGGTATTGTTAATTATTGCGTAATGGCACTTATTCAGCTGGAATTAAAACAAGATGCTAGAATGGAGCTGAACGCAGAGGAGGTGATGAATTATTACAATGATTTTACTAGCCAAGCTCGTTCCTTAATGGAACAAAAAAACCATGATTATGGTGAAGCTTGGAGAGATATGAGGGTTTCTTCTTTAACAGATCTAATACTTATGAAGATACTTCGCGTTAAACAAATAGAAAATAATAAAGGAAAAACATTAATATCTGAAGGAATTGATGCTAATTATTTTGATATGCTTAATTATGCTGTCTTTGCTCTAATACATATCGACTCAGGTGTTAATTAATTGTTATTATTTCATCAAAAAAATAAAAGTTTAATAAATTAGTTGACATTACTCTAATTTAAGATTTTATGGAAAAAATTAAGAAATATGCTCCTATAACTATAAGAATTCTTATTGCAGTTTTATTTTTATTATCTGCATTTGCTAAATTATACCCATCACCTTATTTTGCGATTACTACATTTGAATTCAAGCAGATAATTCCTTTAGGATTTGATGCTTGCATTGCTCCTTATTTTTCAAGGATATTGATAGCTTTAGAGATCGCATTAGGTATTGCTATTCTACAACCTCATTTTCTAAAAAAAATAGTGATACCTAGTACTATTTTGTTACTCAGTGTTTTTACTATCCATTTATCACTAATAGACGTCCCTAATTGTGGATGTTTTGGGGAGTTGATTCCAATGACCCCAAATGCAGCCATTATAAAAAATATAATTTCAATTTTATTATTGGTCTATTTGTATAGAAATGTATCTGATCTTAAACAAGGGGAAAATAAGTTATCTAATTTAATTATGATCCTTATTTCATCTACATTATTTCTTTTTGTTCTAGCTCCACAAAAACCTTGTAGTTCAGCAGCTTCTCAAACAACAGAAGCTGATGTTGAAAATGAAAATGAATCCCCTTTTTCTAAATATGTATTAACAGACCATTATTCGCCTATTAATATTGATGAAGGAAGAAAATTACTTTGTTTTTTTGCTCCTGGATGCGATCATTGTATGAAGGCTGCATCAGAAATTAAAGAACTTTCGAATAGTATAGTAAACTTTCCTCATGTACATATCATTTTTATGGATGAAGAACCTGAAAAGATTGTCGACTTTTTTGAAACAACTGGAATCACTGCATCTTATCAGATAATGGATATAGCTCAATTTTGGAATATTTTGGGTTATGATGGAAACCCAAATAGGAACACTCCTAGTATAGTTTATTTGAACAACGGAAATATAGAAAAGTTTTATTATTATGATGAGGTTGAATTTAATCCTGTTGATCTGGAAATGATTTTAGGAGAATAATATGAATTCAAATAATTACCTAGTTACTCTAAGTTGTATAAGATTTCCTAATTTAGAATAAATTATAGATAGCGTGTTTCAATACATTATCAGAAAAATATTTTATGGTTTTTTAGTACTCTTTGGAGTAGTGACTATCATTTTTGTACTCTTCAATATCAAACCTGGAGACCCTTCATTAATGTTGGGAGGGCAGAATGCAACTGATGAGGTAATAGAAAACATAAGAAAAGACCTAGGCCTTGATCTTCCATTTTATAAAAGATACCTTCTCTATATTAATGATCTTTCGATTTTCTCAGTAAATGATATTGAAAATACTGAGAGTAATGTATATCTAGATACAAGTAAATACGATGGTAAGGAGCTATTTAGTTTAGGAGGTCAACGTTCATTGGTATTCAAATACCCCTATCTAGGAAAATCCTATCAAAATAAAAGAAATGTAGATGAGGTGATCATGGAAAAATTACCCGATACTATTATTTTAGCTTTTTGTGCCATTTTTATAGCAACTATATTGGGTATCTTTTTAGGAATTGTAAGTGCTGTTAATAAGGGGAAGTTTTACGATAATGTTTCTTTTATTAGTGCTGTTGCTGGGATGTCTGCGCCCTCATTTTTTATGGCAGCAATTATTTCTGTTGTTGGAGGATATGTATGGTCTGAACAAATGAATTTACCTGTATTCCCTTTAATATTGGCCATTCTTGGCATACTTATAGGCGTTATAAGGCAATTTGTTCAGCATAAAAAAGATATTAAATGGAGAGTAGTTCTTTCATGGTCTTTTAAAGGATTTATTCTAGGTATTTTTATATGGGTCATCTATATATGTCTTTATAATATATTTGGATTTGATGATATACCTCTAATATCCAATACTTTTGCAGCACCTGGCACTGGCCTTAATCCTAGTGGCCCATTGGTAGAGATCAATGATTATACCGGGGCTGAAGAATACCATTGGGAAAATTTAATACTCCCAGCTATTACGTTAGGTATTCGACCACTTGCAATAGTAACACAGTTAACAAGAAGCTCATTATTGGATGTTCTATCTCAAGATTACATTAGAACAGCTAGGTCAAAAGGTTTGTCATTAAATAGGGTAATCTTAAAACATGCTTTGAAGAATGCGTTGAATCCAGTAATTACTGCTATTTCTGGGTGGTTTGCTTCTCTTCTGGCTGGTGCAGTATTTGTTGAACAGATTTTTGATTGGAATGGGATAGGTAATGAGCTAGTAATTGCTTTAAAAAATGATGATTTTCCTTTGGTAATGGGAGTTACAATAGTAATTGCTAGTTTTTTCGTTTTGATCAATATTATAGTAGATATTATTTATGGATATTTAGATCCAAGGGTAAGGTTAAATTAATTTAAATATGAGTAGAAAAATTGTTGCTGGAAATTGGAAAATGAATATGGATTTCGAAGAGGCTAGAAGTTTATATGATGATCTGAATGATGTTGAATATCCTAAAGATGTAAAAGTTATTCTAAGTCCACCTGCTATTTATTTATCCGAATTTGCCCTGAAAAATAATAATGTCTTTATTGCTTCTCAAAATGTTTCTAGCTGTTCCAATGGCGCGTATACTGGAGAGATATCTGCATCAATGCTGGAGAGTATCAATGTAAGATACTGTCTTGTAGGTCATTCAGAAAGAAGACAGCATTTTAATGAAGACAATGAGCTGTTAGCTGAGAAAGTAAAGCAATTACTTGCAAGAAATATAGCACCTATTTATTGTTGTGGAGAATCCTTAGAAGAACGAGAAGCTGGAAAAGAAAAAGAGGTAATACTCAATCAGCTAAATAAAGGACTTTTCTTTATTAGCAAAGAAGAGATCTCGAATGTAGTGATTGCATATGAACCTATTTGGGCAATTGGAACTGGAGTGACTGCTAGTTCAGATCAAGCACAGGAGATGCATGGTTTTATTAGGCATTTATTACAGGAGAATTACAATCAGGATATAGCAGAAAATATAAGTATTCTTTATGGAGGAAGCTGTAAACCTGATAATGCAACTGAAATTTTTTCAAAACCAGATGTAGACGGTGGCTTAATTGGAGGTGCAGCATTAGATGCTAATTCGTTCAAGAAAATTATTCATTCATTTTAAATGAATTATATTGAGCTAAAAGTAAATTTATCTGAAGATCAATTAAATCGTGAGTTAATGGTTTATGAGCTGGGTGAGCTTGGCTATGAATCGTTTCAGGAGTTTAATGAATACTTAAGTGCTTTTATAATTGAGAATTTATTTAAAGAATCTCATTTGAAACTTATAGAAAGCCGATTTGGTGATGCTATTTTCAAAATTGAAAAAATCGTACATAAAGCGGATAACTGGAATAAGATATGGGAAGATAATTTTCATCCTGTAATTGTTAATGAAGATTGTGTTATTAGAGCTTCATTTCATTCAATTCCATCTGTTAAATATGACATTCTCATCAACCCAGATATGACATTTGGAACAGGTCATCATGAGACTACTTTGTTGATGGCTAAACAACTATTCAAAGAAAATTTTAAAGCCATGGACATCCTTGATATGGGGACAGGAACAGGTATTTTAGCTATTATATGTAGCTTACTTTCTGCAAGAAATATATGCGCAGTTGATATTGATGAAAGGGCAGTAAAAAACACAATCAAGAATATTGAAATGAATGGTATTGAAAATATAAGTGTTAACAAAGGAGACTCAGCTATTATAAAAGATGGTTCGTTTCATTTTATTTTAGCAAATATTAATAAAAACATTCTTTTAAAGGATATGCAGACCTTTTCAAGTGTATTAAAAGTAAATGGAAAGATATTATTATCAGGTTTTTTAATTAATGATAAAGATGATCTTATCGAAGAGGGAAAGAAGAATGGTTTAAAGTTTGTAGAGAATATAGAATTGAATAATTGGAGTTTATTAATTTTATCTAAATAATTGACATGTTCAGAGCTTGTAAATTAGTCATACTTTTTATTTTATTGGCATTAGATAATACTGCTCAGATAATGGTATTTACTCCAGAGTCTGAGAAATTTTTAAAAGAAGTACAGTCTTATTTAGGAGTATATAATAAAGCAGATGCTAAAGAATTCATTAGGGTTTTTGAGCCTGTGTGGATGGGAGGAACAATAACACCCGATCAGAAAGCTCTGATATATGAAACAGCTAATGCTATTACACAAAAGAAATTAAAAACCTACCCAGAATTTAAGAATTATATGCTGTCAGTAATGAACTTTGCTGTTAATGCTAGACCAAATGAAGTTTTTATTGATTGGCATGACACCTTTAATGAGGTCTTAAAAAACAGGGACAAGAAAAAGATATCTAGGTTTATCGAAACATGCTCTAATCTATTTAATGATAACACTATCTATTTGTCGACATCTAAAAAATGGCAAGCCAATAAGGCTACTTATAAATTTCATTTTAAAAAAGAACCCTATATAGTTTTTGATAGAATGGACTTGAAATGTTATTCAAAAAATGATAGCTCAGTGATTAAAAATACCAAAGGGGTGTATTATCCACTTTCAAGTAAATGGTTTGGTGATGGTGGAAAGCTTTCTTGGGAAAGAGCATTATTACCAAAAGATAAAGTATATGCAGATTTAGCTACTTATAGATTATCAATGAAAAATGCAGGATTTATTGCAGATTCTGTGGATTTTCATAGCCGTTACTTTGAAAAACCTATTAAAGGAAAGTTGTCTGAAAAAATATTAACTAACCTTGGTCCGAAAAAAGTGAAATATCCAAGATTTGAATCTTACGATAAAAGGTTAGTGATTAAAAATGTATTTAATGATGTTGATTACGATGGAGGATTTACAATTCAGGGGGCTAATTTGTTGGGTTCAGGATCTATTGATAATCTAGCTAAATTGATCTTTAAGTATGATGATAAAGATTTTTTAATTGCAGAAGCTATTAATTTCACTATTAATGAGGAAGAAATTTCATCAGGTAAATCAAAAATTAAATTCTATTTAGAAAATGATTCTGTTACTCATCCTGGATTGGTATTTAAATATGTAAATAAAACTGGAAAAGTGACATTGATAAGAGGAGATAGGGGAATAGCAGCTTCGCCCTATTATAATAGCTATCATAAATTAGATATGTTTTTTGAAGCTTTATACTGGAAAGTAGGAGAAGCTGAAATGGAATTTGCACCACTATTTGGAAGTACTGATATCTCTGCTCGATTTGATTCACATGATTTTTTCGATAAGAATATTTATGATCAATTAACAGGAATGGGAACTAATCCATTGGTCCAGATTAAGAATTTTGCTGAGCAAATAGGAAGTGATGTTTTTAATGCTTCTGATTTAGCGGTACACATGAGAAGGTCGACAACAGACAATCAGTTCTTATTGTATCAATTGACCACATTAGGATTTATAGATTATGATGATGAAAGAAAAATGGTGATAGTTAAAGAGAAATTGTACAATTATATTGATGCAAGAAAAGCAGCTAGAGACTTTGATGTAATTGTTATTAATTCAACAGCAAAGAAAAATGCTTCTTTGAACTTAGTTAATCTCGACTTGAATATCAATGGTGTTGAAAGGGTTAACTTAAGTAACTCACAGCATGTTTCTGTAAGGCCATCCAATCAAATTTTAACAGTAAAAAAGAACAGAGATATGTTTTTTGGAGGATTGATCAATTCAGGGAGGACTCAATATTATGGAAATGAATTTACCTTTAATTATCAGGATTTCAAGTTAAATATAATACAATGTGATTCTATGTTATTGTGGCCATTTTATAAGGAAAAAGAAGGTTCTTTTGTTCAATCACTTTCAATAATTGAAGAAATACATGGGGAAATCTTGATAGATGCACCAGATAATAAATGTGGGTTAGATACCAACAAACATGATTACCCTATTTTGAAAAGTATCAACAAGACTTATGTTTACTATGATGATGAATCTATTTTTGAAGGTCTTTATAGTAGGGATAGTTTTATGTTCGTATTAGATACATTTTCAATGGATAGTTTGGATAATTTCACAAATGAAGGGATACATTTTGAAGGAACTTTTCTTTCTGCAGGAATATTTCCTGAATTTAGAGAAGCTCTTACTCTTCAAGAGGACTATTCTTTAGGGTTTATTAGAGAAACTCCTGAATCTGGATTTGAGATCTATGGATTGATTGCTAATTATGACAATGAGATAAGACTGTCACATAAAGGACTTCAGGGATCTGGATCTATCAACTATCTTACTTCTCATGCTCAATCCGATGAGCTGACCTTTTTTCCTGATTCTGTAACTGCCATCGCTCACACTTATACTAATACTGCTCAGGCAGAAGACCCTGAAGTTCCTATTGTAGTTGGTAAGGATTGTTATATCTCATATATTCCTAAAGATGAGGTGCTTTATGCTTCCAGTATAAAAGAAGATTTAACTTTTTTTGAAGATGATGATGCAACATTACATGGCACATTAGCATTAACTCCAGAGGGCATGACAGGTGAAGGAATCATGTATTTTGGGAAAGGAGAAATGCTTTCCTATGGGTATAAATATCTCTATGATGCCATCAATGCGGATACTTCAGAATTCAAATTGAACACGATGGAGGACCAGGTAAAAGAAATGGCATTTAAAACTCAGAATGTAAATGCCCATGTAGATTTCGCAAATAGAAAAGGCGAGTTTAAATCAAACGCAGGAGAAAGTTTTGTTCAATTTCCAGACAACATGTATATCTGCTATATGGATCAGTTCAATTGGTACATGGATAATGATGACCTTGAGATGGAATCTGGTTCTACTGGAGATATTAATATTGACACGGATCTTGACCTTAGCGGATCTAACTTTTTCTCTGTACATCCTGATCAAGATTCTTTAAATTTTAAGTCTCCTAAAGCTAGGTTTGACATAAAGAAAAAGAAGATTTATTGTGATAAGGTCGAATTCATAAGAGTAGCAGATGCACGAGTGTTTCCAGATAGCGGGAAAGTATTAATTAAGAAAAAGGCTAAAATTAAAACTTTGGTTAATGCAGAAATTATTGCCAATTATGTTACTAAATATCATAAGATCTATGATGCTAAAGTAGATATTAATGCTAGAAGGGATTATGTTGCATCTGGTACTATTGACTATGTAGATGAGGATGAAAATAAGCAACAAATCTATTTTTCTTATATACACTTAGATACAACCTTTCAAACTACTGCAAAGGGAAAGATAGATGATGAAGCTACATTTACCCTAAGTCCTCATTTTGAATTTCATGGAGATGTGGAAATGTATGCATCTGTAAAAGACCTGAGCTTTAATGGAGAGACCAGAATTGTACATGAATGTGATAATATTGCTAGGAATTGGATCAAGTTTGAAGGAGTAGTTAATCCTTTAGAAGTTTATATACCTATTGACACAATAATTATTGATACTGAAGGAGATCCTATAGGTGCTGGTATTATTTTAAATACTACTGATTCTATTTCATTATATACTACTTTCTTATCTAAAAAGTCAGATGCAAGTCATAAAGATCTTATTACTGCTAATGGGTATATTTTCTTTAATAAGAAAGACAATGAATTTCAGATTTCAAATAGAGAAAAGTTAGCTGAAAGATCATTGCCAGGAAATTTTATTTCTTTAAACATTATCAATTGTAAGATGGAAGGAGATGGACAATTCGACTTTGGAAGTAGCTTAGGGCAGGTTTCTTTAACTCCTGTTGGTGAAATAAAGTACAATCCGGCAAGGTCATCAACTGATATTAAGTCATCTGTGATGATAGATTTTCCATATAATGAGGAAGCCTTTAATCTACTAGCAAAAGAGATAGTTGAGTATCCCGACCTAAGGTCTATAGATCTTGTTAATTCAACTTATGAAGTTTCATTAAGAGAGCTAGTAGGGTTAAAACAATCAGATAAAATGATTTCTGATCTAAATATTCATGGTAAAGTGAAGAAATTCCCAGAGGAATTAGAACAATCTATTTATCTAGGTGACATTAGATTTAGATGGGATTCAGATAGAAAGGCATATGTTTCTTATGGAGATCTTGGAATAGCTAATTTCAAGAAAAAACAGGTAATGAGGTATGTTAAAGGGAAAGTAGTGATCTTTAAGAGGTTTACTGGTGATGAGATTACTATATACTTGGAATTAGATAGTGATAATTATTATTATTTTAATTATAAGAGAGGTTTAATGCAGGTCTTTTCTTCTAATGAAGACTATAATACTATCATTTTAGAAACTAAAAAGGACGATACTAAGTTTAAGGGAGGAAAAGAAGGTGAGGATTATCAATTCATGATGGGCTCTAAAACAGTAGTAACTGCTTTTAGAAGATCATACATGGAGGAATAAAAAGAAAATGACTGAAATTTTAGAGTTTAATAATATTATGGCCATAATCATTGCCTATTTAGTTGGATCTGTTCCTTCTGCAATTTGGGTTAGTAAATGGTTTTTTGGTATAGATGTAAGAGATTATGGAAGTAAAAATGCAGGTGCTACCAATACTTTCAGGGTTATAGGTAAAAAAGCTGGAATTCCTGTTCTTTTTTTCGATATTTTAAAAGGGTGGGCATCAGTTAAAGGTCTTTCATATCTATTTTCAGTTTATGAAATAGGATCAGACCCATATATTAATTTAGAATTAGCCATCGGAATGGCTGCTGTTTTTGGACATGTTTTCCCTATTTATGAAGGATTTAAAGGAGGTAAAGGGGTGGCGACACTTCTTGGAATTATATTAGCTATTAACCTTCCAGCTGCGGCTGTATGCTTTGGTATTTTTATTTTGATTTTTGTAATAACTAATTATGTGTCATTAGGAGCAATTACAGCAGCATTTTTTTTCCCATTTATTACTATATATATATTTAAGGCCCTTTCATTGTCATTGATCTATTTTTCAATAGTTATTTCGTTATTGGTGATTCTTACTCATAGAAAGAATATTTACAGGTTACTTAAAAAAGAAGAGAGTAAGATGCCTCTTAATTTACATATTAAAAATAGGTCTTGAACGCTGGCTTCATTTAATTGTATTAATATTTAAAGATTGACAGGTAATTTAAAATATAAACTTTTTTTCTTTTTTATTTTCTTCATTCAATTGAATTACGGACAATTTGATACTGAAGAAGAAAGGATAGAGCATGCCTATGATCTTTTTGAACAAAAAAAATTCATTGAGGCAGAACCTCATATGCTTCAGGTACTTAGTCTTAAAAATAATCAAGAGAACAGTTATAAATATGGAGTTTGCGCATTATTTACCTATGCAGATAAATCAAAAGCAATTAGGTTTTTAAAACATGCAGTTAAAAACTCTCAGATTGACCCGAGAGCCTATTTTTATTTAGGTAAAGCGTATCATTTAAATTATCTATTTAAAGATGCCTTAAGACAATACGAAAAATTTAAACAAAAAGCTCCAGATAAATTAAAGAAGGAATTAGCAGTGGATTTGCATGTAAAAATGTGTAACAACGGTATTAAATTAATGCAGAATCTTACTGAATTAGTTGTAGAGGATAAAATTGAATCGAGTTTTGATAGATTTCAATATAGCTATGATCTCAGCACAATAGGTGGGAATTTAATAGTAACTGAAGAGTTCCAATCAAAATATGATGAGAAAATAGGCTATAGGTCTCTCATTTATATACCTAAAGGCAATAAGGATGTTTTGTTTTATTCTAGCTATGGAAAGGATGGAAAGAACGGATTAGATATATATAGAGTCAGAAAACTGCCAAATGGTGACTGGTCTGAACCTTTAAGACTGCCAGATCATATAAATACACCACATGATGATGCATATGCTTTTTTACACAACGATGGATCTACTTTTTATTTCTGTTCTAAAGGACATTCATCTATGGGTGGTTATGATGTTTTTCGATGTATGTATAATTTAGAAACCAATTCATTTGGTCCTCCTTTAAATATGGATTATAAGATCAATACACCAGATGATGATATTATGTATGTGGTTGACTCATCTAATCAAAATGCATTCTTTTCATCGGCTCGATCCTCAAAAGGTGGTTTTTTAGATGTATATAAAGTAAAGGTTGAAGTTTTTCCTATTCAAAATGTAATTCTAGCAGGTACTTTTACCAATGAGATCAATAATTCAGATTATAAAGCAACAATTCAAATAAAGGATATAATTACTGAACAGATCATAGGTATATACAATCCTAATGATCAACAGAAATACACTATTATTTTACCCAAGAGCGGTAAATATGAATTTATTGTAGAAACTCCACAAAGTGAAAAGATACACGCTGGAATGGTTGAGATAGCACCTCAAAAAGAATTAAAACCTTTAAAACAAGAAATCTTATTGGTTAGTAACGAGGGTAATGAACAATTGATTATAAGGAATTTATTTGATGAGACTGTAGAAAACGAAAGTGAAATACTTGCAGAAGTTATTAAGGAGCTGTCAAATCCTGAAATTAATATTGATGAATTTCCTGATAGCTTATTTATTGAAGATATAACCCTTGAGTCAGATACATTAATTGAAAACGTTGATATTGGTGAAGTGGATCTTGTACAGGTAAGTAAAGAGATGGCAGAAGAAGCACAGAAAGAAGCAGATGATATAAAGAAGAAGATGAATGCTTCATATATGATTGCAGAGAAGAAAAGTAATGAATCTGAAAAGGCCTCTAAACAGGCAGAAGAAATATTGAAAAACATTGATGAAATTGAAAATCCAATTGAAAAACAGCAACAAATAGATCTAGCTAATGAATATCATAAGAAGTCAAAGGAGCTTAATGAACAAGCCATTACTTCAATCAATTTGGCTAACTCTTTAAAAGAGCAGCATGTAGTTAGGGAGGAGGAAGCTAAAGAATCTAAAGAAATTGCATCTTCTATAGAAAAAGCTGTTAATGAAGACTCGCATGATGAAGCAGTTGAAGAGCTTCAGAAACTTCAAACAAAGATCAATAATATTATCGAAAATGAAGATTTGGATATTACAAGTCCTGATGACTTAAAGAATAAAGCGAACAATAAATCAGATAAGGCGGATGATCACCTTGAGCAATCAAAATTGATGGCTGAAGAGAAAAAATTCTTAGAACAGAGACTTGAACAAGCAAAAATAGATAAAGAGAATGCGAAGGCAAGAGACAAGGATGATATTCAACAACAAATAGATCTGTTAGAAAATGAAATAAAAGTAAATGATGAATTAGCCAAAGAAGAATTAGAAAAATATGAGCAATTAAAAAATGAATCGGAAGAATTAGTTGCAGAAGCAGATATGATGGAAGAGCTTGAAATTGTTGCTAATGAAATGTCAGATACTGAACTCTCTGAAGAGCATAAGGATCTATTGGAGGATAAGATCTTGTCCGAAGAAGTCAGTGAGAAAATTAATGAAAATGAAAATTTGCTTTCAGAAATTCCTAATGATTCTATAAACGAAAGTGTTAATAATAATGAAATTATTGCAGTAGAAAATTCTGAATTAAATGATGATGCAACTAACAATGATAGTAACAATTCTATTGAAAGAAATGAAGACTGGGTAGACCTTATACAAAATGATATTGACTCTTTAAATAATGATATTGCAATGTCTAACTCTGAGTCTGAAAGAGAAGAGTTAAAAGAAAAGATAGGAAGGTTAGAAGCATTGAAAGATCAAAAGGAAAATGAAATAGACACACAAATTGAAGAAAACAAAAACCAAGAAGTTGAAGAAGCTTATGAAGAAATTAAATCATCACTTGCTAACTCAGAGAATGTAAGCACAGATTATAATGAGGATTTCAATGAACCCATTACATATAATAATAATAGCTCAAATGAAAAGGTCTCTAGCATGGAAAATGATCTTCAGATGCTTTCAGTTAAGAAGATGGAGTTAGAAGGCCTTGAGGGTGAATATGAAAATGAAGAAAAAGAAAAGAAAAAAGATAAAAAGCTCGAAGAGATTCAAAATAAAAGAAATGAGATCTATGAACTAGAAGAGAAGGTTTCTAATGATTTCACTCAATTAAATGATCTAGAAAAGGAATCAAATGAAAATACATTTAATGAATTAGCTGAAAATATAAATGATGATAAAAAAACAAATAAAGACCTGTTAAGTGCTCAATATTATATGGAACAGGCTGATGATCAATTCAAAAAAGCAGAACAATTAAAAGAACAAGCCAATTCAAGTTCAGATAAAGAAGATAAAGCTAATTTATTAAGAGAAGCGCATCAACATGAATTAGCAGCAATAGATAATCAACAGGATGCTTTAGTTATTATGGAGGACTTCACAGAAAATAATTCAATTACCAATAATAATGATGTTGATAATACAGCAGAGGAGACTGTATTAGAAGAGACTACAACAGAGACCATAGAAGAGGAGACTGTATTAGAAGAGACTACAACAGAAACCATAAAAGAGGAGACTGTAGCAGAAGAGACCACAACGGAGACCATAGCAGAAGAGACTACAACAGAGACCATAGAAGAGGAGACTGTGGCAGAAGAGACTACAACAGAGACCATAGAAGAGGAGACTGTAGCAGAAGAGACTACAACAGAGACCATAGAAGAGGAGACTGTAGCAGAAGAGACGTCAACGGAGACCATAGAAGATGAGACTATAGCAGAAGAGACGTCAACGGAGACCATAGAAGATGAGACTATAGCAGAAGAGACGTCAACGGAGACCATAGAAGATGAGACTGTGGCAGAAGAGACTACAACAGAGACCATAGAAGATGAGACTATAGCAGAAGAGACGACAACGGAGACTACGGTGGAAGAAACATTGTCAGTTGAAGATAATTCTAGCGATGTTGTAATAAATCAAGTTGTTGAAGGTATTGAATTTAATGCTGATGAAGATCCCGAAACTTATGAGGTTTCCTTAAATGTTGAGGAAGAATATTCACCAGAAAAAGAAAATTATTCATCAGCTAGTTCTAAGCAAATTTTAGAAGAAAATGACGAAGAATTTAAAGAAATTGAGTTGCTTGAAGTGGAGATCAATGCTTTAAAGAATGAATTAATTGATGCAGAAACAACAAAAGAAACTGAGAAATTACAGGAAAAAATAAAAGTAATAGAAGAGAAAAAAGCAAAAAAAGAAATTGAATTAGCTGTAGTTGTTCAGCAAGTAAATGCAAAGGAAGTAGAAAACGCCAAAGAAAAGTTAGAAAGATTAAAAGAGGAAACATCTGCTTTAGTAGATGATTCTTATGAATTAAAACAAGGTCAAGAGTATGAATCTACTGGAAATGAGCTGCTAAATAAAGCAAATGAACTAAGAGAAAGTGCCAATAATGAAAAAGATCCAATTGCAAAGAAAGAATTACTCAATGAAGCTGCTTCAACCGAATTGGCTGCAGTTGAGAAAATAAATAAGGCAAAAAAATTATATAGCAGTGCAATAGTAGAACAATATTCAAAGGATGATGAAGAAATTGCAGCTTTAGTAAAAACAGATGATGATAGGATCTCAACTGAAATATTAGATCGTTCAAAACAAGCGTTAGCTAAAGCCAATGAATATAACAACAATGCAATGTTGTTAAGGCAAGAGGCAGAAAATGCTAATAAAAAACAAAAAGGTGAATTATTGGTTGAGGCAGAAAGAATGGAAGAAAAAGCAATAGAAGAAGCTGATATTGCAAAAAGTTTAGAGGAAAAAGGAAATAAGATCAAGGTACAGGAAGATGCAATTATTGAAAACATTGAGATTACACAAAATTTAACTCAGGATGATATTGAAAAGGTGAGAACTACTGAAGAATATGAAGATTATTATGAAAAACAGCAAGAAATAGATGAATTACAAAATGAAGTAAATGAAAAAGATGATCAAGTTGAGTCTCTTGAAAATATTGCTAAACAGCAGGAGAATAAAGCGAAGTCTTTGAGGTTACAGGCTCAGAATACAGAAGATGAAGATGAGAAAGAGAAGTTAGAAAGAGTTGCTGTTAAGTTGGAGGAGAGCTCTTCTGAAAATAAACAATCTGCTGATCAGATTAAAGAAGAAATTAATAAACTTGAGACTATAGTTAAGCAGAAGGAAATGGCTCAGGCTACAGTGATTACTAATTTGGATAAGGAGACTGCTAATGATATAAAAGCACTTGCAATTGCTGATTTTGATAATTCACCTAAAGCATCAGCTCCAAAAGTAGATGATGTTGTTTCTACTAATTTCAAGCCACCAACAAAAGTAGAAGAAGATATTTTTGTAGTAAATGAAGCTACTGTATATACAGCATCAAATCCAATACCTGTAAACCCTGGATATCCAGAAGGTTTGATATTTAAAGTTCAGGTAGGAGCTTTTAGAAGACCTATCCCTCAAGATCTTTTTAAAGGTTTTGCTCCTATAAGTGCTGAAAAAGTAAAGGATGATATTACTAGATATAGAGTTGGGTATTTTAAAAACATGAATTCTGCCAATGAATCAAGAAATAAAATAAGGTCTTTAGGATATAGAGATGCTTTTGTAGTTGCTATATATAATGGTGAAAGGATCAGGATTTCTGAAGCAAGAGAATTGATTGCAAATAATACACAGCTAGCTCAAAATAATCAATCAGTTAACAGTAATAATCAAACTGAATCAAATGAGAATGTAAACACTAATAATGATAATACTGTAAATAATATAGATAGAACTAATTCAGCTGATAACACGAATGCAGATAATACTAGTGAAACAAATACTAATACTAATACTGCAACAAATGTTGACAATACTTTATCTGAAACTAATTCTAATACAACATTTGCTACAATTGATCCAGACATAGTAACCTATGCAGATGATTTTGATGAATCTGCTGCAGAGGTAAATCCTGTTGAAGCTATTAAAGGACTGTTCTTTTCTGTTCAAATAGGCGCATTTTCGAAGCCATTGAGTGAGAATAATCCTTTTAATATTTCACCACTTGTTACTCATAATGTTAGTAATTTATACAAGTACTCAACTGGTATTTTTAATAGTGTAGATGAAGCGAATATTCGTAAAGAAGAGGTGCAAGGCCTTGGTTTAACGGACGCATTTATAGTAGCTTATATTGATGGTCAACGAATTACTATTGCAAGAGCAAATGAGCTTGCTAATAAAATCACAGAAAAAACAGAACCGGAGCCTTCAGGTGATAATGGTATTACTGTGCTTGCTACTAATATAGGTAAGGAATATTATGTTGACTTAGGTGTTTTTCAAGATTCTGTACCTAATTCTGTAAGTAATGCTTTGCTTACAATGAGAGAATATAGAATCAAACCAAGAGATGTAGAGAATGGTAGACAATATTTAAGTGGGGTTTTTACTAGTGCTGAAAGAGCCAATCAAGCAGCACAGGAATTTATTAATTTAGGCATTCCTAATGCCAATGTAATTGAGTTTAATAATGGTGAATTATTTAAAGGCGAACCTAGGGCAGTAAATGGATTAATATATAGGGTGTTTCTAGGAACTTATTATGAAGAACTACCTGAGAAATTAAAAGATGTTTTTATGCGTTTGGATTATTTGGATATTGAAACAGTTGACGATGAAGAAGGAACAACTTATTATGCAGGTAAAAAGGATCTATATTCTTATTCAGAGGAAGTGTTGAAGGAGTTCGTGAATGAAGGTGTAAGCATTGCAAAGATCGTTGCATTTAAAGATGGAGATGAAATAGATATTGAATCAGCTAAAAATTTAACAGGAGAGTAGTAAAATTTCATACATTTGAACCATAATTATTTAGAATATGTCATTGGACGAAAAAACGGATTTTTTTGAAGAGATTGTTACCATCTTGGTAGACAACAAGGATCTGATTTTATACAATGATGATCATAATACTTTTGAGCACGTTATTGATATGTTGGTTAAATACTGTGATCATTCTAATATTCAGGGAGAGCAGTGTGCATGGATTGTTCACAACAATGGTAAGTGTTCAGTTAAGCGTGGAGAATTTAATAAATTAAAACCCATTTGCGAAGCATTACTGGAAGCAGGTCTTACTGCTAAAATCGAATAAATTTTATTTTATTAAACAACTTTTTTATGAGAAGAATTTTAATTGTAATTGTTCTTTCAATAGTGATTGTTTCTTGTTTTAGGGTTCCTATAACTAATAGGAAGCAAGTGAATTTGTTGAATGAACAAGACTTGATTGCTATGTCCGAACTTCAATATGCAACTGTAATGGATTCTGTTGAGGTGTTGCCAGGCTCAGATCCTAGGGCGATAAGAGTGAAGCAGATAGGTGAGAAGATACAAGCAGCTGTTGAAAAATTCATGAAGGACAATGGTTTTGAAAATAGGATCGAAGGATTTAGATGGGAGTATAAAACAGTAGAAAGTGAAATGTTGAATGCATGGTGTATGCCTGGTGGTAAAGTGTGTTTTTATACTGGAATATTGGAGCTTACAGATTCTGACGATGAAATAGCTGTTATCATGGGTCATGAAATAGCACATGCTATTGCAAGACATGGAAATGAGCGAATGAGTCAGCAATTAGCTTTAGCAGGTATAGTAGGCTTAACAGGTCCTTCTGACTCTACTCAAACCCAGAGTATTTACCAAAAAGTATTTATGGGTTCTGCCACATTGGGAATCTTAAAATTTAGTAGGATGCATGAAAGTGAATCGGATAAGTTGGGTTTGGTTTTCATGAAAATGGCTGGATATGACCCTTCAAAAGCCATTGTTTTTTGGGAAAAGATGGCAGCACAGGGAGGTTTCGTTCCTGAGATCCTTAGTACCCACCCTTCAGATGAGAAAAGAATCCAAGAGATAAAGGAATTTTTAGAAATTATTGATGATTACATCGATTAAATAAAAGGTTGAAATGATTATTGAAGAAGTATCCTTTAAGCATTTAAGTGAAAAGTATGCTAAGCTAACTGTTCATGAGAGGGTGGAACAACTATATAAGGATTTTGATGCTAATGAAATCATGCTTACCTCTTCCTTTGCTGCAACTTCTGCTTTTTTGTTAAAAGTATTTTCTGATGTTAATAAAAATCAAACAGTTTATTTTATAGATACAGGATATCATTTTAAAGAGACACTTATCTATAAAGATTATTTGGAGAAATTATATGACCTTAATGTTATTAATGTTGCGGCAGAGGAATGGAAACATCAATTTACGTCAGAAGATAAGACTTGGACCAAGAATCCTGATTATTGCTGTTCTATTAATAAAGTAGAACCTTTGCAAAAAATAAAAGACCAGCACAAGATTTGGGTTTCTGGCTTAATGAGATGGCAGACCAATAATAGAGAAACTCTAGACATCTTTGAAGAGAGAAATGGTATTGTGAAATTTTATCCTTTGTTAGATATTACAGCTGATCAAAGAGAGTCTTTTATTAAAGATCATCATTTGCCTTTTCACCCTTTGATCTCTAAAGGTTATTTTTCAATTGGATGTGAACATTGTACAGCTCCAGGAAAGGGTAGAGAAGGTAGGTGGAATAATAATCCTAAAACAGAATGTGGTCTGCATCTATAAAGTTCAATTTATTTTCTTGAATATTTATAATAGAGAGTTATCTTTGCGTTATTATTGGCCTCGTAGTTCAACTGAATAGAATACCTGATTACGGCTCAGGCGGTTACAGGTTTGAATCCTGTCGAGGTCAC
>CAYSEW010000015.1:0-57931 GCA_964430245.1 uncultured Flavobacteriales bacterium
GTAGATCATAATACTACTCGTTCTAACATGGGCATAGTAGGAAATGGCGGAGGAGATCCTCAGTTTATAAATAATAAGAACAAAGTCTCTTTTAAAATCTATCCAAATCCTGTTCAAAATGTTTTAAAAGTAGAGCTTAAGCAAATAGAATTACCATGCACCATTACTTTAAAAGATTTGCAGGGAAGGGAAATCCAAAGTACCATAACTAATTCTCATAAGATGGAACTGGACCTTTCTAGCTTCGAAAGAGGCATATATATCATTGGGATTGCCAACAATAATTTCTCTCGTGAATTAAAAGTAGTTAGAGAATAATTAACTAAATTAATATGAAACACATTTGCTTACTTTTTTTAACATTTTTTATATGTGCACAATCATTTGCTCTGTTTATTTGGACAGGTGCTGTTGATACGGATTGGAACAATACAGGTAATTGGTCTGGCAATGTTGTCCCTTCTTCATTAGATGATGTTACCATAAATGGTGGGGCTACATTCTATCCAGTTATCACTACTAATATTACTTGTAATTCTTTAACATTGAGCTCAGGGGCTGCACTAATCATAAATGCAGGAACTTTCAATGTAACAGTTCTATCAGATATAGATGGTATATTAACTATTTCTGGTGGTGCTGCATATGATGCTGATGGAAATTTTGATGCAACAGGTGGAGTTATAGATTTTACGGGTGCAGGAATTTTGGATCTGGCTTCAATTGTTAATTCATTAGGAACTTTGGATAATACATTAGGCACAGTAATATATAGTGGTACTACACAATCGGTACTTGGAGATAATTATCATAACCTTCATATTGCTTCTGCTGGTGTTAAAACGGTAATAGGTAGTTTGGATGTAGATGGTGAATTAATAACTTCAATTATACCAAATTGTGTACTTGACCTAGATACTCATTCATTAAATTTATCTGGGGACCTAACTGTTGGTGCAGAAGGAGGGTTGGATGCTTCTGATCCTGCTTGTGATGTAATATTTGAAGGAACAACACTTTTCAATCATGCTGGTAGTTTGTCATTTCCAGGGCCAGTTTCCATTCCACCTTATTTTTATGATGTAACTCTAAATGTTGGTAATGTTACATTGAATAGCGAGATGCAAGTTGGAGGAGCACTCACTTTATTTAGTGGTTATATTCATTCAGATTCTACTAATAAAATAACATTAAAGGAGGCTGGAGTGATAAATGGGGGACATGCGTCATCTCATGTAATAGGTCCCATGGACATTGAAACAGGCAGTACTTCCGTATATGAAGTTCCCATAGGAGATGGAGTAAACTATAGGCCCATTTACATTACACCCTCGGCTACTACTTTTACAGTATATACAACAGAATTTTACAACACAACCTATGTGAGTACTATTTGCGGTTTACCTATCAATCATATTGGCATTGAAAGCTGGTGGGATGTAGATAAAAGCGCTGGAGGATCTGATTGTTACATTGGAATTAATTGGGATGCTAACAGTGGTGTAAATGTTCCTGCAGATATAATTTTATGTTATTATAATACAGCTACTTCAGAGTGGGATGATCTACTTAATAATCCTGCAACATTATCCAATGGTAGTGGAAGTGCTACTGCAACAGATGGAAGAATAACATCAAATACACCCCATTCAAACTTTAATGGTAACAATGCTGTTTTTAATCTTGGTTCTAGTTCATGTAATAATCCATTGAATAGTAGCAATGCTACCATTGTTGTTGATTTTACGCAAACAAATCCAACCTGTAATGGAGATTGTGATGCATTTGCTACAGCTGTACCTATTGGTGGAACACCGACCTACACTTATCTATGGGGTGCTCCTGCTGGAAATCAAACTACGGCTACTGCTACAGGACTTTGTGCAGGTACTTATGCAGTTACAGTAACAGATGTTACTGGATGTTCAACACTTACTAATGTAACTATTGCCGATCCTGCTCCTGTTTCAGTTAATGCTGGTACAGACATGATTGTTTGCCCTGGCGAAGATGTAACTTTGACAGCTTCTGGTGCATTTGTTTATGATTGGGATAATGGTGTTGATAATGGAGTTCCTTTTATTCAAGCAACAGGAAGTGTTGATTATATAGTGAATGGCATTGATGCCAATGGTTGTTCAGACTTAGATACTATTATTGTTAATGTATTACCAGATCTTGAAGTTGATTTCCAAATTACCGAGCCTTTATGCGATTCAACTAATGGATCTGTCATTGCTACTGTACTTAATCCTAGTGGATCTAATTATTATTTTCATTGGAGTAATGGTGATTTAGATTTTACTGCTGATAGTTTAGAGGCAGGTCCAGTTAACTTAATGATAAGTGATGACAATCAATGTCATTACTATGATGTAGTGTTATTAGGAAATTCCAATGGCCCAATAGTTAATATAAACAATGTTTTGGATGAAACTTGTCCAGGTGCCAATGATGGAGAAATAGAGTTAATTATTAACTCTTCAAACCCTCCCTATGCTGTTTCTTGGTTATGTGGAGGAAATAGTGAGTACATTACTAATTTACCTCCTGGGTTATACCAATATACAGTAACAGACCAATCCGATTGTATATCCTCTGGATTTGCACATGTTTTATCACCAGATTCTTTAATTCTTAATTCAATAAATACAGTATTACCAACATGTAATCTTTCAGATGGATCTATTGATATAGCTGTTTCAGGTGGTACAGGAACTCCAAATTATTTATGGAGCAGTAATGTAGGTTTTCAATCTGGAAATTCAGTAAGTAGTTTAGCTGCAGATGTTTATTCTGTAATAATAACTGATGGAAATGGTTGTCTTATTGAGGAAAATATTTTACTTAATAATAGTTCATCAATGGTTTTAGATTTGGCTGGAGTTGTCGGACCTACTTGTGGCAATACAGGTGATATTTTTGTTAATGTTTCTGGTGGTAATACTCCCTATGACTTTCTTTGGAATGATGGAACAACTAATATGAATATTAGTGGAATTTCTGCAGGTAATTATATTTTAAAAGTAACTGATTTTATAGGATGTATATCATTTTTGGAACAAGATCTATTGTCAAACGAGCCTTATAATCCAGGAATATGTATGGTAACAGTAGATTCTTTGTCCGAAAACAATGTGCTGGTTTGGGAAAAGCCCCTTACAGCTGGTAATATATCGCACTTCAATATTTATCGAGAATGTTGTTTGGATGGAGTTGCCAATTATTTAACTTCTGTTCCTTACGATAGCTTAAGTCAGTTTATTGATACCATTTGTTATCCTCAAACTACTAATTGGGGTTATCAGCTGGGTGTTGTTGATACCTGTGGAGTTGAATCGATTAAAAGCACCTTTCATAGAAGCATACATTTAACTAGCTCTTTGCTTCCTAACAATTCAATTGATTTGTATTGGAACCAGTATGTTGGTTTTCCATATAATAAACATTATATATATAGAAATCATCCTTCAACTGGGCTTGTATTGATCGATTCGGTGGATTATCTAGTGACCACATATAATGATGGTAATCCACTTTTTCCAATCCTTCAAAATAATTACTTTATAGAAGTAATACCACCTAACACTTGCACCGCTACAAAAGCAGTAGACCATAACACAACTCGTTCAAATATGGGAATTATTGGAAATGGAGGAGGAAATCCTCAAATCATTTATAATAATAATAATGGTTTGATTAAAATATACCCAAACCCTACTCAAAATGTTTTAAATATATTGCTCGAGCAAATAGAATTGCCATGCACCATCACTTTAAAAGACCTGCAGGGTAGGGTAGTATTTAATACACTAACAAACTCCCAAAAGTTGGAGTTGAATCTTTCAACCTATAAAAGTGGTATTTATTTAATTGGAATTACTAACGACAACTTTACACGCGAATTAAAGGTGGTGAGGCAATAATTTGTCAATAATTTTTAAAACCTCTTTGTTCAAGAGATAGTTTATATTTACTTTGTTTAAAAAAGGTATTCATGCATACTAAATACTCTCATCTATTAGCTCCCCTTGACCTTGGATTTACTACTCTTAAAAACAGGGTGCTAATGGGGTCTATGCATACTGGTTTAGAAGAAGTGAAGAATGGATATGAGAGAATGGCTGCATATTATGCCGAACGTGCAAAAGGTGGAGTTGGATTAATTGTTACAGGCGGTATTTCCCCTAATATAGCAGGTTGGGTAGGTCCTTTTTCTAGTAAGCTTACCAATAAAAGAACGGCTAGAAAACATCAAAAGATTACTAAAAAGGTACATGAAAATGGAGGAAAAATCTGTATGCAGATCTTGCACAGTGGAAGATATGGTTATCATCCATTTTCTGTGTCTGCAAGTGCTGTTAAATCTCCGATATCTCCATTTAAACCTAAGGCGCTATCAAAACGAAAAATAACCAAAACTATTAATGATTTTGCTAGGTGTGCCAGCTTGGCTCAATATGCAGGTTATGATGGTGTAGAGGTGATGGGGTCAGAAGGATATTTGATTAATCAGTTCATTGCAGCTCGTACTAATCGAAGGTTAGATGAGTGGGGAGGTTCTTACGAGAATAGGATTAAATTTCCTTTAGCCATTTTAAATAAAATAAGAGAAAAAGTAGGTAAGGAATTCATTATTATATTCAGGTTGTCTATGCTGGACTTAGTGCAAGGTGGGAGTAGTTGGGAAGAGGTTGTGTTGTTGGCAAAAGAGTTAGAAAAAGCAGGTGTAACTATTATCAATACTGGTATTGGTTGGCATGAAGCAAGAGTTCCAACAATTGCTACCATGGTTCCAAGAGGAGGATTTAGCTGGGTGACTAAAAAAATGATGGGAGAGGTGAAAATCCCTTTAATTACTACTAATAGAATCAATACTCCTGAACTAGGTAATCAGATAATAGCAGATGGTCATGCAGATATGGTATCAATGGCTCGTCCATTTTTAGCAGACCCTCATTTTGTAAATAAAGCAATAGCGGATAAAGCAGATGAGATCAATACTTGTATAGCTTGTAATCAGGCTTGCTTAGACCATGTGTTTAAAAGAAAAATTGCAAGCTGTTTAGTTAATCCCTTTGCGTGTCATGAAACGGAGCTGATTATCAATAAAACTGACCAACCTAAAAAGATTGTAGTGGTAGGTGCTGGTCCTGCTGGATTGGCATTTGCAACTGTTGCTGGAGAAAGAGGCCATCATGTTACCTTATTGGATGCTTCTAATGAAGTTGGAGGCCAGTTCAATATTGCTAAACAAATTCCAGGAAAAGAAGAATTTCATGAAACTATACGTTATTTTAAAAAGAAGCTTGAATTAAGTGGAGTAACAATTCAATTAAATACTGTTGCCAATAAAGATACACTAAGTGATTACGATGTGATCATTTTATCTACAGGGATTCAGCCTAGAACTCCAAATATAGAAGGAGTGGAACACTCAAAAGTAATGAGCTACATAGATGTTTTAAAAGATAAAAAGGAGGTTGGTGAAAAGGTGGCAATTATTGGTGCTGGAGGAATAGGTTTTGATGTGGCAGAGTACATTACACATAAAGGTAGCTCTACTGCTTTAGATACTGCTGCATTTTTAGAGGAATGGGGGATAGATCATCAGCTAAATGCTCGTGGTGGTATTGAAGGAGTTGCAACAGAGGTCCCTGAAAATCCAAGAGAAGTAGTGATGCTACAAAGAAAGTCGTCAAAGGTTGGTGCTGGATTGGGTAAAACAACTGGATGGGTGCATAGAATCTCCTTAAGAAACAAGAACGTTAAGATGCTCAATGGAGTAGAATATACGAAGATTG
Organism: uncultured Flavobacteriales bacterium; assembly: GCA_964430245.1. Lineage (GTDB taxonomy): Bacteria > Bacteroidota > Bacteroidia > Flavobacteriales_D > Parvicellaceae > CAYSEW01. The sequence goes on from CAYSEW010000015.1 coordinate 5,805, forward strand.
ATGATAAAGGATTACATTATAAGCGAAAAAATAAAGACCATGTGCTGGAAGTTGATAATGTTATTATTTGTGCTGGTCAGCTGAGTAATAATGAGCTTTTTATTCCTTTAAAAGAAATGGGCAAGGAGGTACATTTAATAGGAGGTGCCGATCAAGCATTAGAGTTAGATGCAAAAAGAGCGATTGATCAGGGGACAAGATTAGCGATCAAGATCTAAAAAGACCATATTTTATAATGCTATACAGTTGTCTAAATCCGTGGCTCCATCTAATTTTTTTTCCTTCTTCTTTGGTTCTTGGATGGTAGCTAATAGGGACTTCTTTCCATTTTAATTGTTTGTTCTTAGCTAGCTTAGCGGTAATTTCAGGATCAAAAGCAAATCCATTTTCTTTTAAAGTAAGCTGATTGTAGAGTTCAGTTGGGATCATTTTATAGCAAGTTTGCATATCTGTTAATTTCACCCCCATAATAAGATTACTCAGCCAGGTTAGGAATTTATTGGCCATTCTATTTAGTAGCACCTCTTTTTCGTGTTTCTTATTGTTAAGAAATCTAGAGCCGTATACAATATTGGCTTCATTGTCAATAATAGGTTGTAGTAAAGTGTTGATTTCCGTTGGGTCTAATTCGAGATCGGCATCTTGTATCACACAATAATCACCACTGGCTTTTGCTATTCCACTTTTTACTGCCCCTCCTTTTCCTTTGTTAATAGGTTGGTCTATAAAGACGATGTTTGAGGAAGGATTTTCACTTATAAATTGGATGATCTTGTCTTTACTAGCATCGGTTGATGCATCATTAACGACTATGATCTCCTTTTTTACATTATTAATTAAAGAAAGATTAGCAATTTTATCAAGCAACTTATAGATGGTTTGTTGCTCATTAAATACAGGTATAATTATAGAAAGTTGATTGATCATACTTAAGGGCACCAAATATAAGATTTAAAATGGATCAAAATTATATTCATCTATTCCCTTTTTGGCAGCTTCATAATCAGGTGGTTGAATTTGTTTTTCAAGGATGTGCCAGTCATTAGCGGTTTTCATTCTCAACTTATTGAAATTGGTCCAGTAAGCATCTTTCGTCATGCTGTCCCAATGTAGGACATTGTGTCTTTTTTGAGCGGTTTGAAACAAGTTTAAATTAATAAAATAAAGGATCAGCCATCCAGTAATTATCTTTAGAAAGATATGTCTTTGAATGATCCATTGAATAGATAACGCAAAAGGAATTGCCAATAAAGCATAAACATCTATCATTGGACGCATTCCAAAGCTTCCTCCATACCACCAACTCCACCAGCTAGATAAGATGTAAATATTAAGGCCAAGAATAATACTGAGTCCGAAAAAAATATTTTTTTGACCTTTATAAGAAAGTATTATTCCAATAATGGAGAGTAGCATGATTGGAGTATAAAGTAACCACCCCTTTCTATAGCTGAATAAAAACTCCATTATATGAGGTTGTCCAAAATAAAACTTTTCTCCAACATAAGAATTAAAGAACCAATCTCCTGTTACGTATTTCCAGTAAAATAATTGGGGGGATATTACTAATAATGCAAGAACAGCAATCACTAGAAGGTGCTTCCAGTGACTTATGAAAAATAGTGTTTTTTCTTTGAGCTCATTTAAACTCTTAACATTGTATAAAAAGGGGAGCAAGAATAGGATAATATTCACTGGTCTAATTAGCACAATAAGTCCTCCTAAGATTCCCAATAGGATAGTGTAGAATAATTTTTGTTGCTCGTGCCATTTAAAAGTATAATAGATGAAACAAGCTATTAGTGAGAAATTGTAGGCATGGGACATAGTAGCTTCAGTAGTGCTGTAGTAATAAAGGTGTGTCCCAAAAACCAGACATATAAGGGTTATTGAAGTAACCCATTCAGAAAATGTTCTTAAAAGGATCTTCCTTAAAAAGATAATCCCAATGGTTAGATAAAATAAACAAGAAAATGTAAGGAAGAATTCATAAGGTTTAGAAAAACCATCAGCTTTATGATGAGAATTGATTGCATAAATATGTCCAGCTATAAAGAAAGGGGAATACAAAAATGACATTCCCATGGTTGTTTTAATGACCTTACCTCCATTAGGAGCTTTTTCTGGCCAGAATTGACATTTAGCATGATAATCAATTTCGTCTGTTTCAGTAAAATTTAATTGTAGATCATCATGAATAAAAAAGGCAGGGAGGTAGGCGTAATAGGATACTACATCATTATTAATAACCAGACTTTTTTCTTTGTTGTCATCAGCATTCTTCCAAGGTTTGATGTTAAACAATGAATAAAAGATCACTGCTGTAATCAAATACAGTGTAAAATAGGAAGGAGTGAGAAATTTTCTGTTCACCAATCGATTTTTAGCAAATATACCAATCATCAATTGAGTAAGAACTATTTATTGATGATGATTTTTCTATTATTGGTATTGTCTATAGAAATAAAATAAACACCATTTGAAAGCTGCTCTAGATTAACTTTGGGGTTAGTAATACCTGGATGTCTTCTATCAATTAACACACCTTGAGTATTGAAAATCTCAATGCAATTTATTTTATTATTAGCGCTGTTAATTTGAAGCACTCCATTTGATGGATTTGGATATAAATAAATAGGATCTATATTATTTTTAATAATACTCATTCCTGCTGGACAATAATTACCATCTGGCGCCAATTGAGGTAAGCTATATTGTGGATCGGTTATTAAATTATACATTAAAGTGTCTGTACTTTGAAATAGAGTAGGTGAGCAGGGCTCCCATTCATTTGCTATTCCTGTACAGGTTGTTGGGTCATCTAGAATTCCCATTAGTGATACAATCGACCAATACATGTACTCTATAGCCATACATTGGAAGTCACAGGTAACATCATCGTAATGATACCAAGCAGCAGCTGGGTAAGATGCAGGTACAGATAAGAATTGCCCCCCACGCGCTACATCCATGGCTGCAGACATTAAAGATGAGTTAGGTGAAGGAGTAAAAGCAGAAGGGTAAATATTAGTATGGCCAATTGCATTAATTACATGAATTACTTCTTCTACTGTAGCATCGCTTCCCCAGTAACCAGGTTGATAAGGATTCATTTCATTATTGTAGAGGACAGCAGCAGCTCCATTTCCATTATAGTAGTTAAAAAAATTGTTTTCAGCAACACTTCCATCTGTTGTGAATATAGGGATCAATGCATCATTCAATGTAAGCTCTGCTTCTAGCAGTGGGTCATCTACTATTCCATCCTCATTATTATCAAGTAGCTCTGCAGCTACAGCAGCAGCATGTAGTACTTTTTCATCGGTTATGCTCGATTCTGCATATACATCGAAACAATCTAGCACATTTACGTATTTACTAAAACCTGAAAAAGCCAATCCTGTATTTGTGTTTGACTCTATTGTAAAACAAACAGTATTTTGAGAAATTAAATAATTAGAAATAAAGGTAAAAGCAATCAATAATAGTGTTGTCTTTTTATTTTTTTTCATGAATGAATTTAATAGGGGATGTTCAGCTTTTTGTATATGAAATGCATGAGCCAAGCGGGTCCAATCAATAAGAACTGTAAATCCTTTAAAAAAGAAGGTTTTTTACCTTCGATCTTATGACCAACAAATTGAAAGATCCAGGCAATTACAAAAATGATAAGTGAGATCTGCCATAGTTCCATTTGAATGGTTTTGACATAAATTAAGTTCTCTAAGACATTGGTGAAATATAAACAGCCTATTGAAAAAACAGTCATCCCTAGGGTTAATAATATAGATAATGAAGCATAATACACTAAAACTAGACATAAGGAAAGCGTTGCCCAATTGATATAATTGTATTCAAAAAAAGTAATTTTATCAAGTGGTCCTTGAGGAATTGACCATACTAAACCTACAATACTAAAAAATATTAATGGCACACAAAGCCAGTGTATTAGTTTATTGGTTTTGTTTTGATGACTTTCTCCATATTCATTTAAAAGAGCATCTATTTTTTTCATAATTATTTATTTTAATGCTTGTATATGTTCTTATAGGCATGTTAATCCATATTTACTCTACTAATTTAAGAACTAATTTGTTTAATCTCATCATACTTTCTTTTGATTGAGCATATATTACATCAGGTCGATTAGTGATATATAATTTTTTTTTCTATTTTTAGTAAAGTACTTTATTAAATGAAGCTATATGTTTCATAAATAATGTACTTAAAACTTTTAACCCAATTAACCATGAAAACTGCCCCAAATATTTTCAGGACAATTAATGTATTGTCCTTATTTATATCATTCTTTTTATTTTCTAATGATCAGCTTAAAGCTCAATGTACTTCAAGCTTTACTCATGCACCAGACCCTGTCAACTCATGTACAATAGATTTCACTAATACCTCTATGAATTATTCTTCATGTAAATGGTATTTTGGAGATGGTGGTTTTTCTACACAAGTGTCACCAAGCCATACTTATTTTACTGCGGGGAATTACAATGTTAAATTATATACATATGATAATACAGGGAACTTTTGTGATTCTGCTGTTCAGACCATTAATGTAAGTTGTGGATCGGGAAGTATATGTAATGCATCTTTTCAGCACACATTTGTGACAGGTTCATCTTGTGATGTTATTTTTACTGCTTCTGGTGCCAGTTCATATACTTGGGATTTTGGTGATGGAAACATAGGATTAGGACAAAACCCTACTCATACTTACATGCTTAATGGCACCTACAATGTTTGTATACTAGCTTATGATGCTTCTGGATTTATTTGCGATACAGTTTGTGAACCCGTGTTAATTACTGGATGTAATGTATCATGTAATCTTTCTTTATCGGATTCTGTTATAATGCCTTCCTGTGCTAGTTTATGTGATGGATCTGCAGAAGTCTTTGTTTCTGGAGGGTCGTCCCCTTATATTTTTAATTGGTCTAACGGAGTTACAACTTCTACTGCAACCAATTTATGTTGTGGTTCATATTTAGTAACTGTAATCGATAATGTTGGCTGTTTAGATACTATTACTGTGGATGTGCCATGTGACCCATTGATTGTAAATGCCAATGTTGTAGATGAATCTTATGTGGGAGCCAATGATGCTGAGATCACTGTTAATGTGACTGGCGGAACTCCAGCTTATATTTATAGTATAGATGGTGGGGTTACATCACAATCATCAAATATATTTAGTGGCTTAAGTGCTGGAGTATATGTAATTACAGTTACAGATGTTAATGGATGTACTTCTATGTACACAGTTGTTATTACTATAGTATCTAATTGTATAGCTAATTTCACCTATGCTACAGATTCTATTGATAGTTGTATTATTAATTTCCAGAATAATTCAACAGGGGCATCTTACTTTTATTGGGAATTTGGAGATGGAGGTGCTTCTAACCAAAATAACCCTTCACATACCTATACAATGTCAGGTGCTTATTCAGTAAGTCTATATGCTTATGATAGTTTAGGAAACATATGTGATTCTATAAATATGTTCGTTAGTGTAAATTGCGGAGTGCCATGTAATTTTACTATTAATGATTCTTTAGTCGATCCTTCGGGATGTAATTTATGTAATGGTTATATATCTGTATCTGCTAATGGAGGTACACCTCCCTATACTTATATGTGGAGCAATGGTCAGACAACATCTTATCTCGATCAATTATGTGCAGGTACTTATATAGTTACAGTTACAGATTCTACAGGATGTATTTCCACTGCAACTTATACTTTAACAAGCTCATCAGCACCAATTGTAACTGCCACTGTTGTAGATGAGACTTGTTGTGGTGCGAATGATGGAGCTATTGATATTCAAGTAAGTGGAGGAACACCTCCCTATCAATACAGTATCGATAATGGGTTAAGCTATACATCTTCTAATGTTTTTACTAATTTATCTTCTGGAACTTATGTTGTTAATGTACTTGATTCAAATGGTTGTACTGGAATTTATACAGTTTTAATTTCTTGCCCACCAACTTGTGATGCTGATTTTTATTCATATTCCGATTCTATAAATGGATGTATGGTCTATTTTGTAAATAATTCAACAAATGTGATGTCTTATATGTGGGATTTTGGTGATGGAGGATCTACTTCAACTTTAACAGATCCAACGTATACTTATTCAGCTTCTGGTACTTATTCTGTAAGTCTATATGCTTACGATTGCTCAGGAAATATTTGTGATTCTTTAACTCAGTCTATCACAGTTAATTGTGGTGGCTCAAGTATAAAAGATATTTCCTTTATTAATGGTTTAAATATCTACCCTAATCCTTTTAAAGAAATGATCTATATAGACTTTTCAATTGAATATAAAATGCATGTAGATTTATTGATCACAGATTTATTAGGAAAGCAAATAGAGGTTAGAGATTTAGGTGAATTAAATGCGGGGATGCATCAATTAAGTTGGAGAAATAATCACCTTTCTAAAGGTATATACCTACTACATCTTAATACGCCTAATGGGAGTATAACTAAAAAAGTAATTTCAGAAAGGTAATTGTTACTTAAAATAGTTATGCTTTAGGTCAACATTTCCGCCTGAAATAATAATACCTATTTTTTGACCTTTGAACTTTTCTTTCTGATTAATTAAAGCTGCTAGAGGAACAGCACTTGAAGGTTCAATAATGATCTTCATTCGTTCCCAGACCAATTTCATGGCATTGATTATGTCATGCTCTTCAACAGTAAAAATATCTGCCACATGCTGTTTTATGATCTCGAACCCTTTGTTACCTAAGCTGGTCCTTAACCCATCCGCAATAGTTTTTGGATTGACCATTGGAATCAGCTTACCAGTTTTAAAAGACCTATAGGCATCATCTGCTCCTAAAGGTTCTGCACCATATACTTTTATTTGAGAGAAATAATGAGCAGCTAAAGCAGTGCCGCTAATTAGACCACCACCACCAACTGGAGTAAAAATTGCATTTAAATTATTTGTTTGTTCCATCAATTCTAAAGCAGCAGATGCATTTCCAGCAATCACATCATAGCAGTTGTAGGGGTGTAAAAGGGTAGCACCTAATTCATTGACTACTTTTTGTGCTGTTTCTTCTCTAGACTTAAGAGTAGGTTCACAATCTATAACAGTTGCTCCGTACCCTATAACAGCTTTCTTTTTTACTTCTGGAGCATTGCTTGGCATGACGATTGTGGCTTTTGTGTTTGTTAGTTTTGCACTTAATGCCACTGCTTGAGCAAAATTACCTGATGAATGTGTGGTGACCCCTTTGTCTCTTTGTTCTTGAGTTAATTTTAGTACTGCGTTGGAAGCTCCTCTCATCTTAAACGCACCCATTTTTTGAAAATTTTCACATTTGAAAAATACTTCAAGTCCAATAATTTCATTGATCATAGCAGATGAATGAACAGGAGTATGATGAATGTTGGGTGTAATTCTATCTCTTGAGCTAATTAGCTCTTCTTTTGTTGGAATCATTTTATAATATATTGTCCTGTTTCGGAGTCTCTGCCAATGTTTTCTTGCTTGTCTATCACGCCATGCATGCAGATATATACTCCATAAGGAAGTGCCTGAACTCCTGCTAATGCCATTCCAATATTAAGATCAGCATCTGAATCGGTAAATTTTTCTGGCCTCATAGCGCCAGTAAGTATAATTGTTTTGTTTTGAACTTTATTAAGGAATTCAGCTGTTTCCATGATTGTGTCAGTTCCATGAGTAATAATTATTTTATCACTATTTGCATTAGAGCAAGTCGATAAAAGAAGCTCTCTGTCATTGTCATTGATTTCAAGACTGTCTTTTTTGAAAACACTTTTAATCTCATAGTTAAATGATGGATTTAGCTTTCCTAGGATCCTTTTAACAGCAGGTTCATGGATCTCAAAAGCCCATCCTTTGGATGTATGTGGGTAATCTTTATCTATAGTGCCTCCTGTTTGAAGGAAAAGAATTTTCATCTTAATCTAGTTATTGCTACAAAAATAAATAAATGCATTTATTGGATCACTATCTTTTTAATTATCCTATTGTTCTCAAGCGTTGCACTTAAAAGATAAGTCCCTACAGAAAGATGATTAGTTGAGATTCTTATTATTTTCTCATGAACATTTTTATTCAAAATAATTTTCCCATTAAGATCTGTTATTGTATAACTAATAATATTTGTGTTGTTTTTTGATTCTATGTAAAGATGATCGTTTGCTGGTATTGGGAAAACAATTAATTCAGGTTGATTAATGATATCCTCATTTCCTACTATGTTTTGGCTGCAATCACCTGGGATGTTATAATCTAACCAATTAACTCTGTCTGTAAGCCATGCTTTTAGGACATTGATCTCTTCATTATATGTGGTTGGTAGCGGGTGAGGTTGTGCGAATAGATCTACTCCTAGCACTGGCCACCTTTGAAAGTTTCTGTTTTGTGCATTATTAATTTGGGCTACCCATGCATCAATTTTAGCATGCAGATTGGAGATGTTCAAAATATTTTGCCTTAAATAATCCCATCTACATTTTAAATGATTAACAAAAATTGGATCGGTCATGAATTGTTGCCACCACATTGGCATTAGCATTAGATCATCACACGAGCTTTCTGCTTGTAAATACGTCCATCCAGTTTCATCTTCACCTCCACAATATTCTGCATTATCATAAGCCAGGTCGAAATCCCAAATGGGTCCTGCTTTTAATAATCCACCATTGTCAATCCTGTCTTTATGCATATAGGAACTTAATTTATAAGCGTCTACAGACCTAGATAATTCATTGATAATAAAAAGGTCTGTAAAAGTGGAAATGTCTATGTAGTTCATGTAATGAGTGGAAAGGTTTTGAAAATTCCCACTATATAGTGCGTTTTCAAAGCTATTGAGATACGATTGAATATAAGCGTCTTGTTGAGTAGTTATATTGTTAGATTTTGGATAATAATATTGATAATAAAAGCTAGAACCATCTTGGGAATTATAATTTGAATAAAACCCATTTCCTTCAGGCCAATCGAGTCTTACAATGTATCCACCAGTTAATGAATCACCAGCATTATCGTCTGTATCTAATTTTGCTATGTCAACTCTATCGTTATCTCTTTTGTTTTTTTCCATTAATATGTATAATCCTCTGTAGTCACCATCTATAACTAATTCGCAAAAAACAGTTTTAGCACCCCAATAACCGATTTGGCTCCATATATCATAAGATAGTACGTTTCTTATAAATGTTTTATCTACATGGCTTGCGTGCAGGATCCAATCTTCTTCTTTTGGTAATCCAAGAACATTGGCGCTTGTATCAATTCCTTGAGAAGTCCAAAGCTCAATAGAATAGTTTTTTTTATCAAACCCTTGCGTAGAATTCCCTCTAAACTCAATTCCGCAATGACCATTGTAATCATTAAAAGGGTCTGTAATGTTGTTGATGTTCCCAGGTCCATTGTCGATAATTCCAATATCTACAGCAACTTTAGGATCATCTATAATTTCATTGCCATTAGTATTAATGATTATAATAGGTAGGTGTGAAGATGTGAAAGTTTGAGAGATATGATGTTGATTATTCAATATAAAGATGAGAGTAAAGAATAAGAATTGAATGTTTTTCATAATAGCTATAAAATTTATTGAACTAAAAACACTTTATAAAACTTATAGTTGTTTAGGTATGTGTTTTTATTGATGGCTGTCATTCTTAGTCCAAATAAATGCTTGTTTTATCGAGTAATAGATAAATGTTAATTACTTTTTTATTTTGCTGTTTTCATATTTTATTATGTATTAATTTTGTTGACTTATTAAGTTTTAGACATGAAATTTATTTACGCTTTAATTTTAACATGTATTAATTGTTTCACAATAGCTCAATCTATTGATACTTATAAGGTTATAGGTGTAGGTGATATGATGCTGGGTACTAATTACCCTTCTGATACTTATGTCCCTCCAAAAGGCACGAGACTTCTTAAAAATGTGGAAGAAATTTTGAAAAGTGCTGATGTAACTTTTGGGAACTTAGAAGGAACTGTACTTAATTCTGGAGGGAATGTAAAAAAATGTTCAGATCCTTCATTATGTTATGCTTTTAGACAGCCAGAATATTTAATTGATCAATTAAAGGATGCTGGATTTGATCTTTTGTCTATTGCTAATAATCATGTAGGTGATTTTGGATCTTCTGGTAGAACTAATACGGTAAATGTGTTAAATGAAAAAGGTTTTTGTTTTGCTGGACTTGAGTCTATTCCTTGGGATACAGTTACTCTTCATAATTTAAAAGTTGGATTATGTGCTTTTGCTCCCAACAATGGAACAGTTAAAATAACAAATCAAGATAATGCCAATCGTATTGTTGCATTTTTGGATTCTTTTTGTGATATAGTTATTGTGAGTTTTCATGGAGGGGCAGAGGGAGCTTCTAAAACTCATGTCACTAAAAAGACTGAATATTTTTATGGTGAAAACAGAGGCAATGTTTATCAATTTTCTCATCAAGTAATAGATCATGGAGCTGATATTGTTTTTGGTCATGGCCCTCATGTGTCTAGAGCAATGGAGGTCTATAAGGATAGATTGATTTGCTATTCTTTAGGAAATTTTTGTACATATAAGAGGTTTAATTTAAAGGGGGTAAATGGCATTGCACCAATAGTTGAGGTGAATGTAAATAAAGAAGGGAAGTTCATTAGTGGTAATATAGTCTCAATTAAACAAATAGGAGAGGGTATCCCTATGATTGATCCAGATCAAAGAGTTCTTACAGAAATCAAAAAGCTCATTGATTCAGATTTTTCTGATAGTAAAATTATTTTTAGCGGTTCCTCATTTACTCAAAAGCCATGAACAATACAGGCAAGCACATTTTAATTTTAATAATAATTTTTTGTGCTTTTAGTATATCTGCACAAAAAGGAGATGTGTGGTCTTATAAGGGTGTTGATAAATATGTTCAGGTGACTGATGTTAAATTGGATTCTATTATTGAAAATGCTAAAGGGTTTTTAAATACAAAATATGTTTATGGGGGTTGTTCTAAGAATGGGTTTGATTGTAGTGGGTTTATTTATTATGTTTTTAATGAATTTAATATCTTTTTAAGTAAATCATCAAGTGGATTGTCTGGTGTTGGTCAAACTATTGATTTTGAAGATATTAACACAGGAGATCTGTTGTTTTTTAAAAGTAGGAATTTAAATTCTGACAAGGTAGGTCATGTATCTTTAGTTATTGGAAAAACACAGCATTCTTTTCAAATGATCCATGCAACAAATAGAGGAGTGGTGATTGATAATTATAATGAAATATCTTATTATCAAAAGAGATTCTTATTTGCTAAAAGGTTTATTTCAATTAATGAAACATGTCATCTTTAGTTTTTCATAAGATCTAGCATTTTTTTCTTTATCCAGTTTTCAAAGCTAAAAACATATAAAGCTGCTTTTTCAAAGGGTGCTTTTTTAAGAAGCTCTATATCTTTTAATAAATTCTGACTCAGATATATTAATTCTTTTTTATCATTGATGTAAATGATGCTTTCAAAATAAATTAAAAATGTTTTTTCAAATTTAAAGTCTATTTTTTTGTTTTTCATCCATTTTTTAATTGATTCAATTTCATATTCAATGTATGCTAGATTTTGAAGCTCAAAATGAATGATAATATTGATTAATCTAGATAAAATGTAAGTATCTGTTTTCAGTTTCTTGTCATGAAAATTCAAATAGGTATTAATCGTATTAATTGCTTTTTTTGGTTCATTATTAAAAATATAAGTTTCAGCTTTTGTGAATGTCATGATCATTAACTCATTTTGAAGGATTTTTTTCTGTGCGATCTGTTCTTCAATATTTTGAATTTCATTTTCATTTAATTTAATATATTCTAATGCATTTTCATGTTTTGATTGAGTAGATAGGTGTTTAATGGCTAAAAGATGCTGATAATAATTCAAAATCATTTTTAAGAATAGATCTTCTGTCTGAATTTCTTTGAGTTCTTTATAACATGATTGATAAGTAGTATTGTTTAATATAATTGCGAGTAGACAATTATTTGCTAGACATTTTATGTAGTCAAGCATTTCCTCTTTTAGCCAGTTAGTTTCGTGGAATAGCTTTAGTTGTTTTTGAAAAAAAATTAAAGATTCTTCGTGTTCACTTTTCAGGTAATGATAGATGCCAGAAGTGTAGAAGTAGATGTTGTTGGATCGTTTACTATTAGATGTTTTTTTATTTTGTTCAAATATTGCATTTAGTTTTAGTAATTGATCTTTTCCTCTTATATATTCCATCTCGTTGTTCCATAAAACAACACTTATTAATAGCTCTTCTAGCTGAATATGTTCGGATACTATTTTATTAACCTTTTCTTCAATTTCTTTATAGTCTTTTAAAAGCAAACCTATCATTTCAAGGTCATTTTTATTCTTTAGTATTTCGATCTCATTTTTTAATACATAAAGATAAAGTTGATAATTCTCGGATTCAAGGGTTAATTTCTTTGCCTTTTCAATTGATTTTTCTGCTGAATCCAACATTGATTTAGATAAGTAAATCCTGTTTTCGTGTAATAGTCCTTCTATTTGTGTTTTTATTGAATCCTTTGAGTAGTAATTTTTTAAACTGGCAATTATTTTTTTTGTTAGGTGTTGTTTTTTTTGAGCAAAATGTTTTGAGCCAATGATTGCTTTAATCTTATTTTCATCATAAGCTTTCTGTTTATCTATCATTTCAAATAGATGTAAAAAATTATTTTTTGAGCTTTTTCTATAGGTGGCAGCTGTTTTTTTGAAATAAGCTTTTTCTGTTTGCTTCATTTTTTTAATTAGCTCAAAAAGTGGTTCTTTTTTCATTTAAAATATTATATATTAAGACATTTTATCTAGATAAATATAAATATTTATAGTGAAATTAAAATATTATGTTTTTTGATTATTAGTATTGTTATTTTATAATTTTTTTTACAAAACAGAAGCAACTACTTGAATTTCAGCCGTTAAATAGATTATATTTGCTTTTTATTCATAAAGATGAATTTATATTTCAATATTATTTTTAGGTATAAAATATTATACTTTTTAATATTTATCTTTTATAGTTTCAATCTTAATTCTCAATGCACAGTTTCTATTAGTGCATCTTCAACAACTGTGCCCTGTGGAGGAGGAACTGTTACATTGACTGCTTCTGGTTCTGGTAATACCACAGCAGTTTTAGATAATAATTTTGATGCTGGTAATGCTGGTCCAGGTTGGAATGTTTCTCCAGCTGGTCAGTTCAACAACCCATGTGATCCTAGTATTGACGGTGGCACCTATATGTGGATGGGTAATACTACTGCTGCACCTAGAACACTTGAGACTGCTCCTTTGGATGTTTCATGTGGAGGTGATATTTGCTTTTATTTGGATTTTGCTACACAAGGTGGTACAGGTTCTTGTGAGGGACCAGATCTTACTAATGAAGGTGTATATTTAGAATATTCTATTAATGGAGGAGCTACATGGAATACTATTAATTATTTTCAGCCTAATGCTGGTGGAACAAGTGGGCCATATTTAACTTGGGCTCAATACTGTTTTCCTATACCTGCTGCTGCACAAACCACTTCAACTATTTTTCATTGGTATCAAGATGGAAGCTCTGGTACTTGTTGTGATCACTGGGGTATAGATAATGTTACTATTACAGCTCAAAATTGCACTTCTGCTTATTATGATTGGGATAATATTGCTGGAACAACAGGACCAGTAGGTGATCCTGCAAATCAAACAGTTACAGTTACTACAGATACATCTTTTACTGTTTGTTTTACAGATGGAGCCGGTTTCAATTGCTGCGAAACTATAAATATAACTGTATTAGGTATGTCTCCTCCAACAATTAGCACAGTTGATGAGCTTTGTATGGGAGATAATAATGGCCAGATCTCTGTTACTCCAATTGGAGGTACTCCAAATTATACAATAGACATCACTGGTCCTGTCAATCAAACGCTATCAGGTGCTGGAAATCAGAACTTTAATAATTTACCTCCAGGTAATTACAATGTAACTTTAACTGATAACGCTGGCTGTGTAATTAATGAAACAGCTACTTTGAATCAAGGAGCAAATTGCTGTCCTATGTCACTTTCTATTACTGGAACTGATAATTCTTGTCATGTTAATAATGGACCATGTGATGGTACTGCTACAGTAACTCAACTTGGAGGCTTAGGAGTTATTACATATCAATGGTATGATTTAGCAACCAACACTCAACTAGCTGGTCAAACTACCAATATTGCTACTGGTTTGTGTGCTGGAACTTATTATGTTGAAGTAATTGATCAGACCCCTTGTACATTATATGACACTATTATTATTGATCAGCCTACTGAGCTTACAATGGTCTTTTCAACTTTTGATCCATCTTGTTTTGGTGGTAGTGATGGCCAAGCAATTGTTATCCCTTCAGGTGGTACGCAAGCATTTGGTTATACTTATAATTGGTTGCCAGCTGGTACTGGCTCATCCAATAGCCCTAATGCTCAAAATTTATCTTCTGGTGCTTACAGTTTAACCGTTTTAGATGATAATTCTTGTCAAGTAGATACCAATTTTGTGATCAATAATCCTGCTGAGGTGGTAATAGATGCTGTAAACGTTGTTGGTGAAGTTTGTCTTGGAGATTGTTCAGGGGAAATTCATGTAACTGCTTCTCTAGCTAATAATTTCATTTTAGTTGGTCCGAATGGAACATTTAATAACGCTTCTGGCTCCTTTATTTCTTTATGCTCAGGCGCTTATACAGTTACTGTTGAGAATGCTAATTTATGTTCTGCTTCTCAAATTGTCAATGTTTCTTCTCCTAATCTGATTACTTTGAATGTAAGTCCAGATACTACTGTATGTATAGGAGGAAGTGCTCTTTTGTTTGTAAACTCAACAGGCGGTACCGGGTCTATTGATTATTTTTGGGATTCGGGTTTGCCTAATGGAGTAAGTAATTTCGTTATTCCTTTTAGTGATACTATAATTAATGTACATGCAATTGACGATAATGGATGCTCTTCAGATACATTGCCTATAAATGTTTTTCTATATCCTCCTCTAATTGTTAATGCTTTTAGTGATACTGCAATTTGTTTTGGTGATAGTGTCTCAATAAATGCTATAGGCTTTGGTGGAGTAGGTAGTGGATATGTTTATAATTGGGACCACGGTGTAGGAACAGGAGCTTTTCAATATGTTTCTCCACTTTCTAATACTACTTACACGGTAACTTTAACAGATGTTTGTGAATCACCTTCTGTCTCAGGTATTGTAAATGTTTCTATAAATCCTTTACCGCAACCAGATTTTACAGCTAATCCAATTGAAGGTTGTGTTCCATTGACTGTCGATTTTACTGAAATTGTAAGTAACCCTGGGTCAAGTTGTATATGGGATTTTGGTGATGGTAGTTCGAATACAGATTGTGGTAATGTTGATTATACATATGATACTATTGGGTGTTTTGATGTGAGTTTGTCTATGATTTCAGATCAGGGTTGTTTCAATAGTATTACTTATACAGACTTGGTTTGCGTACATGAATACCCAATAGCTAATTTTAGTGTAGCTGATAATCCTATATCTATATTGGATCCAGTCGCTATTTTTAGCAATTCTTCTTCTTCTAATTCAACAAGTTTTTTGTGGGAATTTGGTGAGAATGGATTTTTAGGTCAATCAGCTGACATTGATCCAGTCTTTACTTTTCCAAATGATGCTCCAGGATTTTATGAAGTGTGTTTGTCTGCGTTGAATTCTTTTGGCTGTTTAGATCAATATTGTATGGATATTCAAGTTCAGGAAGAATTTACAATCTATGTTCCGAATAGTTTTTCACCTGATGGTAATGGGATTAATGAAGAGTTTTTTCCTTATATTTTTGGGCACCAACCACAAAGTTTTAAAATGTATATTTTTAATAGATGGGGTGAAATGATCTTTGAATCCTTTGATGTAAATAAGAAATGGAATGGCCATGATTACAGAAGTAATAAACTATGTAAATCAGATGTATACATTTGGAAGATTAAAGCGAATGAACTGTTAACTGGAGAATTGAGAGAGTTTCAAGGCCATGTTATGCTTATTAGATAATCTCAAATTTTTATAATGACAACAATATATAAAATCCTATTTTTAACTATATCATCACTAGTAGTTTTTACCTTTAAAGCTCAGTCTAATGATTGGGAATTGTATAGGTCAATTGATGGTGTTGAGTTATTTACTATGAAAGTAAATTGCAAACCTAAAAAAGGCGGTTTCGATAGGGATCTAATTCTTATAAAGGTTGTTAATACCAATAATGTTATTAAGTCTATTTCATGGAAAGAAGCTTTATGGTATAATGATAATTGTTTTTCCTGCAATGGCAATTCAAATGAATTTCTAAAAGAGTTTAGTTTGTTTCCGAATTCTCAAATAATTGGTGAATGTGAAGGGTTTGATTATCCTTTTTTAACTTTATTTGTTCAGTTTACTGATAAGGATTATAAATCTCAAGATGTTCAAATTTTAACAAAATTTGAATTAAGAGATTTGAGGATTAAATAAGTGAAGCATTAGCCATTGTACTTTACAATCTTAAAGTAAGTGGATTCTTTGGGAAGTAATAAGAAAGGTGTTATTTGATTAAAGCTATATAGTCCAAGCCCACCAATAGTGAGCTGTTTTTATTTGCAGAGAGGAAGGGATTCGAACCCTCGTAACGCTTACACGTTAACATGCTTTCCAAGCATGCGCCTTAAACCACTCGGCCACCTCTCTGTATAAGGAATGCAAATATAATTTTCTTTTATTTATTTTAGAAATTCTATTTTCGTCTATGTATTTCAGCACTTAATCTATGTTTATTTTTTATTTATCTACAAAATTTGTATATTTATCTAAGCAAAATAGTATTTTATTGAAATGATTTAATTCATTAATAAAATTTTAATTAATTTAGTATGCGGATGCTACCCCACTTCGATATAAAATTAAAGGAATATGTTCATTCTGATAGCTTTGAACTAATTTATGAATCTTCTGGAGCTTTTGATTATAACAAGATCAATGATTCAATGGAAGACTTAAAACAGAAATTAATTCTTCAAAACCTTGATAAACCTTCTTGTAAAAGATTATTTGGAATTATTGTTGAGTCATTAGAAAATGCTTATAGACATAGTGTAGAGCAAAGTGATCAGCTGGACAAAAAAGTTAATTTGTTGATCTATTTATTAAAGTACGGTAAGAATTTTAAACTCATTGTTGGGAATTTTGTAGATAAAGGTGTTTGTATTGATCTACAAAATAGATTCAATAAGATATTGGAATTAGATAAGCATGAAATTCAAGAGCTATGTATGGAGAGAATGAAAAATGGAATTATTAATAAAAAAGGTGGAGGAGGCTTAGGAATGCTAGATATAGCCCTAAGAAGTGAGGGTAATGTAATATTTAAAACTTTTCCTGCATCAGATAAAAATGAACTCTTCTTACTAGAGGCATTAGTTAAAGCTAATAGATCAAATTCTAACTTTTAATTTCTTTAAAAAAATATTTCTTTTTTATTTTCTTGATTTTATTTTGATGAATTCTTATAATTTATTTCTTTTGCAGTCCCTAATGAAAAATTACGGGGTGTAGCGTAGCCCGGTTATCGCGCCACGTTTGGGACGTGGAGGCCGCAGGTTCGAATCCTGCCACCCCGACCATTAGTAAAATAAAAGCTTCTTTGCACTAGCAAAGGGGCTTTTTTTTTGTTCCATTTGATCAATGTGTTATTCTATTAATAAGGAATTTCAACAATAAATTCATGAACTATCACATTATTAATACATACATCACTGAACTTTTTGGTTTGGTTTTTGTAATTATTAAATAAAGTAATCATCTAAATGGAAGACAGACCAGAATATGTAATTTATTATTTAAGTAATCGCCTTAAGTATTTAGAAGAACAAAGGCCTACCATTTATCATGTGTATGATCCTGACGGAACATTTAATTGTACTATTTCTAGTGAGAAAGCTGCACAGGAATGCATAAAAAAAGGAATGGATGTAAAAGAAGGTAATTTAGATGAGGAGATCTTAAAAGTAACTGAAAGTCTAATGTCCTATAAGCTTAAAAAGTTTATTAATGATTCATTGAATTAAAAGTTGCTTAATTCTTTATAGGTTATTCTTTGATGAGCTTCAGCAGTATTGCCTATTGCATGTTTTCCCCTTAATTTCCCAACATTATATGCCGTTAATAAATGATTTTTAAATGGACTTATGAATTTTAAGCAATCATTTTTATTTTCGGCCTTGAGCCACTGATCCTCTTCTTCATTATTAATAATTACTGGCATTCTTCCTTCTGGCAATTTAGGATTGTTGTGTATCTTCTGCATCAACTGATTTGCTTTTGTAGTAATTATAGAAAATGAATTAAACAACTCACCTGTTTTTTTATTTATCCATTCGTCCCAAAGACCAGCAATAGAAAGTGAATGTTGGTCTTTTCTGAAAATAAAAAATGGATATGTTTTACCATTAAAATGATGATGTTCGTAATAACCATCGATATGAATAACACATCTATTTGATTTTGCTGCTTTTCTAAAAGAAGGTTTTTCAAATATAGTTTCTCCTCTAGCATTCAGTGTTTTCGTTCTAATCGAATCAGCTTGTTTTTCATCTTTGATCCAAAATGGAATCATTCCCCAATTTGAAAGGGTAGGACTGTAGGGATTTTCATTAGTGTATATGATCATCTTTGGATGTGAAAACCCAGAAACATGATGATAGTTTCTTGGAATTTGATTCTTGAATTTATCAAATAGGTCTATGGTTTGATCAGAATACTTAGGAATAGCTCTTTTAAGCTGAGTTTCTAAGTTTGTTTTAATATCAAAACACATATTTAAATATTCAATTTAGGTTCAGTTTTCATTAAAAGAGCACTTTTTAATAAAATAAATGAACTTATAGCCATAATTACATGAGCAAAATCTTTTTCATTGAACCATTTATCTAGAATAATTGGATAATTAAAAATGAACATAGCAAACATCATTGCTACAATAGCATATATCATCATTTTACTAGCAGAATCTTTGGTTTTAAAATAGATGTATAAATGAAAACTAAATACAACAACTATAAAACCATATACACAATGAAATTCTACGAATTTAAAATTCATGTAATAAACAGAGAAAAACATGATTGTAATTAGTTCAAAAACATTGAACCTAAGAAAGAAATCGCTAAATTTTCTAGGTATTAGGTTTTTTGAATATACAATTGAAGATCTTTCTATAAGCATGATTGCAAACATGCTTAAAAACCAGCTAGGTACTTTAAAATAAATATTAAAAGCATATAAAAATGCATGATTTAATAATCCTCCAAATAAAGTAGCAGCTCCCATTAATAGAAAATACCATTTAATAAATTTTGTAACTCTATTTACAGGTCCTTCTTTTTTTAATTTGAAATAGGAATAAAAACAGATGACACTTACTAAAAGATCAGTAATAGAAGTTATTGGTTCTTGTATTTCAATGCCTAAAGGATATATACTAGGTTGTGTCATATTTCCTTTTCCTATAAGATGTTTTCTTCATAATAAAGAACTGAATTTTTTGTATAATTAGCAATTAATTAGCTAAATTAAATACATGTTTAGAGGTCCTCTAGTTTTCTTGTATATTATATTTTATGCTTCATTTTTTTCACAAAAAGAAACCAAAGAGCTTTGGTTAACATGGACAAAAAGTGACGACCCTACTGAGAGAATTGAATCTATGATTGATATTATATGGGAAGAATATTTTTATAATCAACCAGATAGTGCATTGTATTTTTCTGATTCAGTTTTACAGATAGCTAAAGAACATAGGTTAACAAATTTTGAGGCTGATATTTTAAATTTAAAAGGAAGTATTTATTGGGTAATTGGAGATTATAATAAAGCTTTTGATAATTTGAAAAATGGAATGTATCAATCTATAGTTCATAATTATGATATAGGTCTTGCGAATTCATACAATAATATAGGTATGGTTTATTCAGAAATTGGAGAAAATGATAGTACAATTTATTATTACAAAAAGTCATTAAAAATAAAAGAGAAAATAGGAAATATGAAAGCTATTTCTTCTTCTTATATGAATATAGGTACTTATTATTATGATATTGGTAATCTATCATCAAGTTTAAGCTATTATTTTAAAAGCTTGAAGATTGATCAGCAAATGGGCTATCAAGAAGATTTAGCTATGGTTCTCTCTAATATAGGCCTGGTCTATTTTGAGCAAGAAGATTATGATAAGTCAATTGATTATTTTCAAAAAAGTATGGACATTGATAGAGAACAGGGAGTATCTCTAGGTGTATTAACATCTTTATATAATATTGCTCATGTTTATCAAATCCAAAATAAATTAGAACAATCATTGATTTGCAATGAGAAAGCCTTGGAAATTGCTAGAGAACTTAATATAGAAAAGCACATTGCAAATTGTTTCAATAATATAGGCTCTTTATACATGGAAAAAGGCGAAAATGAAGTAGCGATGGATTATTTACAGAAAGGACTAAAGATAAGAGAGAGGCTCAATGAACAAATTGGATTAGCCTCCTCATTGAATAACATAGGAGATCTATATATAAGATTTGGAAATATTAATAAAGCCAGAAAATTAAATGAAGAAGCACTAAATTTAGCTACACAAAATGGAAATGTTGAAAAGCTTAAAACAATCAATCATTCACTCTATAAAATTTATAAATCTATTGGGGAATATGAACTTGCTTTGACAATGCATGAAGATTATTTGATATATAAAGACAGCTTATTTAATCAAGAAAATTTAAGGTCTTCTATTCAACAGGAATTTGCTTTTCAGTCATCTATAGATAGTACAAATACAGCCAATCTATTAAAAGAAAAAGAAGATCAAAAAAAAATTGAAAGATTTAAGCACAATGAAGAAATATCTCAATTCAGGTTTTATGCTGTAATAGGTGCTGGGTTATCTTTAATGATGTGTTTAGTAGCTATTTTCTTATACTGGCAGAATAAGGTCAAACAAAAAACAAACCAATTGATTCAAATGCAAAAAGATGAAGTTGATCTTAAAAATAAAGAGATCACAGAAAGTATTGTATATGCTAAACGTATTCAGGATGCAATTTTAACATCTAAGGAATATATTCAACAAGCTTTACCTGAAAGTTATATCTTGTATTTGCCAAAAGACTTGGTTAGTGGAGATTTTTATTGGGTCTATGAGGAAAATGAATTTGTTTATTTTTCAGTTGTAGATTGTACGGGTCATGGAGTTCCAGGTGCATTTATGAGTATGATAGGCTATTCTTTATTGAATGAGATAGTGATTGAAAGTGGGGTCAAAGAAACAGATCAAATAGTAACACAACTGAGTAATCAGATTAAATCTTCCTTAGAACAAAAGGGTGCTCTTGAAGAATCTAGAGATGGAATGGATATGCTTTTTTGTCGCTGGGATAAAAACAAAAACGAATTAATGTATACTGGAGCTAAAAATGCTTTGCACATAGTTAGAAATGGTGAATTAATTGAATATCCAGCTGATCAGAGGCCTGTAGGTTATGAAACAGGAAGAAAAATACCCTTTACTAAAACTAATATTCAGCTAATAAAAGGAGATATGTTGTACTTATTTTCGGATGGATATGCTGATCAGTTTGGTGGAAAAAGAGGTAAAAAATTTAAATCCAATAAATTAAAAGAGCTATTAATGGAGGTCAGCTCTTTTTCTATAGCAGATCAACATGAAAGTTTAGAAACTAAATTTATTGATTGGAAAGGAGATTTTGAACAAGTAGATGATGTTTGTATTATGGGCATCAGGATATAATTGTTTCTTTATATAATGGTACTATGTTTGATGTAAATAAATAAAATTTAATATGAAATCACATGAATTTAAATTAACATTATTAGTTATTGGATTATTCTTTTACTCAATTAATTATTCAGCCCAGAAAGTGTTCTCAGTTGAATATGCCTCTCAGGCAGATGTAAAGGTATTTGTAGTAGATTATGCTTCACAGGCAGATTTACTAGTACATAAAAAAGAATATGCTAGTCAAGCTTCAGGAAATGAAGGCAATTGGTTTTTTGTGGATTATGCTTCTCAGGCAAAAAAGAAGATATTTTTTGTGGATTATGCTTCGCAGGCAGACCTTAAAGTGTTTTTTGTTGAATATGGTAGCCAGGCTGGCTGGAAAAATAAATCCAAATCTCATTTGATGTATTGAGAGAAAAAATGAATAGTAGTTATTTTATTGATATTCATTGTCACCCAACAATGCGTGTTTATCATAACAGGCAACAATATGAGCTTGCTAATTATTGGGAAGAGAATAAAAATCAACAGATTGATAATAAAGTTGGAAGATGGGCTTCAAGAACTTCATCTAAAATATCAAAAGTTTCTCAGTCTAACTTTTATAATTGCATAAATGGTAATGTTCGTGTTGTTTTTGATTCTTTATATCCAGTTGAAAGAGGTTTTGTTAAGTTCAGAAAACTTCCTCAAAAGATATTGGGTGAAAAAAACATTGAATCATTAGTTGTTAATTCTGCAGGAATATCTATTGAACAATTTAACCATTATAAGGCTTCTGATAACTATTATAATGACCTTAAGGAACAATATGATTTTTTAATTTCTAATCAAGGTCCATCTCCTTGTAAACGATTTCAATATAAAGTAGTGAATGATTTTAATGAGATGGTTCAATGGGTAGATCAATCAGTAAATCATTTAGCAGTTATTTTAACTATTGAAGGTGCACATTCATTTGGATATGGACCAAATACAGCATCACAAATGAAGGTCCATGAATTAAAGGAATTTATGGTTAATAATATTAGGGAAGTGAAAAAATGGGAATTTCCTCCCTTCTTTGTGACATTTGCACATCATTTTTGGAATCAATTATGTGGGCATGCACCCTCATTGGCTTTATCAACTAAAGTTACTTGTAATCAAAGTGAAGGGATTAATTCTGGATTTAATTCCATTGGAATGGAGGTGTTAAAAGAATTATTGAGTAATACCAATGGAAAGAGAATTTTGATAGATACACGACACATGAGTGCCAGGTCTAGAATTGAATATTTTGAGTATGTTAAAAAGTACAATAATGAGTATCCAAATGATAAAATCCCTATTATCTCCAGCCATTCAGCGGTCAATGGATTTGAAACTCTTCAAGATTCTGTGGATAAGAAAGATACTGTGTTTAAAAAGAAAAAAACTCCATTTTGTGCCTGGAGTATAAATATATCATCTGAAGAAGTAAGAGCAGTACATGAATCAAATGGTATTATAGGTGTTATTTTAGACAAGGGCAGGCATAGTGGATTATTATTATTAAAAGATATTGAGTCTATACCAAATGAAGACAATAGAAAACAAGCATTTATAAAATTAATTTTAGATAATCTTTTCTTTTTTATTGAAGCGATTAATAAAAAGTCTGCATGGGATATCCTTTCTTTAGGATCTGATTTTGATGGAGTAATCACCCATTTCGATGATTTTAAGGATATGTCATCTATTCCTGATCTAAAAAAGAATTTGATCAATTATTTAAATAAGTATCAATATAAGAAGGAGCTGTGGTTTGGTTATTCTCCTGAATCGATTTTTGAGAAAATTTTTCATACCAATGCCTTTTTATTTTTAAAGAAACATTTTAAGTAATTTTGTATATGCAAGAACACAATCATTTTCCTAAAAAATCTATCGCTAAATCAGAATTATTAGCTTATATAAATAAGCTCAAGTTGAAGGATGTTGATTGGAAAAGCGGTAAAGCATTTTGTTTAGTGTATTATCCTGGGGAGGAAAGAGCAAAAATGGTAAAGGAAATCTACGATGAGTTCTATGCCGAAAATGCTTTGAATCCAAGTGCTACTCCCAGCTTAAATAAACTTGAAAATGAGGTTATTTCAATGTGTACCTCGTTATTTAACGGAGATGAAAAAGTGAGAGGTAATATAACCTCTGGAGGTACAGAAAGCATCTTATTGGCGATTAAATCTGCCAGAGATTGGGCAAGAACACATCGACCTAATATAAAATATCCTGAAGTGATCATTCCAGCATCTGCTCATCCTGCTTTTATGAAAGCTTTTAAGTGTTTTGATCTTAAACCAGTTATTGTCCCTTTAAATGAATATAGGGCAGATGTTAATGCTATGGAGTTAGCTATTTCAGAAAACACCATCTTAATGGTAGCATCTGCGCCTTCTTACCCTCATGGATTAATCGATCCTATTAAAGCTATTGGTTCAATTGCAAAAAAAAATAATTTACTTTTTCATGTTGATTCGTGTATTGGTGGATTTATTCTACCATTTATTAAAAAAATAGGATTTTCTATTCCTGATTTTGATTTTACTGTTGAAGGTGTTACTTCTATATCTGCAGATCTCCATAAATATGGCTATGCACCTAAGGGTTCATCTCTTATTTTATATAGAAATGCTGAGCTAAGAAAATTTCAGTTTTCAGTTTATACAAATTGGTCGGGAGGAGTTTATGGTTCTCCAACTTTAGGAGGAACAAGACCTGGTGGATGTATTGCAGGTGCATGGGCTGCACTTAAAGGTATAGCAGAGGAGGGGTATATAGAAATGGCTAAGGCGACTATGGATTCAACACATAAAATGATCGATGCTATAAATACTATGAATGATATTCAGCTTATTGGGGAACCTAAAATGAGTATTGTTTCATTTCAATCTGAAACAATCAGTGTTTATCAATTAGCCGATGTTTTAAATAAAAAGGGTTGGCATTTTGAAAGACAGCAATTACCGCCAAGTTTACATTTTACAGTAAATTTTATTCATGTTAATGTGATAGATCAATTTATAAAGGACTTAAAGGATGCTATTGTAGAAGTTAAGAGGTTTAGTTTAAGTAAATTAGGAGAAAGTGTTAAACTTCAGGCTGTAAAAGGATTAAAGAAAGTCTTGCCAAAAGGGTCTATATCTAAAATTCAGAAAAGTCAATCTAGTTCTAATGACCTTCATAAGGACAAAATGTCACCAATGTATGGCATGATGAATTTGTTAGCTGGTTCAGATGATCTGGATGAGATTGTATTGGATTTTTTAGACAAGATTAATTCCCCTGAAAAATAAATTGTATGCTAGCTTCTTTTTTCAAAAAGCATGATGCTTTCAATATGACCTGTATGGGGAAATTGATCTACTAAAGTGAATTTCATTAATTCATAGTTAGCGTCTTTTAGCTCATTAGCATCCCTTGCTTGTGTAGCTGGATTGCAGCTAACATACACCAATTTTTTAGCACCTAAATTTATTATTTTTTTTAATGTTTTCGGTGCAATTCCAGCTCTTGGCGGATCTATTATTATGGTTCCAATTTTATTTTCAAATTCTTTATGATTAAGAAGAAATTTACCAGCATCATCTGCGTAAAACTCTACATTGTTGATCTTATTTTTTTTGGCATTTTTAATAGCGTTCTCGATAGCTGAGGGGACTATATCTACTCCTATTACTTTAGCTGCTGAATGGTGTTTAGCTATTATCTGACCAATAGTTCCTGTCCCACAAAATAGATCCATGATGTATTGATCTTTCAAATCGTTATTTAATGTTGCATAGTCTATTACTTTTTGATATAGCTTTTCTGCACATTTGGGATTGGTTTGAAAAAAGCTCTCCATACTGATCTCAAAATTTAACCCTAAAATCTTTTCAATAATCACAAGATTGCCATCAATCAAATGACTATTTCCATTTTCTAATTTAGAACGGTCGGCAACATCGTCATTGATGGTATGGATCAATCCAGCTTTTCTTTCTTTAAATAATGCGCTCAATAATTGATTAAAGTCTTGAATGTTAAATTTTTTTAATCCGCTACTTGAAGTAACTAAATTAAATAACAATTGATCATCAGCATAGCTTTTCCGAACCACTAAATGTCTGAAAAATCCTGTTTTAGCAGGTGGGTGCCAAGCCTTAAGTCCAGTGTTTTTTAAATGAGTTCTTATTTCTTTTAGCTTATTTTCTAAATCATGGTCAAACATGCCGGAATCTTTGTCTAAATTCTCTACTTTCCACCAAGTGCCAGAATGTTTGAAGCCCAAAGCAAATTCATCATCCAGCTCTGTATCAGTTTCTAGATCATGTCTTATGGATGAAAAAGAATATTCCATTTTATTTCTGTAATGATAAGATTGGGGCGATGTAATTAGCTCATCAAATAGTTTTGATGGGTCATTGATGTCCCCAATTTTATTAAAAAGATCAAATGCCGACTTTAGTTTAAAGTCATGTTGAACTTCAATAGGTAATGAGATATAAGGTGCGCCAGAAATAGGTTGGAAGCTGGAAGGATTTTCATAAGATGAATTTTCAATGACCTTAATTAATCTACATTCGGCAAAATTCTTTTTCTTTTTTAAGACCTTAGCTTTTACCCTTTGACCAGGTATTCCATTTTGAGTAAAAACAATGTATTCACCTAATTCGGTTTTTAAACGGCTAATTCCCTTGCCTCCAAAAGCATAATCATCAATTGTTAATTCTATTTCCTGTCCTCTTTTTAGATTCATTTGTTACTAATATAATTATGTTATTGCATCTGTAAAAAAAGATCTTTGAATTCAACCCAGAAACTATCAAATTTCAATAAGTAATTTTTATAGAATTTAAATGCTTTTTTCCATGTTGTTTTATCAAAGATGTTGAATTCATCAATTTCAATATAGATTCTACATTGATTAAAACCTGTTTCATTTATATGTTTTTCTACCCATACCCATTCAGTTTCCATTGTCTCATGGAATACTGTTTTAAGTGCTTTGAATTGTTCATAAAATAATCCCCTTATATCATCATCTTTATGCTGAAGATCTATACAGATTCGAGCGGATCTTTTATCTGCTTCTAATCTTAAATATAAATGTTTAATTCCAGTATTGTAATTGACCCATTTTACTTTATTTCCATGTGCAGAACGGTGCTTGCCCATGAATTTTCCGAAGCTAGTGTAAAATTCAGTTTTGGTATTCTTTACTGTACCTTTATCATACATGTTGTAAAATTAGACAGATGTTTATAATAAATCACCTTTTTTTTTAATCAACTATGATATATTTGCATGAGTTATTTATAATCATTCTTAATAAAATTGAAAAAACACCTTATTATAGCTGATCATTCTGAACTTGTTAGAAGAGGGCTATTATCAATATTAAAAGAATTCAGGAAGAAATTTACTTTTCATGAAGTAAATAATTCTAAGGATCTATTAAAAATGATAAAGAAGATAAAAGAAGGAGTTTTAATCGTTGATTATACTACTGAAGGTTTTTCAATTAATGATCTAATTACTGTTAAAAACACGAATCCAAAAATTAAGATGTTAGCGATAACTCCCTATTTGAATGCTCAAACTATTATTGAAGCAATTAAATCTGGGATTGATAGTCATATTAAAAAAGAATGTTCTGCTAAAGAAATATTAGAATCTGTTGAGCTAACATCAAAAGGTCGGAAGTTTTATTGCGCTGGAATAATAGATCAGATGAGAGAAGAATCAATTGATATTAATAATATAGAAGCTGAGAACTTCAGTATTGATAAGGTAGATCTATCGGATAGAGAAATGCAGATAATAGGGCAAATAGCAGAAGGATATACAAATGCTCAAATAGCGGCTGTTCTGTATATAAGCAAGCATACAGTTAATACCCATAGAAAAAACATTATGAAAAAATTAGGTGTTAATAATACAGCTGGAATTGTAATGTATGCAGTTAAAACTAATTTAGTTAAACCTTATCAATTCAATTTTAAATACACAGAATAAAATACCATATTTATGGTATTGTGTCACTTTTTCAATGAAATTAAATTTGCATAATGACTGACTCTACTGTTTGGATGGCACTTCTTTTATCTGTATTTGCAGGTCTTTCAACTTGTATTGGTGGCGCAGTTGTATTTTTCTCTAATTTAAATAACACTAGGTTTCTTGCATTAAGTATGTCTTTTGCAGCAGGTGTTATGATTTATGTTTCTTTTATGGAAATGTTACCAGAAGCTCAAATAAAGATAAGTGATATTTATGGAGATTATCAGGCTGCATCTTTGTTAGCAGGGCTGTTTTTCTCAGGAATGTTATTGGTCTATTGTATTGAGAAATTATTTCCCTCAATAAATAATAAGAATGATGATGAGGGGGAAGAGGCTCCTAAAAAAAATAAATTATTCAGAACTGGTGTTTTAGTAGCTATTGCATTGGCTATTCATAATTTTCCTGAAGGTGTGGCTACATTTATTGGTGGCGTAAATGATCTTTCAGTAGGTGTTATGATTGCCTTCGCTATTGCATTACATAATATTCCAGAAGGTGTTGCAGTTGCGGCTCCTATTTATTATTCTACTGGTAACAAATGGAAGGCTTTTAGGTTTTCTTTATACAGTGGGATTGCAGAGCCTTTAGGAGCATTAGTAGCGTATTTAGTGTTGGGTGATCTAATAACTCAAGAGGTCTTTTCCTTTTCTTTAGCTATTATATCAGGGATAATGGTTTATATCTCTTTGGATTATTTATTACCTGGAAGTTGGAGTTATGGGAATAAAAAAGATACTGTAAATGGAACTATTCTAGGTATGGCAGTAATGGCCATTTCATTATTATTAATCAATTGATCTAACCTCCCATTCCTGGGAACATATTAAAGGCAGTATTTTTCATTTCACTTTCATTGACATGATCAGCGTCTTCAATGGCTTTATTGAAGGCAGTAATAAGGTCGTCTATTAATTCATCTTTATCTCCATTGAAAGCAGCATCTTTAATAGTGATCTCTTTTATTTTTCTATTACCATCTAAAACAAACCTAATGTTACCATCATCAGTTTCCCCTTTAACATAGATATTCTCGAGTCTTTTTTTTGATTCAGATACAGCTCCTTGCATTTCTTGGAGTTTAGCCATCATTTCCTGCATATTATTCTTACCAAACATTGTTTTAATTTTTAGTTTCTTTATTTTGTTTTTTAAGTTGGTTTTTTTCTAATTTTTCTTTCATGTCTCTTTGGTTCCATTTAAATAACCGGATACCTAAATAGATTCCTAAAATGAAAATCACACTAACAAAACCAAAAATAAAATATTCTCCAATTGTCATTTATAAAATTTTTGAATCTAATACCTTTTCTAATTGAATTCCTCTTGATCCCTTTAGTAAAATTACAAAATCATGAATAGCTGTTTGTTTTTTCAAATGTTCTATTAATAGAGCTACATTTTCGAAATGAGGTATTTGAGTTTCAATTTTTCCAAATTCCTTACCAATTAAATACCCTTTGAGGTTGTTTTTTATAATAAGGTCATTAATTTCTTTATGAGCATCTGTTGACTCATTTCCTAATTCTAGCATGTCACCAAGGATCACCATTTTATTATTATTCTCGATTTGAATAAAACTGTCTAGTGCTGCTTTTGTACTTGATGGATTGGCATTGTAGCAATCTACAATCAATCTGTTTTTCTTGGTGTCAATTACTTGAGATCTATGGTTCCCAGGTTGATAGGAAGAGATGGCTTCATTTATAAAGTTATTGTTAACATTAAATGTTTTGCCAATACAAATAGCAGATAAGAAATTATAATAATTATACTCTCCTACAAGGTTTGTCCTAATTATAGGAGATTGATAATTTTCACATTCCCATTTTAATACAGCAAAAGGATTTAGCTCTAATAGAGTTCCTGACACATAACTTTTTGATCTTCCAAAGTATATAATTGGTGTTTTCTTAGGGAGAACGTTTATTAATAATGGATCATCGCTATTGCAGAAAATGGTTCCATTTGTTTTCTCTATATAATCATATAGCTCTTTTTTGGTTGAGATCACCCCATCAATTGATCCAAAACCTTCAATATGTGCTTTTCCTATATTAGTAATATAACCATGTGTAGGACAAGCAATCTCAACCAATTCTTTAATATCACCGGATTTACTTGCTCCCATTTCAATAATAGCTGTTTGATGTTCAGAAGATAGTTGTAATAGCGTTAGTGGAACACCTATATGATTATTCAGGTTACCTTCTGTGACAAGAGTAGGGGACTTTTTATTTAAAATAGCTCCTATAAGCTCCTTACAGGTAGTTTTTCCATTTGAACCAGTAATTCCAATCACAGGAATATTAAATTGTTTCCTATGATATAAAGCTAGCTGTTGTAGGCAGGTTAAGACATCGTCTACTAAAAGAGTTTTGTCTTTAATAGTAAACTTTACATCATCAATTACAGCATAATTAGCACCTTTTTCTAATGCTTCACTAGCAAATTCATTGGCATTGAAATTAGGTCCTTTTAAAGCAAAAAAGATGGAACCAGGTGAAATTTTTCTAGTATCAGTAGATACTTTGCAGTTACTATTTAAGAATTTATTGTAAAGTTCTTTAATCATTCAGCATCTAAAATAAAAAAAGCCTCATTTCTGAGGCTTTAAATATGAATACTTCTTCAATTTTATTCACCAAATTTATCCATTACAGCAGTAGTTACTCCTGTAGCTGAGAAACCACCATCGTGAAATAGGTTCTGCATTGTCACATATTTAGTAAGATCGCTGAACATCGATATACAATAATTAGCACAATCTATAGATCCAGCGTTTCCTAATGGACTCATGTTCTCACTATAACTAAGGAATTTATCAAAACCAGAAACACCACTTCCTGCTGTTGTTATAGTTGGAGATTGTGATATCGTGTTTACCCTTACTTTTTTATCAGATCCATAATGATATCCAAAACTTCTAGTAATGGATTCAAGAAGTGATTTGGCATCAGCCATGTCATTATAATCAGGGAAAATACGCTGTGCAGCAATATAGGTTAATGCTACAACAGATCCCCATTCATTAATTGCATCCATTTCTTTAGCTACTTGTAATGTTTTGTGTAAAGACATAGCGGAAACATCTAATGTTTGCTTATACCATTCGTAATTCAGTCCAGTATAGTGTTTTTTCTTTCTCACATTAGGTGACATTCCAATAGAGTGAAGTACAAAATCAATTTTTCCGCCAAGAATCTCTTGAGATTTAGTGAATAGATTGGTTAGATCTTCAACAGAAGTTGCATCTGCAGGTATGATCTGTGAATTGGTTTTTTCAGCTAAATTATTGATTTCGCCCATTCTCATTGCAATTGGTGCATTTGTAAGTACAAATTCAGCACCTTCCTCATGAGCTCTTTCTGCAACTTTCCATGCTATTGACATGTCGTTCAATGCACCGAAAATAATTCCCCTTTTTCCTTTTAGTAATTCATTAGCCATATTAAATATCTTTTTGATGGCAAATATAAAAATAACCACTGGTAACAAATATATTTTTTGATATTGGTTTAAAAAATATTCTTTAATTAGTGTTTCTTATCTTTAATTATTCATTATTAATAGAGCAATAATATTGTGAGGAATAAATATTTGAAAATATTAGGGTTGAAACCTGGTGCTGGAGATCAACAGATAAAAAATGCCTATAGAAAATTAGCAAAGCTTTATCATCCAGATATTAACCATGACCCTAATTCTCATCAGCTATTTGTGAAGATCAATGAAGCCTATGCAAAACTAACAGATGATCATTTAGTTGATGATATACCAAATTTTAAAGAAGAGTTCAGAAAAAAACATAAACAACATATTTCTGAGGAAGAGTTTAAAAAAAGAATGGAATGGGCTCGAAATTATGCTAGAATGAAAACCATAAAGGAAGAAAGAATTGTAAAGATCTCTTTTATTCAGATTAGAAAATCAGTTATGGGAAGGTTTTCATTCATAATTAGTCTTATCAGTATATCAATAGCTACCTTATTACTTTTGGATTATGCTATTTTAAAATCAGAGAAAAGTCCATGTATAATTAAACAAAGGAATATTGATCCAGACACTAATATGATGAAGGTGGAAATAGAAAGTCCAACTCTTAAAAATTATATTATGACATTTAATTTGGAGGATCCAAATTTCTATAGATTAAATTTTGACCAACAATTATATATCTATACATCACCTTTGTTAAGAGAAAAAATTGGGATTAGTAATGGTGTCGAAAAAAATGGTTCAGTTGTTTTTAATTACGAATCGTTTTATGTGACATTTTACTTTTATGTGATATTGTTGTTTTTACCACTAATAACACTTATATCTAAAGGACCTAATTTAGTCTATATATTATCAGTTTATTTTATTTCCTATCTGTCTCTTATTGTAATGATAATCTTTTTATTGACTTTTATTTTTAGATGAATTAAGGCTACTTATTTTCAATAATGTTGTATTTTTTATTGACCTCAAGCTGGTATAGTCTTTTAGAGTTACCAGAAGGCCAATCTATAATTAATGAATCTATTATATTGCTTTTTCCCATTCCAAAATGAAGGGTCAATGATTTTTGTGATCCACATCCTCCTCCAGATTGAGAGCTAACTACTTGTGTTTGCATAATTCCATTGCTGAATAATTTTAATTTAGCACCAATCGCAGATCTATTTGAAGTAGTACCTTTTAGCTGAATTTTCACATGGTTATTGTTGTTTCCAGTATTATTGAAAAATTGATTGTATTCATTTTTTCCATTGGCAATGAATAGATCCAAAAAACCATTATTATTTACGTCTAACCATACAGTACCATTTGAATTTCTTATTGTGTCTGTGAGTCCCTGTACTTGAAGACTTTTAAAGGTTTGTCCGTCTAAGTTTTTATAAAGTCTATTGACTCCGTCATTGGTTACGATTAGGTCTATAAAACCGTCATTGTCATAATCTCCCCAGCAGCTTCCTTCCGTATTGTCATAATCTTGTACAATTGCTCCTGATTTTATTTTTTTAAATTTAAGCTCACCTAGGTTCATGTAGAGCTCATTTTTATTGGCCCAATTGGCGAAAAATAAATCTATAAGACCATCATTATTATAATCAGCAGCTGAGCATCCATAAGTAAAGGAATTTGATGCTGTTAAAATGCTGTTTTTAAGCATTATAAAATCAAGATTTCCTTTGTTTATATACAAATGGTTCTCTCCGTCTTCACAAATAATGAGATCTTGTAATTGATCATTATTTAAATCGGCCCAAACTGCGTGAATTGAGCTGTAATAAGAATCTGTTATAATAGGAATAGATTTTTCTTTTAATACCCCATTAATGTTTTGGTAAAATTTGTTTTTTTGATTGTGTGAATTTGTAATGAATAAATCTAAATATCCATCATTGTCTACATCACACCAAGAGACACCATAAGAATAGCTTTCATTCTTTTTATAACTATTTAAATTATTATTTGTAAACTGATATAGATTGTTGTTTTTATATAAAATATTCAATGAATCATCTCTGTTGGCAATCACTAGATCGAGTGTATTGTTATTGTCAAAATCAGCCCAGCTACAACCATGCGTCCTTAACTTGTCTTGCGTTATATTTATAATTGTGTCCTTTGTGAATAATCCATTATTATTCTGATAGAATAAGTTATTTTCATAGATACCAGTATTAGTAGCAAATAGCTCAGGAAAGCCGTCATTATTAAGGTCAATAACTGAAATAGCTTGTGTGTAACCAGCATCTTTACTTAGAACAGAGTTTAAGTTTTCATGTAGGAGTTCAATTGAGTTTTCATTAGAAGTTTTACTTGTGAAATCATTCGTGTCTAAGCAGCTTATTAAACTACAAGCCATAAGTAATAAGCATATGATCTTTATTTTTCTCAAATGAAATAGTTATAGATTATAAAATAACAAAAAAGCCGCTTCAATAGAAACGGCTTTTATTAATAAATAAATGAGTTTTTTAAACTAGTTCAGCTACTCCAAAATGAAAATTACATTCAATGTTTGCATTTTCATCACTATCTGATCCATGAACTGCATTTCTACCTTTAGACTCAGCATATGTTTTTCTTATAGTCCCTTCTTTTGCTTCAGAAGGATCAGTTGCTCCAATTAATTCTCTGAAATCTACAACTGCATTCTCTTTTTCTAAGATGGCAGCTACAATAGGTCCAGAAGTCATGTATTCAACTAATTCTCCATAAAAAGGACGTTCGTTGTGTACAGCATAGAATTCCTGTGCTTGTTCAGTTGTAAGTTGAGTTAATTTCATTGCTTTAATACTGAACCCAGCATCAGTGATCATTTGTAATATGTTACCGATGTTACCTGCTTCAACAGCATCTGGTTTTATCATAGTAAAAGTTCTGTTTCCTGACATGTTAGCTTTTTTTAATTTTCGGCAAATTTAGAAAAGTTTTTAAATTTAGCTTGAATGATCTGCAATTATTACCCACTGATTATTTTTCTTTTGCCATATCAGAGAGTAATAGCCACTTAGGTTGCCAAGATCACCATTTCTTTTTAATGTCCAGCTTCCGATTACGTGAATGGTATTAATATCTATTTTGTTGATGGATAAATTATTGAAATATAAAGTACCCATTTTGTCTTTATTGTCGTAGCTGATTAGATAGTTGTCTAGTGTCTTCTTCCAACCTCTATTCAAGCCACTTTTTCCTACAAATGATAAAGAATCTGATTTCCAATAGTGCTTCATAAATCCTGGTATGTCTCCATTATTCCAGCTATTTTCTTGTTCGCTCATATTGTTTCTAACTATATCTAGGTCATTCTTTATTGAATTTTGGGTCCATGTAATTCCATTTGCTAATAGCGTAATAATTAGTAAATAATTTTTCATATAATATTGATAATTAATTATTTAAATAGTTTTAAGTAAACTTATAATTTATGACTTTAATTTTTTATTATCATCTCTAAATATAATCTTGTTTTCAAATGAGTCTATTAGAATTTTGTCTCCATTGTTGATCTTTCCTGCTAATAATTCTTTAGATAGATTGTTTAGTACTTCTTTTTGGATCACTCTTTTAATAGGTCTTGCACCAAACTGAGGTTCATATCCTTTATTGGAAATGTATTCTATGGCATAATCTGTAGCTCTAATCTCGATGTCTTTATCCTTAAGCATGTTGGCTAATAAATTAAGCTGAATTTTCACAATCTGATTAATGCTTTCTTTATTGAGGGGGCTAAACACAATCGTTTCATCTATTCTATTTAAAAATTCTGGCCTTACTTGTTGTTTTAGCAATTCAAGAACAAGAGCTTTGGTTTTAGCAAGTACTGAAGTTCTGTTTTTCGAATTGATCTCTTCAAGATTATCTTGTATATGATGAGCACCTATATTAGATGTCATGATAATGATAGTATTCTTAAAATTAACTACTCTTCCCTTATTATCGGTAAGTCTTCCGTCATCAAGTACTTGTAAAAGAACATTGAATACATCTGGATGTGCTTTTTCAATTTCATCTAATAAAATTACAGAATAAGGTCTTCTTCTTACTGCTTCTGTTAATTGTCCTCCTTCTTCATATCCAACATACCCAGGAGGAGCTCCAACTAGCCGAGAAACAGCATGTTTCTCTTGGTATTCACTCATGTCAATACGGGTCATGGCATTTTCATCATCGAATAAAAACTCCGTTAATGCTCTTGCTAATTCAGTTTTTCCTACACCAGTGGTACCTAAAAATATGAAGGAACCGATTGGTTTTTTAAGATCCTGAAGTCCGGAACGGCTTCTTCTTACAGCATCAGCTATAGCAGCAATAGCTTCTTTTTGACCAATTACCCTTTTACTTAATTCTTCCTCTAACCTGAGTAGCTTAGAACGTTCTCCCTCTAACATTTTATTAACGGGTATTCCAGTCCATTTAGAGACAACATCTGCAATTTCTTCAGCATCTACATCTTCCTTGATCATTTTAGTATTAGCTTGTGCATTGGCTAACTCTTTTTTATTATCCTCAATTTCATTGGCTAATTCCTTGAGCTTACCATATCTTATCTCCGCCACCTTTTCAAAATCACCATTTCTTTCTGCTGCTACAGCTTCTAGCTTCAAATCTTCAATTTCTTGCTTTGCAGATTGGATCTTTTCTACGATTCCTTTTTCATTCTCCCATTTTGCTTTAAGATCATCTCTAGTTTCACTAAGCTCTGAGATCTCTTTTTTAAGCTGATCCAGTTTTTTCTTATCATTTTCTCTTTTAATAGCTTCTCTTTCGATCTCTAACTGCATGATCTTTCTTTCAATTTCATCAAGCTCTTCAGGTTTACTGTTGATCTCCATACGTAATTTAGAGGCTGCTTCATCCATTAGATCAATGGCTTTATCGGGTAAAAATCTTTCTGTAATATAACGCTGGCTCAGCTCAACAGCGGCTATAATGGCTTCATCTTTAATTTGTACTTTATGATGATTCTCATACTTTTCCTTAATTCCCCTTAATATACTTATGGCATCTTCATTATCTGGTTCATCAATCAATACCTTCTGAAACCTTCTTTCTAGCGCTTTGTCTTTTTCGAAGTATTTTTGATATTCATCTAAGGTAGTAGCACCTACAGCCCTTAATTCCCCCCTCGCTAGGGCAGGCTTTAATATATTGGCTGCGTCCATTGCCCCTTGACCACCTCCAGCTCCAACTAGGGTATGTATTTCATCAATGAACAGAACGATTTCTCCATTTTCACTGACTACTTCTTTAATGACGGCTTTTAACCTTTCTTCAAATTCACCTTTATATTTGGCACCAGCGATCAATGCACCCATATCCAGTGAATAGATAATTTTAGATTTTAAATTTTCAGGGACATCGCCACTAATAATTCTATGGGCAATTCCTTCTGCAATAGCAGTTTTTCCAACCCCTGGTTCACCAATTAAAATAGGATTGTTTTTTGTTCTTCTTGTAAGGATTTGTAGTACCCTTCTAATTTCATCATCTCTGCCTATGACTGGGTCCAGCTTACCCTTTTGAGCCATTTCATTTAGGTTATTGGCATATTTAGACAAAGAATTATAGGTGTCTTCTTGACCAGAAGAAGTGACTCTTTGGCCTTTCCTTAGCTCATCTATTACTCTTAAAAGGTCCTTTCCATTAAGTCCATTGTCTTTAAGAAGCTGCGCAATAGCATCTCCTGCTTTTAATATTCCAATTAATATATGTTCTAATGAAACATAGTCATCTTTTAGCTTTTTAGCTTGTATAATGGCTTCATTAACACTTTTTTGGGCATATCTGCTTAGCTGAACTTCTCCGCCTGTTACTTTTGGGTAAGATAAAATAATGCTGTCTACTGCTTGTTCTATAATTGATGGATTGGCACCAAATTTTTTCAGGATATGAGGAATGACATGCTGGTCAGTTTCAAGCATGGCTTTAAGAAGATGTCCATTTTCAATTAATTGATGACCACTACTCATGGTCAATTGCTGAGCAGTAGAGATTACTTGCTGTGATTTATTGGTGAATTGTTTAAAATCCATAGGATACTTTTAACTAATGCTCATCAATTTTTAGTCCGAACATGAAAAAAAGCCAATTTTTCAGAAATCAGAGGAGTATTAAAGAAATATAAAGACAAATTGTCTTGTAATTTATTGAATGATCAGTTTTTCTTTACCCAATAATGCTCCATGATCATTGAATACATTAATAAAATAGAGTCCAGGAGGAATTTTGGATATGTTAATTTGTTCATACTCATTATTAAGATTCGACAGCCTTTTAATTTCCCTTCCATTTACATCGGAAATGCTTAAATAATTCATCGAATAAGTATGATTATTTAATTCAATTGAAATAAATTCATTAGATGGATTAGGGTAAATATTTGAGATGACATTTGTTATTTCATTGATTCCACTACACCCGCCATAATTGAATACATAAAAGTCATCTAACATCCATCCATCTCTATTTGATATAATACTGTCGCTATAAAATGTAAATCTTAAAAGAAAATTTTGATTGCTTTTTCCACTTTTAACTGCCATGCAATGAAATTGAATATGAACGAATTCCCAAAAAGAATTTTGAGATGATCCTTGATAGGAGGGCATTCCATTAATACTATCATTTATATTAGGGCCATTATTTGAAACATCAAATCCATATGGCTGTGAATATATAAATGCAGAATCGTACCAATTATATGTGGTATCTGAGAATGGATCAAACCACTGACCACCATAAATAGGGATCCAATGTGCCCCTCTGTTAAAGGATAGTTCAATAGTTCCACCAGCATGTCCAATTTCTGTGTCAATTTTAGAATGCCATTCAATATATGTATTATAACCCCCTAATTCAAATTCAGCATAAAATACAGCCATAGAATTTGGTGGATAAGGATTGATAGTATCAGTTATAATAACTTTAGTTCCTGAAACTGCAGAATTAAAATAAGGTTTATTGGGTTTTCCTATTTGCCATAGACTGTCTGTTGAGTTACTGTCAACCCATACATGAATAGGTGGAGTTTCAAAATCTTCTGTCCATGTTTGACCATTTGTAGAAAACGGTAGAAAAATTATTAAAAGGATTAGTTGCTTCATCAATGTATTTATTTTAAAGACCAAATATTTATTAATATGTTGCTTGCTTAGATTTAAGAATAAAACTAAATACTTTATAAGATAAATAAAGTGGAAATTAGAATATGGTCGATTTAAGTTAGAATTTGGAATGAATTCTTTTAATACTATGCATTTTATGTGTGATCTTTTTAAAATCATTTGCATAAATTCCATCTTTTGTTAATTGGTCTATCCTTACTTTACCAGATGCATGAATGATCTGATTATTATCCAGTATTAAACCTACATGGGTTATTATGCCTTCCTTGTTTTGAAAAAATGCTAAATCTCCAGATTGAATGTTATTAAAGGCATCGATTTTATCGCCTAATTCTGCTTGTTGATAGGCATCTCTTGGTATATGAATTCCGCAAAGATTATAGATTAGTTGCGTGAACCCAGAGCAATCTATTCCATAGGGACCTTTGCCTCCCCATAAATAAGGAGTGTTTAGTAATGACCTGGCATATTTTGGATGGTCATTGAAGTTACCAGATGAAATGTCATCATTGTATTCATAATTCTTATTTCTAATCCTGCAATTTCCATTGTGGAAATAGGGGAGAACAGCACCATAAGAAATAGGTGTCATATTTTGATTGTCAAGGTCTTTTAAATAAGCTGTTTTTTTACCACATACAGGAAAATCATTGATAGTGAGGTTGTCATAATCTTCATAAGTGATCTCTTTGTATTGTTTTTTACAAACCCAACCAGTGTATTGATCTTTTTCCAATTGAATCTGGATCCAATTTTGAGCTTCTTCTATTATTTTAAAATGCTCTCCAAATAATAGCTGTGTAACGATCTCAGATCTATCGTCACCTTCAGCTCTAACTGATACAATACCTAAATCACAAATACCATATTCCATTATCTAAAGATAGGTTTAATTTAAATGCTCCATTAAATAACGATAAAGATCAACCATGGCCTTAATGTCTTTTTTATGCACCTTTTCGTTAGGGGAATGAACATGATCTTCTGGAGCTCCTATAAAACACCAGTCTATAGGGTAGGGAGACTTTTGCAATTGGTTGCCGTCACTTCCTCCAGATGATTCAATTTCTAGCTGATAAGGAATCTCACTTTCTTTCGCTAATTCAATAATTTTATCCACATAGCTTCTTCTAGGAATTCCTGAATCCCTTCTAGAAATCACCACACCTTTTCCGTGTTTTACTCCATCAGTCACCCATGTTATATCAGAAATTAGTGCTTTATTTATATTCCATTTTTCATAGATGTATTTTGCTAAATATCCCACAGCACCACCGCCAACTTCTTCCCAGCAAGAAAAGCAGATTACGCCATTTTTTAAAGTAGAAGCAAGCTGTAGTGAATTCCATATGCCCAATCGGTTGTCCATATAGCAACACTGAACAAAATTTTCATTTTCCCTCCAATTAGGTTTGAATGTCAATTCAGTTCCTCTTTCAATTTCTCTTTCAAAAACATATTCTAGACTTTTCTGTCCTTCATCATTTTCTATGACCATTAACTCAGCATCTATACATCCCTTTGAATCAGTTCCTATTAATTGATAACCTTCTTCTGTTTTGGGACCACCTACTTTAATTAATTCTTTATTGTACCTAACAGTAAAACCAATAGAATCCATATGAGCAAAAACAGCCACTTTTGGGTCTCCAAATTTTAAAATAATACAATCCTGAATGAAATCTCCTGTAATTATTTCAGGTTGAACACTCCATTTTTCTTTGTTATTATTAATATATTCAATTAGAAATTTTTTCATAGCACCTTCATTTCCTGAAGGAGCATGTACTTTACAGAGTTCTTTTAAAAGTTTCATATGCCAAAAATAGAGGAATTAAGAAATGTCGTTTTTAAAATGGAAGAATATTTTGAATAAATATTTATATTTGCCCCCTAATATGGTGGATGTAGCTCAGTTGGTTAGAGCATCGGTTTGTGGTACCGAGGGTCGCGGGTTCGAATCCCGTCTTCCACCCAATTAAAAAGCCTTACAATCGTAAGGCTTTTTTTATTAATTAAGTATAATTTCTGATTTATAATGTTTGTGTTTAGAAATTTCAAGATCAATGAAATTCCATAAATAAATCCTGTGCTTTAATGCAGCTTTAGCTACTTCTAAAGACTCTCTCCATTTATTAGGGTCATTACCACATAATTTTTCAACCATTATTAATGATAATGGACCATGTTCATCTCCATCTAGTTCTATATGCCTTTTAAGGTAATAAATAAGCTTATTATATTTAGATTTATCAGCATCAGATTTATCAAGGATCTCTAAAAACATATCTGGTATCAAATCTTCTCTACCAAAAGTAAAAGCAGAGGCAATTATATGTACTTTTTTAGTTTCGATAGTTTTAAATGTAAAATTCATGAATTTTTTTACATTATTATTAATCTTAAGGGTATCAATTGCTTTATAGGTGTCTATCCCTGAATCGATCAGATATATTAATTGATGAATCTTTGAAAGGTCACAGTTAATTTGCGACATGGCATCCATGTACATTTCAAAATGACTTTTTGGTTCACCTAATTCATTAACGTCACTTTCTTCACCGTGAACAATTTCATTGATGAATCTACTAAGTGTAGGATTAGGTTTTGGTGTCCAAGGAACATTTGTATTTGTAAGTTTTATTTGTAATGCTTTTAATAAAGACATGAAATCCCAAACAGCAAATACATGACTCTCCATAAATACCTTAATATCTTCAATGGTAGTAAGGTTTTTATATACCGGATGATTTTTAAGGTTTTCTCTTAATGGTTGTAGCTCTTTTTCAAATAATAAAAGTTCTTTCATGGAGCAAAAAAATTAATTTTTGCAAATATAATTCTATAATTTTACCAACTAATTTCATTTTATAAAAATGTGTAAATATGTTTTTTAGAGGTTCAAATAAAAGTAAAATAAATTGGAGAGAAATTGCCAATGAAAATGATTTGGCTAACTTGTTGGTGCTATCAAATGATCTTCCATGTTTGATCTTTAAACATTCTACACGATGTTCAATAAGCACAATGGCTAAAAGTAGATTAGAGAGAAACTGGGAGGTGGATATAAATCTTGCTCCTTATTATTTGGATTTATTAAATCATAGAGAAATTTCTGATAAGATTGCTATGCAATTTAATGTAGTTCATCAGTCTCCCCAAGTTTTATTAATCAGTAAAGAAAAATGTGAATATAATTCTTCTCATAATGAGATATCTTTTTCGAAAATTAAAGAGAAGATATTATAGTTAGCTTAAATTATCTTTTATCAAGTGAAACAAAATCTCTTTCGTTTTCTCCAGTATATATTTGTCGTGGCCTTCCAATGGGTTGGTTGTCTTCCATCATTTCTTTCCATTGAGCAATCCAACCAGGCAATCTACCTAAAGCAAACATTACAGTAAACATTTCTGTTGGTATGCCTAATGATCTATA
The DNA here is from genome assembly GCA_964430245.1 of uncultured Flavobacteriales bacterium. GTDB lineage: Bacteria > Bacteroidota > Bacteroidia > Flavobacteriales_D > Parvicellaceae > CAYSEW01. The sequence goes on from CAYSEW010000015.1 coordinate 47,836, forward strand.
AATAATACCAGAGTAAAAGTCAACGTTTGGATATAACCCTCTAGCTTTAAAATACTCATCATTAAGCGCTACTTCTTCTAGCTCTTTGGCAATGTCAAGCACAGGATCAACAACACCTAATTTATTCAGAACATCATCTGCAGCTTTTTTGATGATTTTGGCTCTTGGATCAAAATTTTTGTAAACTCTATGACCAAATCCCATTAATCTGAAGGGGTCATTTTTATCTTTAGCTTTATTGATCCATTTTTCTAGTCCACCTCCATCTTCTTTAATTTTTTCTAGCATTTCAATCACTGCCTGATTAGCACCTCCATGTAAAGGTCCCCATAGAGCAGATACACCAGAAGAAATGGATGCATATAAATTGGCTTGTGATGATCCTACAACTCGAACAGTAGAAGCAGAACAGTTTTGTTCATGATCAGCATGTAGAATGAGTAATTTATTTAAAGCATTGGCAACTATTGGGTCTGGATAGTATTTTTCTGATGGCATAGCAAACATCATAAAAAGAAAATTTTCGCAATAGTTGAATTTATTTAAAGGATACATTACAGGATGTCTCATGGCATTTTTATAAGCCCATGCTGCTAGTGTAGGAATTTTTGCAATTAATCGATGAATGGTAAGATCAACGGCTTTCGTATTTCTGTTTGGATCTTGAGACTCTGGATAGAAAGTTGATAGAGTACATAAAGACGCAGCTAATATACCCATTGGATGAGCTTTAGCTGGATAAGCTTCAATGAATTCACGCATGTCTTCATGGACAAGCGTATGATGTGTAATACTTTCTTTAAACTCTCTATATTCTTCCTGAGTGGGTAGGTTACCATAAATTAATAAATAGGCTACTTCTAGAAATTCAGCTTGCTCAGCCAATTGTTCTATAGGATACCCTCTATATCTTAATATTCCTTTTTCTCCATCTAAAAAGGTAATTGCACTTTTAGTTGAACCGGTATTTTTAAAGCCAGTATCAATAGTGATATATCCTGACATTCCTCTTAATTTAGAAATATCAATGGCTTTTTCATCTTCAGAGCCAGTAATCACTGGCAATTCATATGTGTTTTCTCCCAAGGTTAGTTTAGCAATCTCACTCATAAATTCACATTTTTAATTCTATAATAAGGGCAGTTTTGTAAAGATAAAAACTTTAAGATTGGCTCAAAGATTTGTTATATAAAAATTATCTTAAAATCTTTCTTACAAAAGCAACAGTAAAGTAGGACATTAAAAATACACCTGTAAAACCTTCTATAGGAGAAATGATTTTTAATAAACCTGAAGGGGTACATTCACCATAACCAATCGTGAAAAATGTTATAGAGCTAAAATAAAAAGAATCTAATAATTTTTCAGTAAAATTTAAGCCGCTATCAATACAACTTATATAATTACTATTGTAAAAAACAAAGATCGTATAAATGAATCCATATAGTAGATTGGCAAAGATGATACTTAATAATACTCTTATTGGTGAAGTAGCATATAAACCCATGTAATCAAAAATTACTTTTTGAAAACCAACAATGGGATAATTCCATAATTTATTCCATTTATTTCTATTGATCCTCTCCTGAGATAATTGTTTTAATTCATACCTTTTGAATTGGACATATGCCTTGTCTTCATCATTGTAATCTCCAGAGTTTCTAAAATCTTCTTTTAATATTCTAAATTGATCTGCTTTTTCTTTATAAGAAGTTTCAGATTGATTGGCTATAAGATCATAAACTTTATTTTCTTTCCAAGAAATAAAGATCTTTCCAACGATCCTAATATTTTGAATATATAACCTTTTAATATTTACAGGAGCAATTCCTGGTTTAAGATCTATAATATCTCTTATAATTGAATTGGATAGGTCAATAAATTGACATCTGTATACTCTAAGATCTAAATAATTAGATAAAATGCACTTTGAAAATGAAAATGATTTTGCTCTTGCATTTAATAATGAGATTTTTCCAGATTTAAATTCAGCTTGATCAAATTGAACGTCAACATCGCCAAAAATTGCTTCTTCGAAATTAATGGAGCGATCTCCAAATTTAGCTCTTCTAAAGCTGACTTTTTCTTTTCCAGCATGTTCTATTTCTGAAAAATTAACTTCAGCATTTCCAAAATCCACCCTTCTGAAATCTAATTTCCCATTACCAAATTCAACTTTTGAAAAGTCTATGTACAACCCATTAAAAATAGATTTGTCAAATGAAATAATACCTTCCCCAAATTTGGCATAAGAAAACTGAACATCTCCATTACCAAAATTTATGTTTTTAAAATTAACGTTCCCGTCATTGAAACTTGTATTAATAAATGAGAGATTGCCATTTAAAAATGAAGCATTTTCAAAGGTGATATTTCCCTTACCAAACTTAGTATATTGAAAACTATTATTTCCTTCAGAATAGCTTGTATTACTAAAATCAACATTAAAATCTTCACATATTGATTGATAGAATGTTAAATTTCCATGACCAAAATGAGAGTTAGAAAAATCTATTTTATCACCAATAAATGCTGCATAAGAAAAATCAACGACTCTATCAGCTTCAAATATAGAATCTACAGCTGTAAAATTATTCAACTCAACATGAGAATCAGTTTTTAACTTGTAAATATTTCTATAATTATCAAGAGAAAAGTTTTTTATATAGCAATTGGAAAGCTCTAAACTTTGTCCATGATTGATTTTTTTATAAATATCGTCTAGTTCAGGAACACCATATTTCTTTTTTTCAATAATATTCTTATTGATATCTCTAAAGGTTATTCGAGCAGTTTGATTAAGGATTTTCCCATTTGATAATTCAAATGGTTCATCTGTAATTTTTACAGCATAAGTTTGAATAACTCTATTGACCTTCATTTAAATTAATTACTTTTTTTTAAGCTGGATTGCCAGAGATTATTTAAATAATTATGATAATATTTATATTGTTCTGAAGCAAAGAAAATTAAAATGCCTAATAGGTTTTCAGTATCCTTATATCCCTTATAAATCATCAACCTTGTTAGGTTTTCATCTAAAATTACATAGCTTGGATAGGAGAGTTGCCCTTCAAGTATTGAATGTGCAAACCAATGAGTTTTCCCTCTAGATTTAGAACTTCCTTTAACATAAGAAGGTTCTGTATTGATGAATTGATGACCATTAAAATTGATAGTATCTCTCGTTTCTGCATCAAATTTAACAGCATAATATTTAGAATTCATATAATTCACAATAGTAGGATCAGAAAATGTCGAAGCATCCATTTTTTTACACCAGCCACACCAGCCAGTATAAAAGTCAATAAAAACCTTTTTTTTAATACTGTCTTTATCCCTTAATGAGATCATATCATCCCATGAAAGCCAATTAATTTTTTCCTGACCATATAAATTAGAGCATAATAAAGTGATTGTAATAAATAAAATAGTCCTTATCATATAATCAATTTAAAGGTTATCTATTAAATAATTTGTCATCATATCATATAGATGCCATCTTGTATATCCGCCATAGATACCATGATTTCTGTCTGGATAAGCGAAAAAATCAAATTGTTTATTGGCATTTACCAAGGCATTTACCATTTCAAGGGCATTTTGAAAATGTACATTGTCATCTGCAGTACCATGAATTAACAGGTAATTTCCTTTCAGCTTATCAACGTGATTAATAGGGGAATTCACATCGTAATTGTCTCCATTTTCTTGAGGGGTTCTCATAAACCTTTCAGTGTAAATATTGTCATAATATCTCCAGTTTGTAACAGGAGCTACTGCAATTGCTGTACTAAATACATCAGCACCTTTAGTTATACATAATGATGACATATAACCACCATAGCTCCAACCAAAAATTCCAATCCTATTTTTATCTATATACTTGAATTCTCCTAATTTTTTAGCAGCTAAGATCTGATCTTCAGTTTCATACTTGCCTAGTTGTAGATAAGTTGAGTGCTTAAAATCCTTACCTCTAAAGCCTGTTCCTCTTGCATCTACTGAAACAACTATGTATCCATTTTGTGCAAGCATTTGCCACCAGAAATAATTCATCCATTCCCATTCATCATTTACTGTATTGATACCAGGACCTCCATAAACATACATAAGAAGGGGGTATTCCTTCTTTTTGTTAAAGTCGGGAGGTTTAATCATCCATGCATTAAGGTTATTTTCATTGACATCTTTAATTTGAAAAAATTCTTTTTTAGTTAAATTGAATTGATTCATTCTATCTAATAAAGCATTGTTGTCTTTTAACACTTTAAAATCAGAGTTATTTAATTGATGAAGAGTAATATAATGAGGAGTATTGGCAGATGTATTGAAATGTAGGTAATAATCAAATGAATTGCTGAATTCCGCATGGTTAGTTCCAGCTTTAGTACTTAACTTCTTAAGTTCCTTTCCATTAATATCTATAGTATATACTTCTCTTTGGGTTGGGTGTTCTTTTGCAGCTTGGAAAAAGATAGATTCTTTTTGTTCGCTCATTCCATAAACTTCAGTAACATCCCAATTTCCACTCGTTATTTGAACAGCATTACCATTGTTTATATTTATTTTATATATGTGGTTATATCCGTCTTTTTCACTAGTCCATAAAAAATGCTCGTTGTCATTTAAAAAGGTAAGATTGTCATGAATGTCTATATATGTTGAAGACTCTTCGGTATATATTATTTGAGTAGTTACTCCGCTGTTATTAGGCCTGTCCGACTTGAATTTACCTGTTAGTATTTTTAATTGATTTTGAAGACGATTCATTTTTTGAACAGAGAGTATGTCTGGATCTGAAGTCCATTTGATTCTTGGTATATATATATCTGGATCTGTTCCTATATCAAATGGAGTAGTTCTGTTATTGTTTAATTCGTAGACATTAATTGATATAACTGAATTTGCTTCTCCTGCTTTTGGGTATTTGAATTTATGATGAGTAGGATAGAGTGATCCATACATTTCCATTTGGAATTCTTTCACATCACCTTCATAAAATGAATAATAGGCAATTTTACTACCATCTGAAGACCATTCAAAACCTTTGTCAAAGCTGAACTCTTCTTCATAAACCCAATCTGTGGCTCCATTGATTACTTCATTAATTTTACCATCTTCGGTAACTACTATTTCTTCATTTGTATTTAAATCTTTGATGAAAATGTTATTTTCTCTAACAAAAGCAATATGATGACCAGTTGGAGAAAATTCTGCCAATCTTTGTTTCCCCTGTTTAAAATCTGTTAAAGGAGCTAATTCATTAGATTTAATATCATATATATAATAATTTGATTCAGTTGAATGCCTATAGATTGGCTCCATAGAAGTAGCAATTAATACTTGAGATTCTTTATGGTTGAATTGATAATTGTCAATTGAATTTCCAGGAACATCATCTGAAGATAGAATAGTACTTATTTTCTCATAATTAGCATAAGTGTATTTATTGATTTGCATAGTTCCATTATCATAATCTATATCTAATGAAGTAAAATGCTTGCCGTCATTCATAGAATTAACATCAGAGATCTGTTCTGGATAGAATGTTCCAGTACCCCATATAATTTGGTTGGTTAATTTATTCTGGCTATAGAAATTACATCCATATAATATGAATATATATATAATTGTTTTTTTCATTTTTTAATATTAGAGTGTCGAATTTACCTAAATTCAAAATTCAGACCAAAATTTATTTCTCAGATTTTGAAATGTAAAAAGAACAAGAAATAGATTAGCAATTAATGCTTGATCAATAATCAGATTTGGTGATATTTTTAGAATTAATTATTAATGTTGGTATTTTTGCCTTGTTAAATAGAAGTGATTGAGCAAATTTATCATTAGAAGCAAAGAATTTATCTGAATCATATCCAATAGCAAACATATCTCCATTTACTTTATTAGCATAATCAATTATAGAATCTAACCATGAGCCTCTAGTATCAATCAGTTCAAGATGATGGTTTACATGAAGTGTATTTAATTTTTTACTTAGCGCTTTAAGATTCATTTTAACTTTAGAAGCATATTTTGCATCTGTTTCTTTTCCAGCTATTATGTGAACTTTTGAATTGTATAATTTAGCAATATTACCAGCAAGAGATGCTATTTGTAAGCTCTCAAGAGAACTGTCAATAGCATAAACAATATTATTAAGTGTATTGACCTCTGCGTTATCTTGTACAACCATAAAAGGTACTGTAGTACTAATAATCACTTTCATCGCAAAACTTCCAAAAACTTTTTGCATTCCTTTTGCACCATGAGTTCCCATAATTATAGCACTGGCATTTAGTTCCTCAGCAAGTTTTCCAATATCAGTAAAAATACTTCCTTGAATAACATGAGCATTCATTTCTATGTTTTGCTCAGGATGGTTTTTTATAAGATTTTGAAGTTTTTGCTCGGCTTCATTTTTTTCTGAATCTTTAGTTACAATATGTACAATAGCAACTTTTGCGTTAATCTGCTTAGAAATATTAATGGCATGATTTAAGGCAGTATCTGCAGTAAATGTAAAATCGTGAGGTACAATAAAAGTAGGTTCAGACATTTATCTTTAGTTTTCGATGAATTAAGTGCAAGGTAAGATTAAATATAAAAAAAAACCATTAAATATGATAATTTAATATTTAGAAATTACTAATAGAAATAAACAAATTAGTTGTTTTCTTTGTTTTTTAAAACAAATGGAATTACAGCTCCTGCTATACCAGATAAAGCAGTTAAGTATAACCCTATACCTATATTAACAGATACTAATTGATTAGATACAGTTGGAAAAGAATTACTGGCATTTGACCAATCGTATATCCCAATTAACGCACAGATTCCAAAACCACCAACAACTAAATATAGATTATTGCCAGATAATTCTTCTGTTTTATCATTCCTAAATATTAAATAACCAACTATTGAGAATAAGATTAAGGTTATAACACCATCACCATCCAATCCATTTGCAGAAAAATTTAACATACCACTTTTAACTGTTGCCCATGGTAAAAACACAGCTATAACTCCTATAGCTGCAGCTATTAGCATATACTTTTTTTGATCACAAAATTCTTTTAACATGTCTTAATTTTTTAATTACCTCTAAAATAAAAAAATCAAAATACAGGGCAAAATATAACTCTGTATTTATCAGATTTTTTCTCCTTATTCGGAAGATCAAAAGTAATGGATATTTCATGAGAACCTAGAGAAGATCGAACTAGACTAGATAAATTAAGATCATAGGAGTATCCAATCCTCATCTTATTGGCTTCTATTCCTGCCATTAAAACAAGAGCATCCTGCCATTGAAATTCATCTCCACTTGGATTTAAGAATGCAGTATGTCTATACCATACACCAAAAGCTAAAATGCCATCTACAAAATAAGAACCAAAATTTAGTTGTTTCAAATTACTCTGAAGATCAAAAAGAAGGTTAGGAGATATATAAAGAGCTTTATGAAATAGACCATTACGTAACACCATGATTTTATATCCAGCATGAAGAGTAGTTCTAATTGGTATTTGTTCTTCCTGATTGTTGTTAAAAAACAATGATTCATTAGGACGGGTTAAATGATTAACAGCAACTCCACCAAAAAACTTTGGTGAAAAAACAACTAATCCAGATGCAGCATCGAAGTAATTAGCATTCTGCCCTTGTAATTGGTTGGTATTGTAGACAACACCTCTTACAGGGTCTATCTGATCCCCCCAAATAGTTCTGCTCCAATCAATACTTTTTTGAACAAAATTCCCCTTTAATGCAAAATTGACTGACCATCCTTTAGATAACTTCAATTGGTAGGCATAACTAAGTCCTAAAATAGCTGTATTAAATATGCCTCCTGCAGTTTTGTCATAAAGAAATTGAACACCTAATCCACCATGAATTTTATCAATAAACTGATCGTATTCAAGATTATAGGTTATATAAGCATTCTCTATCTCCGGCCATTGATTTCTATAGCCTGAATGGAACCTTGGGCTAAGATCTTTACCTGCTAATGCAGGGTTAAGGTGAAGTGAATTGGCGTAGAATTGGGTGAATTGAGGATCCTGGGATTGAACATGAATTGATCCAAAAACTAAAAGTATATATAATAGGTGTTTCAATTCTTTAATTATTTGTAATTAGCCAATACTTCCATCAACATTTCTTTTTTTCTTACGGAGACATTAACATGAGATTCGTCAGAAAGCACTACATATCCACCTTTTCCTTTTACATATTTTTTAATATGATTTAGATTGACCATGTTGGATTTGTGTACTCTAAAAAAGTTACATTCATTAAGAAGGTCTTCAAATTCTCTTAATGCTTTTGATACTGTTATTTTACTTCCATTAGTTAAATAAAATTTACAATACGCTCTATCTGCTTCACATCTAAGAATTTCACTAATGTCATAAAATTCAATACCATCTAAAGAGGGAAGGGCAATTTTTTTAAAATCAAATCCTTCATTTTTTTGATTGTTTTTGAGAACATCAAATCTTTTGTCCTCAGTATTGGATGAAGAGTTAATATTTTGTATTGCTTTTTCTACAGCAATTTTTAATTCATTAACGTTTATAGGTTTTAGTAAATAATCCAATGCAGCAAATTTGATAGCTTTTATAGCATAGTCAGCATGGGCTGTAGTAAAGATGAGTTGAAAATCGGGATTTTCATATTTTTCTAGTAAAGTAAATCCATTTCCACCTGGCATTTCAATATCAAGAAATACTATTTGTGGTTGATTGTTTTTTATGAATTCTTCTGCAGATTTTACATTTTCTGCATGACCGATGACTTTTAATCCATAACAGAACTGGTCGATCAATTTTGCTAGACTTTCTCTGTTTTTATTTTCGTCATCTACAATTAATGCTGTTACCATTGTTGTGTTTATTCCATTTTTTTTAAAGATAAATAGAATTTTAGTTTATCTAACTAAAACAACAGTACCTTTTTTAACCATTGTGTTATCTCCAGAAACATTAACAGCTTTTACTTGATATACATAAGTTCCCATTGGCACTTGACTTCCTCTGTAATCTCCATTCCACTCATCATTAAGATCATCAGATTGATAAACCATTTGTCCCCATCTGTTATAAACTTCAAGGCTAAAGTTATCAGCACCCTGACCTTTTACTGAGAAAAAATCATTAACTCCATCGCCATCAGGAGAGAATGCATTAGGAGCATATAATGTTAAAGGTTTTTCAACAGCGATAGTATTAGAAACACTAACGATCTGTTCGTTTTGATTTTGAACCGCTACAACTCTGTAGATATTCATATTTTCATTATAAACGATTTCGGTGTTTTGAGCAAACCCATTAATTCCAGTGATGATTGAAATAAGTAGTATGATAATTTTTGCTTTCATGATCTTAATGTTTACCCAAATTTACGTTGGTATAAGAAGATCAGTTAGCGGCTATTTCCTAACGTGAAGCATAGCTTTTCTATCGTTTGGTTATAGTGAAAATATGATTACTTGCTAAAAGTTTATGTGATATTAATGAGAGGTTAATATTATCTAACTAAAACAACAGTACCTTTTTTAACCATTGTGTTATCTCCAGAAACATTAACAGCTTTTACTTGATATACATAAGTTCCCATTGGCACTTGACTTCCTCTGTAATCTCCATTCCACTCATCATTAAGATCATCAGATTGATAAACCATTTGTCCCCATCTGTTATAAACTTCAAGGCTAAAGTTATCAGCACCCTGACCTTTTACTGAGAAAAAATCATTAACTCCATCGCCATCAGGAGAGAATGCATTAGGAGCATATAATGTTAAAGGTTTTTCAACAGCGATAGTATTAGAAACACTAACGATCTGTTCGTTTTGATTTTGAACCGCTACAACTCTGTAGATATTCATATTTTCATTATAAACGATTTCGGTGTTTTGAGCAAACCCATTAATTCCAGTGATGATTGAAATAAGTAGTATGATAATTTTTGCTTTCATGATCTTAATGTTTACCCAAATTTACGTTGGTATAAGAAGATCAGTTAGCGGCTATTTCCAAACGTGAAGTATAGCTTTTCTATCGTCTGTTTATAGATAGATTTTGATTTTT